>NZ_NEIQ01000022.1:0-112102 GCF_002112765.1 Pseudomonas sp. B6(2017) | reverse complement strand
AATGGCAATGATTCCCGAAACCCTGGCGAACATGAACCTGTTCGTCGATGGCATCAGCTTTCAAGGCGACGTGCCGAGCCTGACCCTGCCCAAGCTCACGCTCAAGACCGAAGAACACCGGGTTGGCGGTATGGATCTTCCGGTGGAGCTGGACATGGGCATGGAGAAACAAGAGGCCGGCTTCACCACCACCGGCGTGCGGCGCGAGTCGCTGCGCATGTTCGGCCTGTCTGACGGGACGGCTTTCAACGGCGTGTTCCGTGGCGCCTTCAAGGGCCTCAAGGGCAAGACCACGGCGGTGATCGTGACCCTTCGCGGCATGCTGAAAGAGATCGACATGGGCGACTGGAAGGCGGGCGATAAGGCCGAGATCAAGCACAACGTGGCCTTGACCTACTACAAGCTGGAGGTCGACGGGCGCCTGATCTACGAGATCGATGCCCTGGGCATGAAACGCGTGATCAACGGTGTCGACCAGCTCGCCGCCCAACGTTCGGCCCTGGGCCTGTAAGGAGACTTCGCAACATGACTCAAGCAAAGAAAAACCCTGCCTGGATGAATCTGGCTATCGATAGCGTGGTGGTGACCCTGACCAAGGCTGTCGAGTTGAACGGTGTGCAGTGCGACAAGGTCACCCTGCGGGCCCCCACCGTGCGCGACGTGCGCGCAGCGAACACCGCCGCCGGCGGTGATGACGAACAACGCGAGCTGGCGCTGTTCGCCAGCCTGGCCCAGGTCGGCAGCAAGGACCTGGAGGGCATGACCCTTAAGGACTACCAGCGTTTGCAGGCCGGCTATTTTCGCCTGGTGCAAGACGACGAACTTTGACCCGGCGGTGTTGAAGATGGCGGCAAAGCGGCTCGCCAGCGAGCTGCATTTTTCCGCCGAGGAGATCATGACCATGCGCTTTAGCGACATGGTCTGGTGGCTCACGGATTGAGCCTTACGCGTGTAGGGGGACCAGATGGCACGCAATATCGCGTTGGGGCTTGTGATCGGCGGCGCCGTGAGTGCAACAGTCGGCGCGGCCTTCAAGACCGTTGAAAACCGCATCAAGAAGCTTGAGGAGCAGGGCAGCAAGGCCAAGGTGCTGAAAAGCACCATTGGCGAAACCATGCGCCTGCGGGACGAATGGAAGCGGGCCCACGACAGCGGCGCTGCCTCGGCGGCCGGTCTGCTGAGCAAGCTGGAGCGCAACCTGTCTAGCTTGCAAAAGCAGGGCGTCCAGGTCGGCAAGCTGCGCCAGGAGTATCAGGCCCTAGGCCGAGTGGCCAAGGGCGCAGATTTGCAGCTCAAGGGGCACCAACAGATCAAGCAAGGCAAGGAGGGCTTCAAGTCGAGCATTGGCCACGCCGTGGCCGGCGCTGCGGCTGTAGCCATCCCGACCAAGATCAGTGCCGATTACCAGGCAATCATTCGGGATATCGCGATCAAGGCAGGCATTGCGAACAAGCCTGAAGAGCAGCAGATGACACGGACGATCATCGAGACGTCCCAGCAGACCGGCATGGGCCGCAACGATGTGGCGGACCTGGTTAACCAGTTAGTGGCTGCCGGCCTGGAGCTGGACAAGGCGCTGTCCTATGCGCCGCTCGCTGCAAAGTTCGCGGTCGGGCAGGGCTCGGGTGGTGAAGAGACGGCGAAGATGATTTTTGCGTTGCAGCAGAACGCCAAGATCAACGATCCGAAAATCATGGAAAAGGCGCTGGAGGCTATCGCCGTGCAGGGCCAGTCGGGCAGCTTCGAGGCCTCCGACATGGCGCGCTGGTTCCCCAAGCTGCTGGCCAACATGGGTAACACCCAGTTGTTTGGCATGGATGCCGTTGTGCAGTTGGGGTCGATGCTGCAAGTGCAGATGAAGACCGCCGGCAGTGCGGACGAGGCGGCCAACAACCTGATGAACTGGATGTCCAAATCGGGTGCGGAAGATGTAGTCAAGGCCTACAAGGATGTGGGCATTGATTACCAAGCGTCTTTGAACACGGGTATCCAGAAGGGGATGTCGACTTTCGAATCCACCTTTGAGCTGGCGATGCGCTACATCAAGGCGACGGACCCAGCGAAGGCCGCGAAGATGCAGGAAGCCCAGGCCAAAATCAGCAAGGAAGCCGATCCGGAGGCGGCCAAGGCGCAGTTGATCGCGCTGGAGGAGTCGTTGCGTACCGGCAACCTGTTCGCTGACATGCAAGTCAAGATGGCCCTGCTGGCCTACTCGCAGAACCGGGAGCTGTACGAGCAGCAGAAAAAGAACTCGCTTAACGGCAAGGGCATCCTTGATCAGAACCTGACCGAACGGCGCGAGACGTCTGCTCAGCTTTGGACCGAAACCGTCCAGGCCATTAACGACGGCATGCGTGCGGTGGGTGATGCGCTGCGCCCGGCAACGGATGCGGTGGCCAAGGGTGTTCGAACGGTGGCCATGTCGTTGACCGGGCTCACGGAAAAGATGCCGGGTGTGGTCGCCGGGGTGGTGGGTGTAGGTGCGGCATTGGTCGCCCTGGGTTCAGCATTCAGCATGTTCAAGATGGGGAAGGGGCTGTTCAACGTTGCCCGGGGCTCACTGATGGGCAACCCGAATGTGATCCAACGGGTGTTCGTCACCAACGCCGGCGGACTGGGCGGTGATTACGACTTCGACGGCGGCCGGGACAAGAAGGGCGGTAAAGGCGCCAGGGGTGGCAAGGGCGCTGGCGGCGTACGCGGCCGGCTCGGCCGGGCCGGGCGTGCGTTGCGCTCTGCGATCCGGCCCGGCGTGCTGGGTCGCACGGCGCGGCTCGGTGGCGCGGCATTGAAGGGCGCCACCAGCCTGGGCGTTTCGGCATTGAAGAGCGTCGGCGGCCTGGTCAAGGGCATGTCGCCCTGGGTGAAAGGCGGCGGTGTGCTGTCGGCGCTGGGTGCCGGAATCAAGGTTGCGGACACCTACCAGAATGCCAAGACCCAGGACGAAAAAGCCGAAGGCTACGGCGGTGCTGCTGGTGGTCTGGCGGGCGCCATGCTCGGCACCAAGGCGGGGCTGGCGGCTGGGGCTGCCATTGGCTCGATTGTGCCAGGGCTCGGCACGGCCATCGGCGGGGCTGTAGGGGCCGCGGTGGGTGGCGCCCTCGGCTATTGGGGCGGTGATGCCTTGGGCGCAAAAGCCGGGAAAGCGCTGTTCGGTGGTGACGACTCGCTTAAGCGACTGCCGGACGCCGGCCCGCTGATGATGCGCGATGCCGGCAAGAACATCCCACCGGTCCTGGGCGATATCGCCAGGTCCTTCAAGACAGGCCCGGCGCCGCTGATGCTCAAGGCGCCGGAGTCCGCCAAGCCGCTGGGCCAGGTGGTGCGCTCGATGGCGGGGACAGAGTCGCCAGTCGCAACGGCGGCACTGCTCAAGGCGCCTGAGTTGGTGAAGCCGGCCCCACCGAAGGTCGATCAGCAGTTTTCCTTCGCACCCAGCCTGCAAGTTCAGGTGCAGGGGGGCGTCAAGGACCCGGCCCAGCTGGCGCGGGAGATGGAGCCGCACCTGCGGCGGATGTTCGACGAATACAGCCGCCAGGCTGCGGCTCGGCAACTGTCGGATGAACCACATGTTTAGGAGATCCCATGGCTTACATGGAACAGCTGCAATCGGGGCTCCAGTCCCTGGTTGCCGCCGGGGAGGTCGGGCGCACCAGCGCAGACGGCATGTTGACTCCGTTGAACGGGGCCATCGGCGATATCACCGGTGCGGCATCCGAGCTGGAGAATGTGCCGTTCGTGGGCCCGGAGATCGGCGCGAAGTTGCAACGGACCTTGCGCGGCATCACGGCTGCGCAATCGGTCGTGGGCCAGGTCGCCGCCGGCTACAGCCAGGCCGTGTCTGCTGCGGGGCAGATCCAGCAGCGCCTGGGCAGTTTGCAGGAGCAGACGGCCCGGGCGGGGGCTGCGATCAACCGGATCGGCGGCCAGGTCAGCCCGGCCCTGGGCAGCATCTTCCCTAGCGGTGCCCTGGGTGGTCTGGGCATGCCGGCGGCGGCCGCAGTGAAGCCGTTCCCGCACCTGCTGATCATTCACCCGCTACGCCCGGGGGCACAGCCCTACTACTTCAACCTGGACACGGCCGCCTTCGATGAACTGCGCCGGCAGACGGCGTTTCGCTGGGCGGGCCAGGAACGCCTGACCCGCAGCATTGCCCAGCAGGCGGTGGGGCAGGGGGACGACAAGATCACCCTCAAGGGCGCGGTGTTCCCTGGCTTCAAGGCCGGCCTCGGCCAGTTGCAGAAGCTGCGCAGCATTGGCCGGCGGCTCCAGCCGCTGAGCCTCACCACCGGTTACGGCGAGGTCCTGGGCACCTGGTGCTTGACCAGCCTTGAGGAAGAACAGAGCCACCTGCTGGCCGGCGGCGTGCCGCGCAAACAGGGCTTTTCATTGGAGTTCGTGAGCTATGGCGACGACATGCAGAACGTCTAGCGGGGATCTGCTCGACACGATTTGCTATCAGTTCTACGGTCACCTGAACGGGAGTGTGGAGGCGGTGCTGGATGCCAACCAAGGGCTGGGCGATGAACCCCAGCCGTTCCGGGCTGGGGTCCTGATCGTGCTGCCGGATCTGCCGGCGGCGGTCGATGCTCAGGTGCTGCTATGGGATTAGTCCGCTGCGTTAGCGCATTGCCGTGCGGCCACTTGGTAGGCGGCGTAGTTTTCGGAGTACCGTCGAGCATCCTTAAGAATCATGCCTTGCCAAGAGGATGCTGCGTCTATAGCAGCTGTGCGGCATTTTGCGTAGGGCGTAAAGAGAGCCCCGTAGCGGTCGCTTTCGTCTTGTAGCCTTTTCAGCGCAAGTGCCTGTTCGCTTGCTTGCTGGTTGTTCATGGCTCCTGTCAGCGCGAGAGTCTGGCCATGTTCTACCGTCTCATTGAGGCGCTTAAGGAATTCGCGAGCTTCCTCGGGCTTAATTTTCGCTACCTCATCTTGGGCGGCCACGTATTGCTTTCCGCGTTCAATGGACCCGGCGCTGGGTGGGGGATCGTCGCCAAGGTTCATGACTCGTAACTTGTGCTCGGCTTGTACGAAGTAGGCGGCCACCAGGCAAAGCGTTATCCCAACAATCCTTTTCATTGCTTTCTTTCTTCCTAACACGCTGGGGCTCCGAGGTCCCGGTGACTTCATTACATTGGAGGGACTATATTGCATGACGCCTGTTTTTCGAATTGTAGCGGATGGCCATGACATCACAGCGCTGATCAATGACCGCCTGGTGACCTTGCGCACGTCGGACAAGCCGGGCATGGAATCGGACGAGTTTGAATTGCGCATCGATGACCGGGCCCAGGCCGTGGCGCTGCCCAGCCGCGGCGCCACTATCGAGGTGTTCATGGGCTACAGCGGCCAGGCCCTGGCCCGGCTCGGGCGCTATACCGTGGATGAAGTGGTGGTCAGCGGTCCGCCGGACACCATTGAGATACGCGGCAAGGCCAGCGACATGCGCGGTAGCGGCAAGACCACTCGCAGCGGCAGCTGGGAGGATGTGCCGTTGCAACAGATCGTGCGTGACATTGCCGCCCGCAACGGCTGGACGCCCGTGTGCCCGGTCACAACCAAGGTGCCACGGGTCGACCAGCTCAACGAGTCCGACTTTAACTTCATCACCCGCCTGGCCAAGCAGTACGACTGCACGGCCAAGGTGGCCGACGGCAAGCTGCTGGTGCTACCGCGCCAGGAGGGCCTGAGCGCCACCGGCAAGGCCTTGGGCATTGTCACCATCACCCGCCGCGACGTGAGCCGCTACCAGTTCCGGCTTGGCGATCGCAGCACGCATAAAGCGGTGCAGACCAAGCACCAGGACAAGAAGAGCGGCAAGCTGCGGGTGGTCGACCTGGGCAACGACGACTCTCCGGACGGCCTGCCCCCGGTGCACACCGACCGCCATATCTACCCCAACAAATCCGCCGCAGAGCAGGCCGCGAAAGCCCGGCTCGCGGCATTCAACCGCAGCACCGCCGGCGTGCGCCTCGAGATGCCAGGGCGTACCGACCTGTTCGCCGAACGCATGATTTACGCCCAGGGCTTCAAGGTCGGGCTCGATGGTGAATACCTGGTCGACTCGGTCGAGCAGGTGTTTACCCAATCGGGCTGGAGTACCACCGTCGAATGCAACGGCGGCAAGAAGGGCAAGGCGAAAGCCAAGGGCAAGAAAAAGAAAGCCACCAAGCCGCTCAGGGTCGAGCAGCTTTAAACCCCCATCACCACTGGAGAAACCACGCATGACGATCACAGCGCAGCAGTTGCTGCAAATCCTCCCCAACGCCGGCGCCAAAGCCGGCGTTTTTGTTCCTGCCCTCAACGCGGCTATGAGTAAGTACGCGATCATTACCCGGCTGCGCATTGCCGCGTTCCTGGCGCAGATCGGCCACGAGTCCGGTCAGCTTCTGTACCTGCGCGAGCTGGGCAGTAATCAGTACTTGAGCAAGTACGATACCGGCAGTCTGGCCAAGCGTCTGGGCAACACACCCGAGGCGGACGGCGACGGCCAGAAGTACCGAGGCAGGGGGCTGATTCAGGTCACGGGCCGGGCGAACTATGAAGCCTGTAGCGAAGCGCTGTTCGGCGACTCGCGATTGCTCAATACCCCTGAGCTGCTGGAAAGCCCGGTCTATGCAGCGCTGTCGGCGGGCTGGTTCTGGCAGAAGGCCGGCCTGAACACTCTGGCCGACAAGGGCGACTTTCTCACCATCACCAAGCGCATCAACGGCGGCACCAACGGCATGGCGGATCGCCAAGCGCTGTATGAGCGTGCCCTTAAGGTGTTGGCGTGAAGGCCCCGGGCTGGTTGTTGCCAGCCCTAGCCCTGGTGCTGGGGCTCGCCCTGGGCGGTTGGCTGGCGTGGACGTGGCAGGCCAACGCCTACGGCAAGGCCCTGGCAGAACAGGCCGAGGCGTACAGCACCGACCGCGAGCAGGCCGCTACGGCGGTAATCAACTGGCAGGGTGAACAGCAAGACACCCGCCGTACGCTCGAGGATCGCCTGCAAGCGAATGACGAAACCCACTACAAGGAATTGCGCGATGCTCAATCGAACCAAGCTCGTTTGCGTGACCGGCTTGCTACTGCTGAGTTGCGGCTGTCAGTCCTACTCAACGCCACCGCCACGGGTGGTGGCTGTGGGGTGCCAACCACCGCCGGCGCCGGCGGCCTGGTTCATGGAGCGGCGCGAGCCGAACTTGACCCAGCGGCTGCTCAACGAATTGTCGCCATCACCGCAGACGGCGACCAAGGAATGATCGCGTTGGCCGCGTGTCAGGGCTACGTGAGGAAAATTACAACCTCCAAAGAGCGTGATGAAAATCATGGCCATGACTAGGACTTGAGTATTTCCCAAAGCTTGTGAAGGGCTTCCAGCACATTACAAGCTGCAATTATCAAGGCGATTAGTTTCATAGGTTGCTCTCGTTGGTTTTGGGGAACAGGTTAAGTGTGAGGTCTAAGATTTTTTTGTTAGCGAGGCGGAAGAGTGGCTTCTTTCGCCGGTTTAATAGCTTTTATTTGGCGCAGGAGAGCTCTTCCAAAGTTTTTGGTTTCTGTGCCTGGTATCGGTGCGTTCTATTTAGACTAATTGCGATTATTGCTCTTGGTCAAGGGGTATTAGTTTATTGGAGTTGACTAGGGTTCGCGCGGCGACATAACGACATAACGATGCAGTGCTATAGGTTGAGGTGTTGCTACTGAATAAATAATTAATTAAGTAAATGAGTAAATAACGATGTGGTGTTGCTAGTAAATGAAGTAGCTAGTGAATAAAGTAGCGAGTAAATGAAGTGGCGACTAAATGAAACGCTCAGTAGGCTTGATTAGATCTGGGCTCTGGTGCTTGACGTTTCCGACCAAGCTGCTCACTGGGAACCACTCAAATTCATTCGTATGTCGACAGAGATCCTTGGCAATCTCCTCTGCCCGGTTCATAGGTAGGTTTGGGTCTAGCCATTCGTTCGCATGCTCAGGAGAAAGGACTAAAGGCCGGCGATCATGAATATCGACCATGCCCTGGTCACTGGCTGCCGTGATGATCACGAATCCATCGCCATCATGTGGGTCAATGCCTGGGTGCACCTGGGCCAGAGCTGCAAAAAACATAGGTCGTTGGCTTTTCAGCCTGATGAAGTAGGGCTGCTTCTTCTTCGGATCGGCCTGGTCTTTCACCCACTCGAACCATCCTTCGCTGGGCACAATCGCGCGCCCACTTGGCCAAAGCTGTTTGAAGAACTTCCCTGTCGTCACCGTCTCTACTCGGGCGTTGATAGGGGCTGGCCGTTTCCCAACCGCCCAGAAGGGCGCCCATCCCCAGCGCACCGCGTCGATATGCAGCCCATCCTTTGCCCCATGCAGTATCTGTACTCGGGTCGATGGGGCTACGTTGAATCGATTGATAGGCTGCGCGTCGTAGCCGCTAAAAAGCTCGCGCTGCGGACTCAGCTCCTCGATGAAAATCGCCATTCCCTCGTACTGTACAAATCGTCCACACATCTGCACCTCCCAATGCCGATTGCATCGCTGCCACTCAGCTGGTTCCTGAACTGTAGACATCGAGGAGGGGTCTAGGATCGGCTGGCGGGATTCCGCCTGTCAGAATGTACTGAGGCGCAATTGACGGTAACCAATTGGTCCATTTAACTGTATATTCGTACAGTTTTGGAAGTCGTGCGTCATGAGTTTCACAATCGAAGGCCCCATTGCGGAGGGCGGCCTAAAGCTGCCTCTCTGCCTCTTTCATGTGCCCGCTGGGTTTCCATCACCGGCGGCAGATCACATCGAAGCCCATATTTCTCTCGATGAAGTCCTGAACATTCGTGCGCCACACGTTTACCTGGTGTCGATCACCGGGGAGAGCATGCAGGGTGCCGGTATCTTCGATGGAGATCTGGCCGTCGTAGATCGCTCAATTGAGCCGGCGCATGGCCACATCGTCGTGGCCCTCTTGAACAATGACCCAGTCTGCAAGCGGCTATCTATCAGGGGAAAGGATGTCGTCTTGCTGTCTGAGAACCCCAAGTACCCCCCGCGGTACATCCTGGAGGGGGACGAGCTGTCGATCTGGGGCGTGATCATTGGTAGCGTGCGCAGCCATGTCTAAAGCCACGCCTGTCTTCGCGTTGATCGACTGCAACAGCTTCTATGCAAGTTGCGAACGTGTCTTTCGCCCTGACCTGGCCAGGGTTCCTATCGTCGTTCTATCAAACAATGACGGGTGCGTGATCGCTCGCAGTTATGACGCGAAGCCCCACGTAAAAATGGGCGAGCCGTACTTTCAGATCAAGCACAAGCTCAAGCAGCACGGCATTGTGGCGTTTTCTTCGAACTATACCCTCTACGGTGACATGAGCGAGCGGGTGATGTCGCTGATCGAATCGATGGTGCCGGCAGTCGAGGTGTACAGCATCGATGAAGCTTTCGCAGATCTCACGGGGATCAACAACCTTGAGCAGTTCGGCCGCCAAATCCGGGCTCGGGTGTTGCGCTGCACTGGCATACCGGTTGGGGTCGGTATTGCCCGTACCAAGACCTTGGCTAAGCTGGCAAATCACACTGCAAAGCGCCTACAAGCGCACACTGGAGGCGTCGTAGACATCACCGACCCAGCTAAGCGGGATTGGGTGTTGCGAAACACTGATGTCGCCGAGGTGTGGGGTATCGGTCGGCGGATGAAGGCCCATCTGGATGGGATGGGAATCAAGTCTGCTATGGACCTGGCCAAGGCCGACCCGTGGACGTTGCGCAAAAATTTCAGTGTCGTGATCGAGAAGACGGCACGGGAACTGGCGGGCACGCCTTGCCTGGAGCTGGACGAGCCAGATCCGCCGAAACATGAGATCTGCTGTAGCCGGATGTTTGGGAAGCGGCTAACCGAGTTGGCTCCAATCAAAGAGGCGGTTGCCACATACATGATGCGAGCCTCGGAGAAATTGCGGGCTCAGAATTCACTGTGTAAGAAAATCCGCGTCAGCATTCGTACGGGCATGTTCAACCCCGAGGAAGCCAAGTATGCAAACGGTGTCCTGGTAGAGCTGCCGTATCCAACCAATGATGTCCGGCTCATGACGAAAATGGCTGTGGAAGCACTGGACCGCGTCTTCAGGCCGGGCTTCAAATACAGTAAGGCCGAGGTCTTGTTGCTGAATCTATGCCAGCCAGGCGAATACACCGACGATCTCTTTGCCGTGGCGCAACCATCGGAAACCGACAAGGTGATGAAGGTCCTGGACCAAATCAACAATCGATGGGGAAGGGGTACACTCCGGGCCGCCAGCGTCCCTACCAACCCCGATTGGGGTATGCGGCGGCAGATGATGAGCCAGAGCTACACGACGAAGCTTGATCAGCTTTGGAAAGTGTCCTGCAACTGAGGGTGCAGAGGGCCAAAAATGAGCCAATCTGTACGTTAATCAATGCTAAGCAACCCCATATCCAGCCGCGTCTAAAAAGCCCTACAGCCCTTGTTCTTCAGGGCTATAGGGCTTTTTGGCTTTAGTGCTCGAGCACAATCGGCGTATGACTAAGCATAGAAAATATTAGAGCTCCAAGTTCTATTGTCGTACCCAATCAAGAACTTTGTTAAGTGGGTCAGAAACTTCTTCGGGGAGCGCTGTGATGTGATGCGAATCCAACTTGAGCTTTTCTACTTTATAGCCGAACTCTATGGAGTTGATTGTCTCAGGATTGTATCCCTCCAATTGAGCAAGTTTACCGATGCAAGATCTAATTGCTTGTTCTCCAAGGTGGCCGTGGCAAATCCATTGTAGTTTATTTATTTCGAGGTTCGCCGTTTGTGGGAGTAGATTGTTTATCGTGTCGGAAAGAGTGCAAGAGATGCCGCGCGATAAGATTTTTTGATCAATGCATGTGCTCGCGTGGAATTTGTTTCCAGTTAGGAGGATGTTTTCGTGAGAAATCATGTCAGTTGCGCGCGCGACGATAGACAAGTTTCTGCAGGCCAGGGAGTACGCAGCAGCAAAATGTAAAATATTAATGTAGAGGTCATTGATCTTTTGTAGGTAGATTGCTGTTACATTTGAGTGGTGAGTGTGGATGATGAATTCAATAAATGAGGTGGATGTGAACCAATAGTTTTCAATTGAATGGCCCTTGGTAATAAAAGTGTTGTTAGGTGCTGTGATTGCGTTGTACTCAAAGCTTGCACTGTTGAATCCGTCCCATTCTCTGTCGACTAGGCATCGAAAATTATCGGAACTTGACCTACCAGCGATGCATTGTATTTTTTCTTTTGCGCCTATCGCTCCGAGGTTTTTATCATCTATAAGTGAGGCGTCATCGATACAATAATTAACTGGTATGTTATCGGTGTGGTTTTTTTTGAGTATGTAGTGGGATAATACTTTTTTATCACTTACTCCCTCGACCAAGATTGTTTTGTTGGATCTGAGTTTTACGGCCAAAAGGTAGGACGATATGCTGGAGTAATTACTCATGATAGTTGTTCCAAGTATGACTCGTCGTCTTCTAGAACTTGGGGTGTTGAGTTAATGGTTGGCGTAAAAATATGAACTGCGTCAGGATGATCCGCGCCCACCTCAGGAGAATGTGTGCAAGCGATGATTTGGCGGCTTGCTGCCTGCTGCTCCAGGTTCGCAAGTATGATTCGTTGCCAATCGATATGGAGTGATAGTTCTGGTTCGTCAATTAGAAAAATCCCAGTTGACGCTGTGCTCATCCGGCTAGCAGAGAAAAGCATGGTCAGGATTTGTCGTTCGCCAGAAGATAATACGGTTAATGGGTAAGTGTTGTTTTGCGACGTTCGTATGAAAGCATAGTCGCGCCATCTTTTATTGTTGTGTGCATATGCTGGTGAGATTTCCAGTTGTTTTCCATCAAGAAATTTATTAACAGCGTTTTCAAAGTTCCGAAGCTTTCTGAATGCTATTTGGTTCTCATGTTTAAGTCGTTCCAGCATGTCGGCGTACAACTTCAATACGCGCTTAGTAGCGTCGTTGTCTTCATCGCCAGCGAACTTTGCTTGGCGTACTGCATTGGCAAGTTGTTGGGCCGCTGTAGCTGAATACAGTCTTGAATCAGTTTGTGAGTCATCGAGCGCTGTTTTAACTCGCTCAAGTAATGGCTCAACTTCTCCGTCCCCTGGTGTTTCATCTTTTGAAGTGATAGAGTGGAATACGCCAATGAAAATAGAGTTCAGCATTTGGCTCTGGGCTCTAGAGGAGCTCATCTGCGCTTCGCTGTATTCTTCACTGATGCTATCTACTACTTCGGCTAGGCCTGGATACCGGATGACAGGAACGAATGGGCCGAACCAATCGCGGCATTGCAAAGTTTTGAAGGCGACCATGTTGGCGCGTTGTTCGTCACGACTTCGGATATAAGAAAAGTTCTCTTTGCTAATTTCTGAGAGTTCATTTTTTCTTATGATGTCGTAATCCCTGTTACGTGAAGTTTCGTATTGACTGGTAGATTTGACCTTTTCGAGAATGGCTCGGTATGCAGGCAAGTATACTGGTCGCCCTCCAAACGCCGTCCTAATAGTTTCTTCTTCGACTTGGCTCAGTATAGGATACATTGAATCAATCTCTGCGCCCATGAGGCTGTCGTTGAAGACTACGTAAATTGAATTCGTATTATCCTGTGCAATGTGTAAGGTGTCACCCGTAGAGCTAGTAACTGAGATGGATTCAAATTTGATGTGAGCAAATCTGGAAAAATCTAACTCTAGAATATTGGCGATAATGTGAAGGACAGTGGTTTTTCCTTTGCCATTTTTTCCATATATGACATTTAGCCCTTCATTGAATGACAGGTCTATATCTAAATAGTTATGTAGCATCCGGATAGATAGTGATTGAATTGATGGCTGCATAGTCTTCCCTGGCCTTTTTTTATAGTCAGGGTTGAATTTAGCCGCAGTGAGGGAAAAATGCTATGACCTACTCAATGAAATCGAACTGGGGCGATGATAGAGATGGGCGAAACTCTCCCGCAGGTGGGTAGGGTATATAACTACAAGGATTCGATCAGGAAGGTATCTAAAGGGGAGGGGCAGAATATTGGACCTGATGAGCCCTTGGCCCTGGTCCAGTGATTCGGTGATTGGGGGCCTCTATCAAAATTTGCCCAATCATTGCTCCATTCCAAGCTTTGCTTGATTTTTGCTATAGAAAATATTTAGTTAATTTTAACTAATTGAAAAGTAACGGATTTTTTATTTTATGTTTCCAATCCATCATCGGTGCAACGCTAAACCGCCGGGACAGCGTAGGGCTTGAGTTTACTGGGGTTGTAGCTGAATTCTGGACCATTTTGCTCTACGTGTTTCCGGTGTGTTTTGGGGCGTTTCTTGGCGTTCTGCAGTACGAGAACCCCTTCAGGGGCTGGTACGTAGCACGTCGGATATGGCGACTATCCGGGCAAGAAAACTGGCAGATGGGAAGCTGAGCTATACCGCTCGGATCCGCATCAAACGAAATGGACTGCAAGTTTACCAAGAGAGCCAGGTCTTCGCCTGTAAACAGCTTGTCCAGGCCCGGATACGCAGGCAAGCAAGCTGCACAGGCTTCGATTCAGCACTCTCGTCGTAGGACCTGTACCAGTCGTTCAGCCACCAGGGTTTCTACCGTGCCTTCGCTGGCGCCTGCTGCAAAAGCGGCGCAGCAAGCCGATGTGTTGCCATCGCCGATTCGATAAACCGCGATCACGCTGCCTGGTCCGCAGCCTGTGTGCCCGCCAAGCAAGAAACCGCCCTCGATTGAGCCCTGCATAAGACCCAGGCCATAGCCGGCCTCGATCCATGGTCGCCCTGGAATCGGGCCGCCCAATGTTCGAACTGTCTGCATTTCCTGAAGCAGGTTCGCTGAGAACAGCTGCCCGCAGAGCAAGCGATCCAACAATAGCGCCGCTTGCGAAATCGGCCCGATCAGCAGGCCGTGATAGACCCAGGCGGGGTCATAGTTCGACGTGTTTCCTGCTGCCGTTGCCTGTAGGTCCGCTGCTGTTTTAGCGAAACGGACATTCGTCACTCCCAGGGGCGCCAGTACGCGTTGAGTCACCGCATCGCCCAGTTCAAGGTCGGTCACCCGCTCAATCAGCCTGCCCACCAACAGATAGCCAAGGTTCGAGTATCGCCAATGGGTGCCCGGAGCGTATCGGAGTCGAGCCCCGTCAAGGCGTTGCAGCATTTCCGCCGCTGGCCAAGCTGGTTCATTGTTGGCCACGGCGGCGTGATACTCCGCCAGCTCGCCATAGTCGGCCAGACCTGCTTCATGTCGCAGTAGCTGGCGTAATGTGAAGGCTCGCTCGGGAACAGGGGCGTCCAGCTGCAACAGCCCGTCACGCACCAACGACAGGGCGGTCGCCGCCAGGGCTGTCTTGGTGAAGCTCCACCAGGGGGCGATCAGCTCCGGGCCATCAGGCGTTGCTGGCTTACCATTTGCTATGAGCGAGCTGAACATGGATTTCCTTGGTGTTGAGCGGTTCGACAAAATACCCCATGCACGTTCATTCCCCGAAGACCCGCGATCCAGACAGGCGCTGGCAACGGACAAGCGATCAAGCCCATCCTCGATATACGCTAACGGCAATTGGCTAGCATGGACGCGGCGTTGTGGCTGAGCCAAAGTTCCGAGGTTTTCCCCCTACGCCACATGCACATGGAGTGAATGTCATGCCTTCGATCAAGCTCGCCAGCCTCGCCATCGCCGTCCTGGCTCTTACGGCCTGCGCCGTGCCTGGCAAAACCAGCAACCAGGACAATGAGGTCAAGCTCGCCGCGCAACGGTTGATTGGCCAACCGGCCAAGAAAGCCTTCGAGTTGTTCGGCAAACCCGACCAGGGCATGGGGCCTTCATCCTACGGCAGTGGTGGTTTCTATGCCTGGAACCGGGTGCAGACCCACTTGGGGCCCGACAAGGTGTTCGTACAGACCGGTACCGAGTATGTCGGCCAGCGCGAGACCTTGGTTGGTGTCGGCGGCCAGGGTGTCAGCGGTGTGATGCCGGTGAGCAGCGAGGCCGTCTATCGCAAGACGGGGTACTACGAGAACCAGACCGTGCTGGACTACTTCTGCAGCATCACCCTGTATACCGACAGCAAGAACATCATCACCGACGCCAGTGTGATCGATTGCCAGGATCGCAAGCTCTAGTTCCGATACGCATCGCCCAGAAGTATCAGCCCTGGGCACGTGCTCCGAGCCCAGTCAGCCAGCTTTGCAGAGAGCGCCGTATCGCCAGTCCATTCGCGCCTGGCAGCTCCGGTGCCTGGGCGCGTTTCGCCTTGCCTTGCCTGCGCAAGGGCTTGGGCGAGCGTTACAAGCGCTGGTAGGTCTTCCCCCATCTACAATCGATACCAGCCTTCACCATGCCTGGTCACGACGGTGCCTTGGCCAGGACCAGCCTCGCTCACTGCAGATCGCCGGGTGCGCCAGTTCGAAGCGTTTCGTCCATGAATTGGCTTCTCGAAACAGCAGGGTATCGTCCAGTGGTTCGCGAAAGGCCAGTGCCTGCTCCATGAGCCAGGGAATATCCGCTGTATTTTCGCAGAGGAATACTCCCGAAACATCCCGGCGGCTGGTCATTTCTCCGAATGCACTGCTGACCACCGGCAAACCCAGCGCCCGGTACTCGTAATACTTGATCGGATCGACGAAGCGAGTGAGATCGTTGCGCTTGAAGGGGATCAGCCCGACAGCGAATTCGGTCATGGCTTGCAGCGCATCGGCGTGGGACAGCGCCGGCAAAAGACGGATGTTGGTCGCCAGGGAGGTTGGCGCAGCGCCATATCGAGGGCCGATCAAACGTACTTCGGCATCAGGAAAGGCCAGCGCCAGAGCCTGCACGAAATCCCAGTCGAACCATTTGGCCAGGGTTCCGACATAACCGAATACGGGCGCAGCCACAGCGCTACCGGAGCGACGCAGCCCCAGGGCTGGCAAGCGTTCGGTGGCGCAGGCATTGAGCAGCAATTGCGTGTGGACCCTTTGTCCTTGCCAATAGCGCTGCAAAGCCGAGCAGGAAGCCAGGGTGATGTCCACGGCCCGGGCGGTTTCATGTTGGTGGCGGCGCATGGTACGGCGCGACCAGCCGCGGTAGAAGGCCGGTACGTTATCCATGACATCGTAGAAGCTGCTGTCGAAAACCGGCTCGCGCAACAACTGCAGGGCCAGCCTGGAGGGCTTGCCTATACCCAGCAGCGTGGTGCCCTGGGCGAAATCTCGCACCTGGCGCACCAGATCGCGCCAGAGCAGGCTGTTCAACCAACCCGATCCGGGCAGCGGCTCTATCGGCAGGGCCCGCGGACTGGCCAGTGTCAGCCAGGCGGGCTGCGGCTCATGCGGCCCTTGGGGCGGGCGTTGGCCGAACAGGTCGCTGATTCCCGGCAGGCGTGTGGGATAAGGTTCGATCCATAGCACCTGGGCCTGGGTCGCCGCGTGAAATTGGCGGACCAGTTCATGGGGACGCTGGGCAAAACTGTGCCAACTGACGGGCGAAAGGTAGACCAGCCTCATGATTTCTCCCGGGACACATGGGGTAGCCAGGAGCGTTCCCACTTGGCTTCGTAAAGCGCCTTGTTGCGATTGAACAGTTGCTGGCGTTGGCCTTCGGGCATCCGATCGAACGACGCGGACAGGTGGTGGTGGATGAACACGTCCTCGGCGAAAGCACAAGACAACCCGATCTGCTCCACCCGCCGGCAATAATCGTCATCTTCGAAGAATCCCAGTCCGAAGGCCTCGTCCAGCGGGCCAACGCGCAGGTAGGTCGAGCGCGACAGCATCACGGCGAAGAAACCCAGGGTAGCGCAGGGCACCAATTGGCCGATGTGGCGCCAGGTGTATTGTCGAGCACGAGCAGGCATGTGCCCGAGGGTCCGGTAGCCGATGTCGATCCTGGCCTCGTTGCCGATGTTGTTGGTCACCGGCCCGACCAGGCCAACCCCGGGATTGCGTTGCAGGTGCCGGCGCAGGCTCTGGGCCCAGCCGCAGGTGACCTGGGTATCGTTATTGAGCAGTGCCAGGTACTCGCCCCGGGCTTTGGCCAGGCCCAGGTTGTTGGCGGCGGCGAAGCCCAGGTTTCTGGTATTGAGGATCAGCTGGTGCCCGCCGCTGGCGGCCCACTGTCGCAGGAACTCGACGCTGCCATCGCTGGAGGCATTGTCGACGACGATGAGCTCCAGTTCCCGGCCCGAAGGATCGGCGTCCAGGCTGGCCAGGCAGTCACGGGTGAAGGCGAGGTTATTGCACGTCACCACGATCACGCTGATCAACGGTTGTGGCGGGGACCTCTCGGCCAGGGCCAGCAGCGCTCGTACTCTGTGGTTCCAGGTCTGTTGCCGGGCGAAGTCCTGGCGTTGCCGAGCCGCCTCGGCCGGTTCGGGCTCGTCCAGGGCTTGGGCGATGGCGGTGATGAAGGACTGCGCATCCCCGGCGATTCTCACCAAAGGGGTAAATTCATGCAGTTCGGGCAGGTCCACCGCGACTACCGGCTTGCCTGCGCTCAGGTACTCATAGACCTTCACCGGGTTGGTGGCCAGGGTCAGCGCCTGGATCCGAAATGGCAGGATGCACACGTCGAACGCATGCAGATAGGCGGACAGTTGTGCATAGGGGATTTCGCCGGCCAGCCTGACATTGGCGTGGCTGCGCAGTCGTGAGCCGACCTTTGCCGTGTCTGCGCCGATCAACAGCACCGTGCAATCGGCGAAGGCCTGGGCGATGGTCGATACCAGTTGCACGTCGAACCACTCGGCCAGCGCCCCGTAATAACCGATCACCTTGCGGCCGCTTGGGTCCCGGTGGCAGTGACGGGGAGCCTTGGAGAAATACTCGAAGTCGGCAGCGTTGCGTAGCAGGGCCTGTGGGCTATCGGCAAGGGTCGGACACTGTTGCTTCCAGTGTTGCGCGAGCCACGCCGAGGCGAACAGGGTCAGCTGCGCTTCGTCCAGCAGTTGCCGCTCCAGTGGCAGTAATCCAAGGGCGTTGTTGCCGAAGCCCTGATGATGGTCCATGCAGTCATAGACCAGGCGATTGTTGGGCAGCAGCCTGGCTACCGGAAACCAGAACGGGTGCTGGACCAGCGAAACCACCCTTGGTGCGTCCACCCAGCCGAGGAACTCACCCAGGCTGCGGCACAGCTGCCGGATCGTCCCGGCATCGGGCGGGGCCTGGTAGATCACCGGCGCCTTGCAGGCGAACAGCCGTACCTCGAACAGCCGGCCCTGGCGATCCAGGGAGCGTACGCTGAAGCCATCACGCAGGTCGTCTTCCAGGCTGGCTGCGATATAGAACACCCGCCGCCCTGCAAGGCTCAGGCCATGTGCCAACTGTTGTGGGCGTTGATAACGCAAATCCCAGTCGATGGCGCCCCACACCAGATAGTCGGGCAATTGCGTCGGTGCTGCCGGTACCACGCCTGGCGCCGGGACGAACGGCCGGTTTGCCTGCTGGTAGCGGCGCAGCGCGCGCCAGGCTGGCAGCCAGGCGCTACGGTACAAGCGTCGAACCAGGGCCTTGGCCGGCGTCGGTAGCGGCAAGCGCTGGTAGGCACTGCGCAGGTGCTTGAGCAGCTCGGCTGTGGGTTGGCTCATTACCAGGCTCTCGTCACGGACGATCTCAACGGCTGGTGTCCCAGGGTTTCGGAGTCGCGGCGGCGATCACGAAATCGCTGTGCAGCGTGCCCGATTCGATCAAGCCGTCCTCGATGTCGAAGAGCATTTGCAGGATCCGCATTGCCTGCGGATCGTCATCCCGGAAGTTACCGGCAATGCCATGCAGCAAGAATTGCAGCAGGGTGCCGCCACAAGGGTTGAAGGCACGGATATCGAAATGCTCCTGGACCACCCGCAGGATGTCCTGGGAACGCACGGCTTCCGAAGGGTCGACCTTCACCACCTCCAGTGGATCGGGCAGTGGCACCTGGTTTTGCACCTGGCCATAGGAACCCTGGACGAAGGAATACCGCATCGAGGGCGGAATCAGGGCGAAGGCATGGCTGATGGCCGCGCACTGGGTTTCGTCGAAGGCGAAGTGATTGGCGCCGACGTACTCGTTGAGAAACAGCCAGCCGTCGGGCTTCAGCGCCTGGCGAACATTGGCGCAGACGCTTTCCAGTTCACGGATGTGGTGCATCGAGCCGTTGAACCAGACCGCGTCGTAATGGGCGCTGGGTAGCTCCGTACGCTCGACATCGAGCAACTGGTAGTCGATGCTCCCGGCGCCCAGGAATGCCGCTTGGGCCCTGGCGGTGTCCAGGGCCGCGGGCGCGATGTCCAAGGCGTCGCAGTGCTGGAATGCCTTGAGGTTGTACAGGTCGCGCTCCAGGTCCCCGGTACCGCAGCCGACACTGAGCATGCGGGCCACGGGCAGGCGGTCGCCGAAAAAGGTGTCCAGGCAGTAGGACACCCAATAATCATGGCCGCTGCCTGCGGTAGCCTTCTGCTGGTGGCGTCGCTGGATGGCCGGCACCGCACGCCAGTAGACGTCTGCGGAAAACGGGTCCGAGCCAGCCTGGTTCCGGGACCAGTGTTCAGCGGTCCGGGCCTTGCGCCGCTGCTCTTCGGTTTCGTTGTCCACAGCGGTGGAGGAGGGCGCGACCGGTCCACTGAGTTTGTTGATGATGTTCTTCAGCACGCTTGGCCTCTTGTTCTGATTGGAGCCGATTGATGGGTTCAGTCGGTGATCCTTGATTTCGGAGCGTCCGCTTCCATTTCCCGGTGTCGTGGGCTGTGAGGCTTCCAGGTGCCCCACTTGCTTTCGAAATAGGCCTGGTTCCTGTCCCACAAGCGCTGGTACTCGCCGGTCGGGATCAGGGCCTTGAACGAGGCCTGGCCGTAGTGATGGATGAAGGCGTCCTCGGCGCATACGGTGCGCCAACCCGCTGTCTGTACCCGGCGGCTGTAGTCATCGTCCTCGAACATGCCGATGCCGAAGGTCTCGTCGAGCCAGCCCACCTGCTCCAGCACCTCGCGGCGCAATGCCACGCAGAACATGGCGAGCATCGGGATATCGAAGCAACGCCCGTGATACTGGCTTGCGCGGCGGTCGGCGAAATCTTCCAGGCCATCGAGTCGCTGGTAGTCGATCCGGACCTTGGCTTCGTTGCCCACCGCATTGGTGGTGGGCCCCACCAGGCCGATCCCGGGGTCGGCCAGGTGGCGCAGCAGGGGCGTCAGCCAACCCCTGGGGACTACGGTGTCGTTGTTGAGCAGTACCAGGTAATCGCCTTGGGCGCGCCGCAGTCCTTGGTTGTTGGCGGCAGCGAAGCCGAGATTGCGCGGGTTGAGCACGATGTTCACCCGCGGCTCGGTACGGGCCAGGTAGCGCAGATAGTTACGGGTGTCATCACTGGAGGCGTTGTCGACGATGATCAGTTCGAGGTTGGGATAGGCGCTGTTATCCAGCAGGCTGTCGACACAGCCTCGGGTCAGCTGGACATTGTTGTAGGTGACGACCACCACCGAGACCTTCGGATACAGGGCCACCAGCGCGTCGCGGGTGCCCTCGAAGCGGTGCCGCCAGTCGTTGGCCCTGGCCAGTTCGATGCGTCGCTCCCAGCGCTGGGGGTCGGTTTCCTCCAGGGCCTTTTCGATCTGGGTCACGAAGCCTGGAGCTCCTTCGGCGAAGTACAGGTAGGGCGCGTAGAGCTGCATTTCCAGGAGCGGCACAGAGACTACCGGCTTGCCGGCGCTGATGAATTCGTAGAATTTCACCGGATCCACGGCATGGGTCACGTTGTACAGGCGGAACGGAATGATGCAGACGTCGAACCGATACAGGTACTGCGGCATCTGGGTGTAGGGCTGGCGCCCAGTCAGGTGTACGTTGGGCAGTCGCTCGAGGCCGGCGAGGTCGTTGACGAATACATCGCCGACCAGCACCAGGTTCCATTTTGGCCGTTGCCGGGCGATGGCCGCGATCAGTTCCAGGTCGACCCATTCGGCCAGTGCGCCATAGAAACCAATCACCGGCCCTGGCAGATCGGCGAGCAAGGCATTGGGCGTGCAATGGCGGGCGAAGAATTCGAAGTCCACGCCGTTGCGCACTAGCACGCACCGGTGGCAGCGGCTGGCCCATTTGTCATACAGCACCGAAGCGGTGACGGTGACCAGGTCGGCTTGTTCCACCAGCACTTGTTCCTCGGCCAGCAACGGGGCGCCGATGTTCGGGAAATCTTGCCATTCGTCCATGCAGTCGTACTGCACCAGCCAGCCTCGCTCCTGACGCAGGTGCAAGGCCAGGCGAGTCCAGTAGGGCAGGTGGACCACCGACACGGCAGTCTTGATTCGGAAGTCGGCGACCAGGTCCTGCAAGGCCTCGAGGTTGCTGCGCAGGTTGCCCGAGGTGATGCAGGTGGCGTAGGGATCCTGGGATGAGTGCCCGCGCAGGTGCACCTCGTAGACTCTCGGAGCCACTTCCCGTACCTGATATGGCTGTCCCGGCGTGGGGGCCAGGACGATATAGAACACCCGGTAGCCATGGGCGGCGAACTGCGTCATCAACTGCTGGGGGCGCTGGAACCTGGCTGACCAGTCGATATTGGCAAAGCACAGCAGGTCGAATGGCCCCTGGCTGTCCGGCGTCGTCGGTTGCGCGTCAACAGGGGGTGGCAAGGGTTCGAGCGCAGGCCTGGTTGGCAGCAACCGTGGGGCTGGCGCGATGGGGAGCGGATATTCGCTGCCACTGCCGACGGCCCCGTGACGCAGCAGTTGCAGGAGCATCCGCAGTGGGCGGGTCAGGCGCCAGGAGCGCGAGCGCCGCATATGCTCGATATGTGCCAGGGCGGCATCGCGCTCGACGATCGCCTGGACATGTTCTTGTGCTGGCACTGGCGACGATCCTGGCTTATTCATGCTGGCTCACATAGGTGTGCAGGGGCGTCTGGTCATCCGCTGGCCACATGGAGCTCTGCGACCCGGGTCGGTAGAAGGTCACGGTCATGCTGCGTCGCGAGGTCCGGCAACTGTCCACCACCGGCGAGACCGCATGCCATGAGCTTTGGCCCCTTACCAGGAGCGCCGAGCTGCCCACCAGTGGCGGGATTACCGCGACGACGTCTTGCGGGTCCGCCGAGCGCAGAATGTTCAGGCAACCGCCATCCTCGACGTTCCACGTATCGTTGAAGTAGAGAATGTGGGTCACCAGCTTGTCGTCCAGGTCCAGGTGTGGACCCAGGCAAGCCTGGGGGCCGTAATGGAAGACGTTGACCTCCATCGGCGCCGTACGCAGGTCCATGTCGGCCAGCATCGACAAGGCCAGGCGATAGGCTGGCCGGGTCAGTTCGGTGGCCAGTTGCAACCAGCTCGGACTCAGGCCCTGGGCGTGGACTATACGTCCGGTACCCAGCTCCACCAGTTGTCTTGCCTGGTATTCGTAGTCCTTTTCCCCGCCATAGCCGTATACCCGCTTGAACGCATCGTGGGGGTAGCTGGCCGCCAGCGTGGCGGCATCATCGGCCGAGTACAGGCCATCGATCCGGCCCCAGCGAAAGGGCTGCTGGTGCAACGGTTGGTGGGCGAGCATCTTCAGGTCCAGCAGCATGTTCTTCCTCCTTGAATCCATGTCATGTGCGACGCAGTGTTGCGGTGCCACGCAAGGAGCCGGGGCCACGGCCAGTCCCATTCGACGTGGGACTGGTCCGTGGCGGGCCATTGTCATTCCTGAAACTGTTGCAACTGTCGCATTTGCCGGCGCAGCTCATCGAGTTCGGCGCGCTGGCGCAGGCACTCCTCACGCCAGTCCTGTTGTTGACCTTCCAGCAGGTTGGGCAGGTCTTGCCAGAGCCGGTTCATCCATTGGCGGGTAGGACGGCGACCTTGACGGATCAGCTCGGCGACCCTGTCCCAGTGTTCGCGCAGCTGCTCCCTGGCCGCTTCCAGGCGAGGGCAGGGGGACCGGCGTCGCAGGCGTTCGAGGAACCACTCCAGGGCGATGGGCTCGCCGTTCGGCAGCGGGTAGATGCCTTGGTAGTCGAGCAGGGCGGTGTACTTGCCCGTGTGCAGATTGGCCGAACAGAAGATGGGGACACCGAAAGCCAGGGCGCTGATCGCCAGGTGATAGCTGTGGCCGATCACGCCTTCGGCATGTCCGAGAATTTCCGCCAGCAACAGTGGCTCTGGCCAGTAGGGCAGGGTCACCGCTCGCGGCAGGTCGTCGCCAAGGATCGATTCATGGTCGCCCAGCACCGGACCTATGGGCAGCAGCAAGAGTTGCCACTGCTCCAGGTCGGTGCCTTGGGTTTTCCACAATTGCAGGAAGTTCTCCAGGCCGGCGATCGTGTGCACCACCAGGTATCGACGGCCCAGGCCTGCCTGTTTGCACAATTGGCGGTACTCGGCCGAGGGCTGTTGCAGGTCGACGAGATTGGCCAGGCCGAAGGCGGTATCCGGCAGCACCTCGACCTGCGCCTGTTCGCTAAGTGCCGACAAGGCTTCCCGGGACAGGGCGTCGCGTACCCGTACATGGGGACTGAGCTCAAGGGACAGTTGGAGCAGCGGTCGGGCCCAGGACGGGATCTCGTTGCAATGCATGCCCGGGGCATTCCAGATCAGCGGCACATCGTGTTGCAGGGCCAGCAGGGCAGGGGACAGCCAGTAGCCGGTGGGGTGGTGGATCTGCGGGGTTGGCGGGTAGTAGCCGACGGCCACCAACTTGTCGAAGCGAACGATGAAGCCGCCGCCGATCAACACCCCATCCAGGGAGTCCACCACCTCGGGCAGCTCGCTTACTGAAGTCACGTCGTAGGGCCACTGCGGGGTGCGGCGTTGGTGATAAGAGAAGGGACGCAGTTGCACTGCCCCCAGGCGCGACTGCAGTTCGCGCTCGGCGATGATGGGGAACAGCAGGTCGCCGTAGTTGGCAACATCGAAGGTGCCGAGGATCGCTACCCGCCAAGGTTTATCCGCTGGGCGGGGGGCTGCTCCGGCGATATTCGGCTGCTCCGGCTCGACCGTTCGGATATCCAGGTCGACGAGGCCGAGAAAATGCTTGTCCCCCGGCAAGATATCGAAGGCCAGGGGCGCGACCTGTTTTTCGATCAGTTGGGACGTCTCCTCGGTTTCCCCATTCATCAGCTTGAGGGTGACGTGATAGCGCCCGGGCGCCAGGTTGGCGGCAAATTTCAAGCGTGTGCTGGTGCTGCACCAGCCTTGCTGCGGGGCCTGGCATGCCAAGGCCACATTGGCTCCTGCGACCACCAGCAGCCGTGCCTCCTGCACAGTCAGGCTGAGATTGGGACGTGCGACCTGGTCGCTGACCAGGGCCTGGACCTCGATCTCCACCGGGTCGCCATGGACAAAGCTGCAGTATGAGGTCCCCGTGGCACTGAACAGCGCCGAAGCGATCTGGCCTTCGTGGGTACCGAAGGCGATGCCCTGGTCTTGGGCGAGTGCAGGTTTGCTGGTGATCTGAATCGCACCATCACTGGCCCAGCGTCGCTGCTCGTCGCGCATATCCAGCAAATAGAGTTCGGCCATTTCCTCAGGTGCACCACTGGCCCGGACTTCGCCGTTGCGCAGGTACAGGACCCGGTTGCAGAAGCGCTTGACCATGCTCATGTCGTGGGACACGAACAACAGCGTGGTGCCCTGGTGGGTCAGGCGTTCGAGACGTTCCAGGCACTTGAACTGGAACGAGGCATCGCCGACGGCCAGCGCCTCGTCGACGATCAGGATGTCCGGTTCGACGCACACCGAGACGGCGAACGCCAGGCGCACCAGCATGCCGCTGGAATAGGTCTTGGTAGGTTGGTCGATGAACTCGCCAATGTTGGCGAAGGCCCCTATCTCTTCGAAGCGCGCTTCTGTTTCCTCGCGAGTGAGGCCCAACACCGCAGCGTTGAGATAGACATTCTCGCGGCCAGTGAACTCCGGGTTGAACCCCGACCCCAGCTCCAGCAGGGCGGCGATTCGTCCGTGGCGGGTCACGCTGCCAGAGGACGAGGCGGTGGTTCCGCAGATCAATTGCAGCAGGGTCGATTTACCGCTGCCGTTGCGGCCGATGATGCCCAGGCTCTCACCTTTGCGCACCTCCAGCGAGACATCCTTGACCGCCCAGAACGAGCGACAACGCTGCCTGCCGTTGGGTAACAGTATCTGCAGCAGGCGATCCCTGGGATGGTCGTAGATCTGGTAGCACTTACCCAGGCCCTGGGTCCTGATCGCCAGGTCAGTGCGCATGGGCGCATACCCCCAAATCGGATATGGCGCGATGGTCGATCAGGAGCCATAGCCGCTGCTGGCTCATGGGCCGGAAACTGAAACGCTCGAGTGTGATGCCCCTGGTCAACTTCCACTCCTTGGCGGTCAACTATTCCAGCATCGCGATTTGCCCGATCAGGCGGTGCGGGGAAATGGGTCGATGTGTTGGGTTCGGTACAGTTATTTTTGGAATTGTTTATAGACCAGAATTTCCCACATCGAAGGTGGGGAAATGATTCTTTCTGATAAAGGGAATGCTAGTAAAGAGCCATCAGCAAAAATCTCCAGACTGTGGCTGTTTGGCTGGTCGGTCAGTTTGTGTCCGATTGGTTTTGGAGGACTGCATTGGATGGGGGACGTTGTGTGATACTGCGCCACCCCAGCGACCATCGGCCAAGACGCATGTCGGAAATACTGCCATGGCGTTCTATGCTTCAGGCATTGCCCGGTGCTGCCGATAACCCTCGATGTGCCGGTCCGCTCGCCTCCCAGCCGGTTGTCGCGTGTCTGGCACCGAGGCTGTGCGCAATGTCGGTGTCCGGGCCGGCCAAGACAACAACAAAGGGATTTGCGTCGCAAATCACGCCTTTTCCCGTCAGGACGACCCATTGCCTGTCCCCATATACGATGTAAATGCCCCAGGTGGCACCTTGAAACGCCTGCCCTTGCTCAAGGCGGCGGTAGGTTTCATCTCCATGGTTTTCCTCTGCCTGTGCGGCTTGCTGTACTTGCAGCTGGAGCAGTCGTGGCGCCATGACCTGGCCCAGGCCGAGGTCAACTCCACCAACCTGACCCAGGCCATGGCCCAGCAGGCTGAAGACACCTTCATGGAGGCCGACCTGGTGCTGATGAGCCTCTGCGAATGGATCGAGGCGCTGGGCGAGGGGGCGGAGCAACGTCAGCAGTTGCAGAAGATCTTCGCCCGGCGGGTGCTGGCCCTGAGTCAGCTCAGCGGGGTATTCCTCTATGACCGGCAGGGCCAGTGGGTAGTCAGCTCTTTCAACGATTCACCCCATGGCAAGGACGTGGCCGATCGTGACTACTTCCGTTTCCACCAGCAGAACGCTTCGTTGCAGGCCCATATCAGCCCGGCGATCCGCAGTCGTGCCAATGGCGAATGGATCATCCCGATTTCCCGCCGCATCAACGACGAGGCTGGGAACTTCCAGGGCGTGTTGATGGCCGGCATCAAGCTGACCTACTTCGACCAGTTCTTCAAAAGCTTCAATATCGACGAGCAGGGGGCGATGTTCCTCGCGCTCTCCGATGGCACCCTGATCGCCCGGCGGCCATTCGAGGCTCGCCAGGTCGGGGCTTCGCTGTCCCGGGGCGAGATCTTTTCCAAATACCTGCCCGAAGCCCCGGCAGGCAATGCCATGATCACCTCGATCGTCGATGGAGTGCCGCGCCTGTATGGCTATCGCCAGTTGCAGGCGTACCCGTTGGTGGTGGCCGCCGCCAATTCCAAGGATTCGATTCTCAAGGGCTGGTATGCCTCGGCCTACCAGTCGACGGCCATCGTCGCCCTGGTGTTGCTGGGAGTCGGGTTGTTCGGCTGGGTCTTCGTCAACCAGGTGCGCAACAACGAACGGATCGAGGCCGACTTGCGCGAGGCACAAGAGGCGCTGGAGGTGATCGCCACCCATGACAGCCTGACCGGCCTGGCCAACAGGCGTTTGTTCGAGCGGGCCCTGGTGATCGAGTTCGGCCGAGGGGCCCGGCAGAGTAGTCCGCTGGCCCTGATCATGGTCGATATCGATTACTTCAAGCGCTACAACGACACCTACGGCCACGTTGCCGGCGACCACTGCCTGACGCAGGTGGCCCAGGCGCTGCAAGCCTGCTGCCAGCGCCAGGCCGACCTCGCGGTGCGCTACGGTGGCGAGGAGTTCGCGGTGTTGCTGCCCGACACCGATATCCACGGCGCGGTGGCCATGGCCGAGCAGATCCGCCAGAGCGTCATGGCGCACAACATTCCCCATAGCGGTTCGGCGGCCGGTTGCGTGACGGTCAGCCTGGGTTGCTATGCCTTCGTGCCCAGCGGCCGCGACAGTACCGAGGTGTTCATCGAGCGGGCGGATGCGGCGCTTTATCAGGCCAAGGCCACGGGGCGCAACCGGGTCTCGGCGTTGTCCGCCCAGCCACTGCAGCGTTCCGATCGCTGAGCCTTACCAGGCCTTGCAGAACACCTGGTTGCCATAGCTATTGCCGCCGAACTCATAGCTCGTGACACCCACCGCGTCATAGCCCTGGGCCAGGTAGAAGGCCAGGGCCGGCTGGTTGCCCTCCCAGGCACAGAGCCACAGGCAGCTGGCGCCACGTCCCCGGGCGAGGTTTTCCGCCTGGCGCAGCAGGGCCTGGCCGATGCCTTGGCGCTGGGCATGGCGCTGGACGTACAAGCGCACCAGTTCCATGCCGTCGGCCAGTTGTTCCAGGGGCGGGCGGGTGCCGCTGGCGGCGAGCTCGGCGAACCCCTGCAGGTGCCCCTCGCGTTCGGCCAGCAGCAGGATTCGCCGGGGATCGGCCAGGCGTTGGCGGAACTGCTCCGGCGCGTAGACGTTCAGGGCCTCCTCGGCCAGGTCGGCACGCATGCCATCCAGGGCGTAGGTATCGAAGAAGACCTGGGTGGCCAGGCCGCCGAGGCACAGGGCGTCCTCGTGGCGAGCATGGCGAAAGGTGAGGGTGGTGGGCATGACTGCATCCTTGTAGTTGATTGCCGGTAGTCAGTGGGTGGCGGATCGCTCGAGCAACTGCTCCAGGTGCTGGCGTACCGCCGGCCATTCGTCGTCAATGATGCTGAAGCGCACGGAGTTGCGCTTGCGGCCATCGGGCATGATGCGTTCGTGGCGCACTATGCCCTCCTGCTGTGCGCCCAGGCGCAGGATCGCCGCGCGGGACTTGTGGTTGATCTCGTCGGTGGTGAACTGCACCCGCACGCAGGCCATGTCCTCGAAGGCATGGCGCAGCATCAGGTACTTGGCTTCGGTATTGACGAAGCTGCGCTGCCAGCGGCTGGCGATCCAGGTACTGCCGATTTCCAGCTTGCGGTTGTGCCGGTCGATCTTCCAGAACCGTGTGCAGCCGATGACCTGGCCGGTGGCGCGCAGCAGGGTGGCGAAGGGCTGCACGCTGCCGGCGGCGCGGCCCTCCAGGGCGCTGGCCAGATAGTGGCCGACCGTGCTGGGTGAGGGCACCACGGTAAAGGGCAGGTTCCACAGTTCGCCGTCCCGGGCCGCTTCGACCAGGGCGTCGGCGTCGCTCTCTTGCAGGGGGCGCAGGATGATCCGCGGGCCTTCCAGTGGGTGCATGGCGGGGGATTCTCCAGGTCTGGGCTGGGCGGTCGGCTATTACAAGACCCCGGACACGGCTTGGCAAGGGCCAATCCGGGACCAATGCGATAAAAAATATCAGCCGAATCGATTGTCGATCCGTGTCTGTTCTGGCTTATACATAAACCCGACATGCAGGGGCTGGCGTTGCTCGAGTGGATCGGCACGCGGATTGCCGGAGCCCTGCGCGACACTCATATCAAGGACCCGTGCATGAGCCAGCCGCACCTGATGAACTTCGACCTCTACCTGCACCGTCTCGGCTACGACCGAGCGCCAGCGCCCACCCTGGAAACCCTGCAGGAGCTGCAGCTGCGCCATGTCTGCCGGTTCACTTTCGAGAGTCTCTCGACCTTGCTGCATGCACCGGTACCCATCGACCTGGCGGCGGTGGAGCGCAAGATCTTGCAGGACGGGCGCGGCGGCTACTGCTATGAGCTCAATCAGCTCTTCCTGGTGCTGCTGCAGCACTTGGGCTACGAGGTCCGGGGCATCACCGGACGGGTAGTGATGGGGGGACCGGAAGATGCGCTCACGCCTCGCAGTCATCGCCTGACGCTGCTGCAACTCGATGGCCGGCGCTATATCGTCGATGTGGGTTTCGGCGGCATGGTGCCGACCGCGCCCTTGCTGCTCGATACCGAGCAGGAGCAGGCCACGCCCCATGAGCCCTATCGCATCATCCGGCGTGACGCCAGCTACATCCTGCGGGCCAAGGTCGCTGATGAATGGCGCGCGATGTACGTGTTCGACCTTCAGGTGCAGGGCGAAGTGGATTACGAAATGGGCAATTGGTACGTCTCCACTCATCCGGCCTCGCCGTTTCTCGGCCAACTGATGGTGGCGCGGATCGGCCCGGGAGTACGCCATACCCTGCACAACCAGAGCTACGCCCTGCATCGCATGGGCCAGCCCAGCGAGCGCCGCCAGATCACCGAGGTCGAGGAACTGAAGAGTCTGCTGCAGGGGGAGTTCGCCTTGCGCCTGCCGGACCATCCAGATCTGCCGCAGGTGCTGGAGCGACTGCTGCAAGCCGAAGTCGTACCCGCATGACGCAGGGCTGAGCAGCACCTGGCGTCGCGCTGTGATGTGCCGCGACTGTGTACAGAATCCAGATGCCGTTGCCTCAGGGGTTGGTCGATCGCGCCCAAGGGCTGATTCGTTTGTCGGATCGGCCCTTTTTTATTGAGCCGCCAGATGAGGCTGGCCAGTCCATGACTTTGCTTGCCCAGGGTTTCGGTGGCCCTGATGCGAGGGCTCTGCAACGGCTTTTTCCCGGTGTGGCCGGGGCATCGACAGGATCGCGAGCAGCAGCCTGGGCGATGGTTTTGCGAGCCGAAGACGCCGGAAAGTTGGCGGATAAACTGTATACAATTCTATGGACAGTTCTCTTTGATGTTGCATACAGTGTGCGCATAACAAAAACAGGGAACCCCAAACCATGACTACCCCTCAGGTTTCACAGCAGCGGCCCGAAGACGAAAACTTGGGTGTTGGCGCGAATATGGCCTACGGCCTGCAACACGTGCTGACCATGTATGGCGGCATCGTCGCGGTGCCGCTGATCATCGGCCAGGCTGCCGGCCTGGCGCCGGCGGAAATCGGCCTGCTGGTCGCCGCCTCGTTGTTCGCCGGGGGGCTGGCCACGTTGCTGCAGACCCTGGGGGTACCGTTCTTCGGCTGCCGCCTGCCGTTGGTGCAGGGGGTGTCCTTCGCGGGTGTGTCGACCATGGTGGCGATCGTGACCAGTGGCGGCGAGGGTGGTTTCCAGTCGGTGCTCGGCGCGGTGATCGCCGCGTCCCTGATCGGGCTGCTGATCACCCCGGTGTTTTCCCGCATCACCAAGTTCTTCCCGCCCCTGGTCACCGGTATCGTCATCACCACCATCGGCCTGACGCTGATGCCCGTGGCGGCGCGTTGGGCCATGGGCGGCAATAGCCGTTCGGCGGATTTTGGCAGCATGTCGAACATCGGCCTGGCTGCCGTCACCCTGGTCCTGGTGCTGCTGCTGAGCAAGGTCGGCAGTGCGGCGATCTCTCGACTCTCGATTCTCCTGGCGATGGTCATCGGCACCGTGGTCGCGGTGTTCCTGGGCATGGCTGACTTTTCCGGAGTGACCCAGGGGCCGATGTTCGGCTTGCCCACGCCGTTCCATTTCGGCATGCCGACCTTCCATCTCGCGGCGATCCTGTCGATGTGCATCGTGGTCATGGTGACCCTGGTGGAAACCTCGGCGGATATCCTCGCGGTAGGGGAGATCATCCATACCAAGGTCGACTCCAAGCGCCTGGGCAATGGCCTGCGGGCCGACATGCTGTCAAGCATGATCGCGCCGATCTTCGGCTCCTTCACCCAGAGCGCCTTCGCCCAGAACGTCGGGCTGGTAGCGGTCACCGGGATCAAGAGTCGCTTCGTGGTGGCCACTGGTGGCCTGTTCCTGGTGATCCTCGGCCTGTTGCCGTTCATGGGGCGGGTCATCGCCGCCGTACCGACCTCGGTGCTTGGCGGGGCCGGCATCGTGCTGTTCGGCACCGTGGCCGCCAGCGGTATCCGAACCTTGTCCAAGGTCGACTACCGCAACAATATGAACCTGATCATCGTCGCTACCTCCATCGGTTTCGGCATGATCCCCATTGCCGCACCGAGCTTCTATGATCATTTCCCCAGCTGGTTCGCAACGATATTCCACTCGGGCATCAGTTCCTCGGCGATCATGGCGATCCTGCTGAACCTGGCGTTCAACCATTTCACCACTGGCAACTCGGACCAGCAGTCGGTGTTCGTCGCCGGTACCGAGCGCAGCCTGCGTTTCCAGGACATCGCCGGCCTGCGGGAGGGGGACTATTTCAGCGGGGGCAAGCTGCATGATGCCGAGGGCAAGGAAGTACCGCTGCTGGCCGATGGTCCGGCGGTCGCGGCAGAAGGCGAAGCGACGCCACCCAGCCATGTTCGTGGCAGCGTCGAAACCACCCATTGAGTGGCTCCGTGGTTACTGACGACCGGCGCCCAGGCGCCGGTTTTTGCTTATTCCAGGTTCTCCAGGGGCGCCAGGGCCTGGAGGACCTCGGGGTCGTCCTTGTATTGCTGGCGCAGTGTCGCCAGTTGGCGATCCACGCCGGTGCAGCTCTCCTTCACCGCCTTTTCAAGCTCGGCCCGGCGCTCGGCGTCATAAGGCTCTTCGCCGGCGAAGTGCTGGCATTCCTCGTGGCGCTGGATCAGGGCGCTGGCGTCGGCCGGCAGTTGGGCGCCGCCGTAGTGCCCTCCCAGTTTCAGGCGCTGCTCCTCGACCCAGCCGCTGTAGTCCTCCCCATCCTTGGCGATGTACATGACCTGGGCCCAACCGTCCTCGGTGGCGGCGTACACCGTCAGGCCATCGCCGGGAATCACGAACAGCTTCTTGTCCATGCAGGCCGCGTGCGGGGCGCTGTGAAAATGCAGGCGCCCGGTGCCGATCACCTTGGCCTCCAGGGGCGGGCGATAGTCGCCGGCTTCCCGGGAGGCTTTTTCGCCCAGGGCGGCGCAGTCCACCGCAGGTTCGGCCAGGGCTGGCAGGGATAAAGGCAACAGCAGGCCGCACAGCGGCAGGAGGCGCAGGGTTCGGTCCATCGCAAAGGTGTCCATGGGCGGGGAGGGAGGGGTGATGGTAATGACAAAGACGCGACCTGTGAATGATCACTGGCCGCGCCCCGCAGATGCTTATTGTGCGACCTTGAACTGGCCCTGGCGCACCAGGGACAGGGCGAACAGCACCACGATGGCGGCGGCTGCCGATAGGGTCAGGGGCAGGCCGTAGCTGCCGCCGCTCATGGCCGCGCCGCTGAGCAGCGGTCCGAGCAGGCTGCCGATGCCCCAGAGCAGGCCGGCGCTGGCGTTGGCGGTGACCAGGTCCGGGCCGCTGAAGGACTGCCCGATCAGGACGATCGCCAGGGTGTAGATGCCGCCCGCCGCGGCCCCGAGGATCACCAGGCTCGGCCAGAGCAGGCCGGGGGTTTGCATCAACACCGGCAGGCCCAGGCCGATCAGCAGCGAGATGATGCCGCATCCCAGGTAGATACCGGGGCGTCCGAGCTTGTCCGAGATCCAGCCCAGGGGGAATTGGAACGCCGTGTCGCCCAGGAGAATGACGGTCACCATCAGGGCGGCGAGCTGGATGCTGTAGCCATGGTCGGCGGCATAGACCGGGAATAGCGAGAGCACCATGCTGTCGAAGAAGGCGAAGAACAGGATGCCCACGCACAGTGCCGGGGCGACGCGGATGAAGCCCAGTACCGAGAAGGTCCGGCTTTCGGCGTGGGGGCTCGGGGCATCTTCCCGGGGCAGGGTCAGCCAGACCACGGCGATGGCCAGCGCATAACCGATGGTGACGATGCCCAGTACGGCCGGCCCTTCGGTGCCCAGTACCGACACCAGGCCCGGTCCCAGCAGCTGGAAAAAGGTGAAGCAGGTGGTATAGACCGCCACCAGGCGCCCACGGCTGCTGTCTTCGGCCATTTCATTGACCCAGGTTTCCCCGAGGATGATGATCAGCCCGGCGCCCAGGCCCATGCCGATACGCGCCAGGCCCAGGCTGTAGAGATCAAGGCCCGGCAACTCCAGGGCGGCCACGCTCAGGGCGCAGAGGCTGAAGCACAGCAGGTAGATCTGGCGGCGGGTCAGGCGTTGGCACAGGACGTTGACCAGGAAGGCCGAGAGCATCATGCCGGCGGCGGGCAGGGCCGACATGAGGCCGATCTGGTTGTTGGAGGCGCCGGCCTGGTACAGGCGCAGGGCCAGGATCGGCACGCTGGAGCCGATGCTCAGGCCGACGATGGAGATGCCCAGTATCAGGGCGGCTAACAAGGCTTTGTTCATTGCTCAAGACCTGCACCCGGATTTCCAGGTGCCTAGATGAAGTAAAGAGGCGCAGTCATGCGTCGTGACGCCGGCGGCGGTGCAAACGATTGCCGGACGAACCCTGGTGGCGCGCGCAGGCCTTGGGGCAAGCAAGTTGTTTTCAGGTCGCTTGCGCCAGGTTCGGATCGCGGGGGTTACGGGTGCCGGGGCGGTCGCGGTCAGCGCAGGCCTTGGGGCGGAGAGAAGGTAAAGGCGAACAGCACGCTGCGACGCCGACGATTGATCGCGCAGTCATGCTGGGCAACGGCCAGGCTGGCCGAAGGGGAGATCGAGGAAGAACTGCACGCTAACTGTGCTGGCACGGACATCATTGTCTGACTGGTTGGAAAAAGAGGCGCACAGCCTACGTCAGGCCCTTGCGCCAAAGCAACCAGGCATGTGCATGGGGTTTTCAGGGATATATGAATAGCTTGGCCGCATGCCTGGCTGGCATGCGCAGGAGATATATAAGGGGGTATTGCTTGAGCCGATTTGCCGGGGGAGCAGGGCGCTCTTCGGGGATTGCGTGGCAAATCAGTCTTGGAAGATGGCTCCACGACCTGGACTCGAACCAGGGACCCAGTGATTAACAGTCACTTGCTCTACCAACTGAGCTATCGCGGAATGCGCCGTATCTTACTGATTCAAAAAGGGAAGTCAAGCGCTTGAAGAAAAAAGGCGAATTTTTCTTCCGGTATGCAGACGCTGCCCTCAGCCACCGAAGGTCAAGGTGCCAAGCATCAGCCTGGCCATCAGCGCATTGGCCGCCAGTTGCACCAGCCACAACGCCAGGCCCCCGAGGAATACGCCCAGGGCAATCTGCAGCACCAGGCTTTTTTCGCGTTTCTGCGAGCGGGGCAGGTAATGTTCAGGGTCGTCGCGTTCGGCCCGCAGGTCATCGTTTTTCATTGGCGGTTCTCGCTTTGCAAGACACGGTTTGAGTCTAGAGGGCGTGGGGGAGAATGCCGGGCGCCCATGAAAAAGGGGAAGCCGTGGCTTCCCCTCTTGTTCACAGGCTACCGGCAGTGGCTCAGATCACCTGGAGGATGGCCTTGGTCACCGCGCCGATATTGCTCTGGTTCAGCGCGGCAACGCAGATGCGGCCGGTGTCCAGGGCATAGATGCCGAACTCGTTGCGCAGCCGGCCCACTTGCTCGGCGCTCAGGCCGGAGTAGGAGAACATGCCGCGTTGGCGGCCAACGAAGCTGAAGTCGTGCTGTGGGGCGCCCTTGGCCAGCAGGTCGACCATCTGGGTGCGCATGCCGCGAATCCGCAGGCGCATTTCCGCCAGTTCCTGCTCCCACTGGGCACGCAGTTCCGGGTTGTTGAGCACCGCGGCGACGATGGTGGCGCCATGGGTCGGCGGGTTGGAGTAGTTGGTGCGGATCACGCGCTTGACCTGGGACAGCACGCGGGCGCTTTCTTCCTTCGAGCTGCTGATGATGGACAGCGCGCCGACACGCTCGCCGTACAGCGAGAACGACTTGGAGAAAGAGCTGGAAACGAAGAAGGTCAGGCCCGAGTCGGCGAACAGGCGGACAGCGGCGGCATCTTCGTCGATGCCATCGCCGAAGCCCTGGTAGGCCATGTCCAGGAACGGCACCAGGTTCTTGGCCTTGACCACTTCCAGGACGTTCTTCCAGTCCTCGGGGCTCAGGTCGACGCCGGTCGGGTTGTGGCAGCAGGCGTGCAGGACCACGATCGACTGCTCTGGCAGGGCGTTCAGGTCTTCCAGCAGGCCGGTACGGTTCACATCATGGGTGGCCGCGTCGTAGTAGCGGTAGTTTTGCACCGCAAAACCCGCGGTCTCGAACAGCGCGCGATGGTTCTCCCAGCTCGGGTCGCTGATGGCGACCACGGCATTGGGCAGCAGTTGCTTGAGGAAGTCGGCACCGATCTTCAGGGCGCCAGTGCCGCCGACGGCCTGGGTGGTGACTACGCGGCCAGCGGCCAGCAGTGGCGAGTCGGCACCGAACAGCAGCTTCTGTACCGCCTGGTCGTAGGCGGCGATGCCGTCGATCGGCAGGTAGCCACGGGAGGCATGCTGGGCTGCGCGGATCGTCTCGGCTTCGACAACGGCGCGCAGGAGTGGAATGCGTCCCTCCTCATTGCAGTACACGCCCACCCCAAGGTTGACCTTGTCGGTACGGGTGTCGGCGTTGAATGCTTCGTTGAGGCCCAGGATTGGATCGCGTGGTGCCATTTCGACAGCGGAGAACAGGCTCATTTTACGGCGGCTCTGAATGGAGTGTGGAGGGACGTGTCGCGCTCCAGCCGAATGCACTAGAGCGGTGCACAAACGGGGAGCTAGTATAGAGGCCATCATCGCGGCGGGCGACAGGCTATTAGCCTTTTGCGACAAGTTTTTCGGGTTATTTTCTGACCGTTAGTCTTATTGCAACATTCGGCGTGTTAGCGGGTGTAGGACCTTTACCTTGAAAGCTGTGGGATTTGGCTCCACATTCTGAATATTCCCGTTTTCTTTCCTCGACGACCTGGGTCGTACGTGGTCTTTTCCATTGCTGTCCGGTCGCGCCGCGCAGGATGATTCCAGAGGTAGGTTATGTCTGAGTTCCAGCTCGTTACCCGTTTCCAGCCTGCCGGCGACCAGCCGGAGGCCATCCGCCTGATGGTCGAAGGCATCGAGGCCGGCCTGGCGCACCAGACCCTGCTCGGCGTGACCGGTTCAGGCAAGACCTTCAGCATCGCCAACGTCATCCAGCAAGTGCAGCGGCCGACCCTGGTACTGGCCCCGAACAAGACCCTGGCGGCGCAGTTGTACGGCGAGTTCAAGGCGTTTTTCCCGAACAACGCAGTGGAGTACTTCGTTTCCTACTACGACTACTACCAGCCCGAAGCCTATGTGCCGTCCTCCGATACCTTCATCGAGAAGGACGCCTCGATCAACGACCATATCGAACAGATGCGCCTGTCGGCGACCAAGGCGCTGCTGGAGCGCAAGGACGCGATCATCGTCACCACGGTGTCCTGCATCTATGGCCTGGGCAGCCCCGAAACCTACCTGAAGATGGTCTTGCACGTGGATCGCGGCGACAAGCTCGACCAGCGTGCCTTGCTGCGGCGCCTGGCGGACCTGCAATACACCCGCAACGACATGGACTTCGCCCGCGCGACCTTCCGGGTCCGCGGCGACGTGATCGATATCTACCCGGCGGAATCCGACCTGGAAGCGATCCGCATCGAGTTGTTCGACGACGAAGTGGAAAGCATCAGTGCCTTCGACCCGTTGACCGGCGAGGTGATCCGCAAGCTGCCGCGCTTCACCTTCTATCCCAAGAGCCACTACGTGACCCCGCGCGAGACCCTGCTGGAGGCCGTCGATGGAATCAAGGAGGAGCTGCAGGAGCGCCTGGAGTACCTGCGTTCCAACAACAAGCTGGTGGAAGCCCAGCGCCTGGAGCAGCGCACTCGCTTCGACCTGGAGATGATCCTCGAGCTGGGCTACTGCAATGGTATCGAAAACTACTCGCGCTACCTGTCTGGGCGTCCGGCCGGGGCGCCGCCGCCGACCCTGTATGACTACCTGCCGCCCGATGCCCTGTTGGTGATCGACGAGTCCCATGTCAGCGTGCCCCAGGTCGGCGCGATGTATAAGGGTGACCGTTCGCGCAAGGAAACCCTGGTGGAATATGGCTTCCGCCTGCCTTCGGCGCTGGATAACCGGCCGATGCGTTTCGACGAATGGGAAGGCGTCAGCCCGCAGACCATCTTCGTCTCCGCCACTCCCGGCAACTACGAGGCCGAGCACGCCGGCCGGGTGGTGGAGCAGGTGGTACGCCCCACCGGCCTGGTGGACCCCCTGGTGGAGGTGCGTCCAGCGTTGACCCAGGTCGACGACCTGCTGTCGGAAATCACCAAGCGCGTGGCCCTGGAGGAGCGGGTGCTGGTGACCACCCTGACCAAGCGCATGGCCGAGGATCTCACCGACTACCTGGCTGACCACGGCGTCCGTGTGCGCTACCTGCACTCGGACATCGATACCGTGGAGCGGGTGGAGATCATTCGCGACCTGCGCCTGGGTACTTTCGACGTGCTGGTGGGGATCAACCTGCTGCGCGAGGGCCTGGACATGCCGGAGGTGTCGCTGGTGGCGATTCTCGATGCCGACAAAGAAGGCTTCCTGCGCTCCGAGCGCTCGCTGATCCAGACCATCGGCCGCGCTGCGCGTAACCTCAATGGCAAGGCGATCCTCTACGCCGACAACATCACCGGCTCCATGCAGCGCGCCATCGGCGAGACCGAGCGCCGGCGCGACAAGCAACTGGCTTTCAACCAGGCCAATGGCATCACCCCAAAGGGGGTGGTCAAGGACATCACCGACATCATGGAAGGTGCCACCGTGCCCGGTTCGCGCAGCAAGAAGCGCAAGGGCATGGCCAAGGCCGCGGAGGAGAGCGCTCGCTACGAAAACGAGCTGCGTTCGCCGAGCGAGATCACCAAGCGCATCCGCCAGCTCGAGGAAAAGATGTACCAGTTGGCCCGGGACCTGGAGTTCGAGGCGGCAGCCCAGCTGCGGGACGAGATCAGCAAGCTGCGTGAGCGCCTGCTCAACGTCTGAGCGGTGTGCGCCCCCATGGCAGCGGCCATGGGGCGCAATCGCCCGTAACCGTGACCTGGGCTTAAATGCCCTCCTTACTGGAGCGCGCCTGGTATCGCCTGTTACCATTCGCCCCTTGTTTGTTCCTTAGCTTTTATATTCTTTCCGAGACATGCCATGACCACCGTCCGTACGCGCATCGCGCCATCGCCTACCGGGGATCCCCACGTAGGTACTGCTTATATCGCTTTGTTCAACTATTGCTTTGCCAAGCAGCACGGCGGTGAGTTCATCCTGCGTATCGAAGACACCGACCAACTGCGTTCCACACGTGAGTCCGAACAGCAGATTTTCGATGCCTTGCGCTGGCTGGGGATCAACTGGAGCGAAGGCCCGGATGTCGGCGGTCCCCATGGCCCGTATCGCCAGAGCGAACGTGGCGATATCTACCAGAAGTACGTCCAGCAACTGGTGGACATGGGGCACGCGTTCCCCTGCTTCTGTACCGCCGAGGAACTGGACCAGATGCGTGCCGAGCAGATGGCCCGTGGCGAAACCCCGCGCTACGACGGGCGCGCATTGTTGCTGTCCAAGGAAGAAGTGGCCCAGCGCCTGGCGGCCGGTGAACCCCATGTGATCCGCATGAAGGTGCCCAGCGAAGGCGTCTGCGTGGTACCGGACCTGCTGCGTGGCGATGTCGAGATCCCGTGGGATCGCATGGACATGCAGGTCCTGATGAAGACCGATGGCTTGCCGACCTACTTCCTGGCCAACGTGGTCGACGACCACCTGATGGGCATCACCCATGTGCTGCGTGGCGAAGAGTGGCTGCCATCGGCACCGAAATTGATCCTGCTTTACGAGTACTTCGGCTGGGAGCAACCACAGTTGTGCTACATGCCGCTGCTGCGTAACCCGGACAAGAGCAAGCTGTCCAAGCGCAAGAACCCGACTTCGGTGACCTTCTACGAGCGCATGGGCTTCATGCCCGAGGCCATGCTCAACTACCTGGGGCGCATGGGGTGGTCGATGCCGGACGAGCGCGAGAAGTTCTCGTTGCAGGAAATGGTCGACAACTTCGACCTGTCGCGGGTCTCCCTGGGCGGGCCGATTTTCGATATCGAGAAGCTGTCCTGGCTCAACGGCCAGTGGCTGCGTGACCTGCCGGTGGAGGAGTTCGCCACTCGCGTGCAGAAGTGGGCGTTCAACAGCGACTACATGATGAAGATCGCTCCCCATGTCCAGGGTCGGGTCGAGACCTTCAGCCAGATCGCGCCGCTGGCCGGGTTCTTCTTTGCTGGTGGAGTCACTCCGGATGCCAAGCTGTTCGAATCCAAGAAGCTGTCGGGCGATCAGGTGCGCCAGCTGATGCAGCTGATCCTGTGGAAGCTCGAAAGCCTGCGCCAGTGGGAAAAGGACAGCATCACCGCGACTATCCAGGCCGTGGTCGAATCCCTGGAGCTGAAGCTGCGCGATGCCATGCCGCTGATGTTCGCCGCCATCACCGGCCAGGCCAGTTCGGTGTCGGTGCTCGATGCCATGGAAATCCTTGGTCCGGACCTGACTCGCTTCCGTCTGCGCCAGGCTATCGACCTGCTCGGTGGCGTGTCGAAGAAAGAGAACAAGGAGTGGGAAAAACTGCTGGGCGCCATCGCCTGAGACGGCGTGGTGCCGCAGCAGTGCTGCCAGGAGCGGCGAGCTTTTCGACTACGCTTGAATCTCTGGCGTCAGGCGAATTGGTTGCCGCGACCGGCAATTCTCCAGGCTTGGGTCGACTCTTTTGCGGGAGTCGGCACAAGTCGGGAAGGGTGCAAAAGCCCGGTTTTTCAGGGCGGGCCGGTAAGTGTTTGTTATCCCGGTAATTTTTTTTGCAAAAAGCTGAAAAAAAATTGACAGCCTTGCGAACGCCCCTTAAGATTCGCCCCGTCCTCACCGACGAGGGGCTATAGCTCAGCTGGGAGAGCGCTTGCATGGCATGCAAGAGGTCGACGGTTCGATCCCGTCTAGCTCCACCAAATTTACAGTTCAAGGTCTGGCCACACCGGCCTTGAATCGATCGGCACTCAGCACCGATCAGTTGTATAGAAGGTTTGCGTCCCCTTCGTCTAGTGGCCTAGGACACCGCCCTTTCACGGCGGTAACAGGGGTTCGAGTCCCCTAGGGGACGCCAGTTTTACACAAGCGATGTTGCAAGATGTCGCTGCGCCGCGAGGCGAAAAATCCGGGGCTATAGCTCAGCTGGGAGAGCGCTTGCATGGCATGCAAGAGGTCGACGGTTCGATCCCGTCTAGCTCCACCAATTTACAGTTCAAGGTCTGGCCACACCGGCCTTGAAACGATCGGTACTCAGCGCCGGTCAGTTGTATAGAAGGTTCGTGTCCCCTTCGTCTAGTGGCCTAGGACACCGCCCTTTCACGGCGGTAACAGGGGTTCGAGTCCCCTAGGGGACGCCAGGTTTGCCCGCTTTGCGGGATTTCAAGGGTCATTCGATTATTGAATGACCCTTTTGTTTTTCTGGCGCCCGGCAATTTTTCTCTCTTCTTTTCCCAGCTTGCTCCTCTGACCGACGGTCACGCTCGCGACTTGCGGAAAATTATTATGGGAATAATATTTTTTCGTGATATTCGGAGGCAACGATGAACGATAAAAAAGCTCAGACCCGGGAGCGCATTCTCCAGGCCGCCAGTTCCGCGTTGATCCAGCGTGGTCCGGCCGAGCCGAGCGTGGGTGAGGTGATGGGGGCGGCCGGACTCACGGTCGGTGGTTTCTACGCGCACTTCGAGAGCAAGGACGCGCTGATGCTGGAGGCTTTCACCCAGTTGCTCGCGCACCGGCGTGGCCTGCTCGATGAAATGGACAGCAACCTGAGCGGTGTGGAGCGCCGGGCGTTGACCGCCGCCTTCTACCTGTCGCGCAAGCATCGCGACTCCACCGAGCTGGCCTGCCCGATCCCCGCCTCGGTAGGGGAGTTGGGACGTCTGCCGGAGAGCTTCCGCAAGGCCCTGAACGAACACATGGAGTTGATGGTGGCGCAACTGGCCGAGACTCCCGAGGACACGGACAAGGCCCTGGCGGACATGGCCTTGATGATCGGTGGCCTGTCCTTGGCTCGCGCCCTGGGACCGGGGGAGTTGTCCGATCGCCTGCTGCGCGCTGCCAAGTCCGCCGTGCTCTGACCCGGAACCGTGGCGAGTCCTGTCGCCACATGGTCATTCACATCGCGAATGATCATCCAATCAAGGTTCGATACGCCCCGCGAGCCCCGGTTCGCCAAGCCCTCGAGATAGCAAAGCCTCGAGCCAGAGCGAGCCGGTCCCGGGAGGGATGCGCCAATCGGGCTGGCCATCCGTTACACTGCGTCGGTCAAAAAACTGACCGGGAGTCGGGCATGAGTTGGGATCTGGCAACGCCGTTCGTCATCGATCTGCAGGTGGCGGCCGAAGATATCGATGGCTTGGGGCACGCCAACAATGCGGTCTACGTTACCTGGCTGGAGCGTTGTGCCTGGCGTCATTCCCAACGCCTGGGGCTGGACCTGGCTGAATATCGCCGCCTGGACCGGGCCATGGCCGTGGTGCGGCATGAAATCGACTACCTGGCCGCCGCCTACGAGGGCGACGAGCTGCAATTGGCCACCTGGATCGTCGATTGGGACCAGCGCTTGAAGATGACCCGGCGTTTCCAGCTGGTGCGCCCGAGCGATGGCGCGACCCTGCTGCGGGCCCAGACCACCTTCGTCTGCATCGAGCTGTCCAGCGGCAAGCCCAAACGCATGCCCGCCGAGTTCCTCGACGGCTATGGGCCGGCCCTGCAATCCTGCTGAATCTTTAGTCGTTGCGTGGAATGCTGGCCCCGTTCGCCGGCAGTTGCTAACGGCAAGGTACTGCCAGCGTTTGAAACCCAGTAAACTGGCGCCCGTTTTTCGCCCGTTTTCGTCGAGTGTGTTTCATGCAAATTGCCCTGGCGCCCATGGAGGGGTTGGTCGACAACATCCTGCGCGATGTACTGACCCGTGTTGGCGGGATCGACTGGTGTGTCACCGAGTTCATCCGTGTCAACGACCGTCTGTTGACGCCTGCCTATTTCCACAAGCTTGCCCCCGAATTGCTGCAAGGCGCGCAGACTGCGGCCGGGGTGCCGCTGCGCGTGCAACTGCTAGGTTCCGATCCTGTGTGCCTGGCCGAGAACGCCGCGCTGGCCTGCGAGCTGGGGAGCGAAGTCATCGACCTGAACTTCGGTTGCCCGGCCAAGACCGTCAACAAGTCCCGTGGCGGCGCGGTGCTGCTCAAGGAGCCCGAGCTACTCAACCAGATCGTCGAGCATGTACGACGTGCGGTTCCGGCGCATATCCCGGTCACGGCCAAGATGCGCCTGGGTTTCGATAGCCCGGATGGTGCCCTGGTATGCGCCACCGCGTTGGCCGAAGGTGGCGCCGAGCATATCGTGGTGCATGCGCGGACCAAGGTTGACGGCTACAAGCCTCCGGCCCATTGGGAGTGGATTCCTCGGGTCCAGGAAGTGGTCAAGGTGCCGGTGTTCGCCAACGGTGATATCTGGAGCGTCGAGGACTGGCGGCGCTGCCGGGAAATCAGCGGGGTCGAGGACATCATGCTGGGGCGTGGGCTGGTTTCGCGTCCGGACCTGGCTCGGCAGATCGCCGCGGCTCGGGCTGGCGAAGAAGTGGTGCAGATGTCCTGGGCCGAGTTGCTGCCGCTGATCCATGACTTCTGGGCCCAGGTGGTTACGCAATTGACCCCGCGCTCGGCTCCGGGTCGGTTGAAGCAGTGGTTGGCGATGTTGACTCGCAACTACCCCGAGGCGGTCGAGTTGTTCACCGCGCTGCGGCGCGAAACCGAGCTGGACCAGGTCGGCAGGTTGCTGGGTATGCCGTGCAGCGAGGCGGCCTGAAGAAATTTCCATGGCCGCTCTTGAAATGCCTCCGGCGGTCCTTATCTCTTGGGTACGCGATGCCGAATTCGGGTCGCGTAGATAACCACTCGCTGAATATCAGGAGATTTACCCATGAGTACTGCATTTTCCCTGGCCCCATTGTTCCGTTCCTCTGTCGGCTTCGACCGTTTCAACGACCTGTTCGAATCGGCACTGCGCAACGAACCGGGCAGCAGCTACCCACCCTACAACGTTGAAAAGCATGCCGATGACCAGTACCGCATCGTCATCGCCGCCGCCGGTTTCCAGGAACAAGACCTGGAGCTGCAGGTGGAAAAAGGCGTGTTGACCGTGAGTGGTGGCAAGCGCGATGCCAACGAAGGCGTCACCTACCTGCACCAGGGCATCGCCCAGCGGGCTTTCAAGCTGTCTTTCCGCCTGGCCGACCATATCGAGGTCAAGGCCGCGGCCCTGAACCACGGCCTGCTGAACATCGACCTGCTGCGGGTCGTGCCGGAAGAAGCCAAGCCCAAGCGCATCGCGATCAATGGCATTCAGCAAGCGGCCCTGCAACACTAAGACCGCAAGCAAAAAGGGCGCCCGAGTGGCGCCCTTTTTCGTGGCTGTCATTCCAGCAGTTTCTTGAATTCGCCTAGCGGCAGCGGTCGGCTGTGCAGGTAGCCCTGGTACAGGTGGCACTCCAGGCCCCGCAGGAACTCCAGCTGCTGCAGGGTCTCGACGCCTTCGGCGATCACCTTCAATTCCAGGCTGCGGGCCATGGCCACGATGGCCCGGATGATCTCCGCGTCGTTGGGGTCGTGGGTGGCATCGCGGACGAAGGACTGGTCGATCTTCAACGTGTCCACCGGCAGGCGCTTGAGATAGGTCAGGGATGAATAGCCCGTGCCGAAATCATCCATGGCGAAGCTGACGCCGAGCTTCTTCAGGCGGCGCATCTTGCTGATGGTGTCTTCCAGGTTCTGGATCACGATGCCTTCGGTGATCTCCAGCTTCAGCAGCGAGGAAGGCAGGGCGTAGGCCGCCAGGCTGTGCTCGATCCGTTCGACGAAATCGTTCTGGCGGAACTGCCGGGGACTGATATTCACGCACAGGCTGAACTGGTGCGGGTCCACCAGGCCTCCTTCGATCAACTGGCTGAAAGCCAGGCAGGATTCATCGATGATCCAGGTGCCCACCTCGAGGATCAGTCCGCTGTCTTCGAGCACCTTGATGAACTCGGTCGGCGACTGCGCTCCCAGTTCCGGGTGCTGCCAGCGCACCAGCGCCTCGGCGCCGACGATGCGATTGTCGCGGGCGTCCACCTGGGGCTGGAAGTGCACGCTGAATTCGCCCCGGGACAGGGCCAGGCGCAGGTCGGTTTCCATGCGCAAGCGCTCGCTGGCGGCCTTCTGCATGGTGTTGTGGTACATCTGCGTGGTGTTGCGCCCCGAGTCCTTGGCGCGATACAGGGCGATATCGGCACGCTTGAGCAGGTCCGTGGGGGTCGAGCCGTGATCGGGAATCAGCGCCACGCCGATACTGGGCGTGACCTGCAGGCGCTGGCCGTCGAGGAACATCGGCTCCGACAGCAGTTCGCGCAAGGTGCCCGCCAGTTGCCGGACCTGTTCGCTGACGTCGTTGCGCGAGCCTTCCAGGCCGCTGAGCAGGACCACGAACTCGTCGCCGCCCAGGCGCGCCACCGTGTCCTCCATGCGTACGCTGGCTTCCAGCCGTGCGGTGATGATCTTCAGGACCGTGTCGCCCACCGGATGCCCCAGGGAATCGTTGATGTGCTTGAAGTGATCCAGATCGAGGAACAGCAGGGCGCCGCGCAGGTTGTGCCGCTTGAGCAGGGCGATCTGCTGGCTCAGGCGGTCCATCAACAGGGCGCGGTTGGGCAGGTTGGTCAGAGGGTCGTGGTAGGCCAGGTGGCGGATCTGCGCCTGGGCGTTCTTCAGCAAGCTGACGTCCCGGGCGGTCAGCAGCAGGCAAGGGGTCTCATTGAGGGTGATGGGCTCCACCGAAACCTCGAGGGTGAAGATTTCCCCGCGCTTGTTGCGCCCGAGCATCTCCATATGGTGCACCCGACCCTTGAGCTTGAGTTCGGCCAGCAACGTGGCCAGCTGGGCCTCCTCGGCCCAGATCCCGACTTCGTACAAGGTATGGCCCATCACTTCGTCGGTGCGGTAGCCGGTCAGGCGGCAGAAGCCGTCGTTGACCTCCAGGTAGCGTCCGGTATCGCGCTCGGTGATGGTGATGGCGTCGGGGCTTGAGTGGAAGGCCTTGGCGAACTTCTCCTCGCTGGCCTTGAGCGCCGCTTCCGAGCGTTGTTGCTGGGTGATGTCGCGCAGAGTGGTGACGATACACGGTTGTTTGTCGACGATGATCTGGCGGCTGGAGATGATGCAGGTCAAAGGCTGGCCATCCTTGTGGTTGACCACCACCGCGACATTGTTCAGCGCTTGTTCGCGGATTACCTGCTCGATTCGCCGCAAGCGCGGCGCGGGGTCTTCCCAGAGGCCGATCTGCTCGGCGCTGCGGTTGATCACGTCGTCCAGGGTCCAGCCGAAGGTCTGGGTGAAGCTGGAGTTGATCTCGATGAACTGGCCGGTTTCCAGCAGGGTGACGCAGATCGGATCCGGGCTGACCTGGAACAGGCTGGCGAATTTCTCCTCGGAGGTGATCAGGCGCTGCTCGCGCTCCACCTGTTCGGTGATGTCCAGCAGGGTTCCGGCCATGCGCAGCGGGTTGCCTTGCTCGTCGCGATACAGGCGGGCACGGCTCTCCAGGTAGCGCGAGCTGCCATCGGCCAGTTGCACGCGATAGGTCAGCTGGTAGTTGCCCGCCGGGCCTTCGCGCAGGCTGCGATAGGCGTCGCGCATGGAGTTGCGCTCCTCGGTGGGCACACCCTCGAAGAAGGCATCGAAGGACTCGTTAAACGGCGCTGGCTCCAGGCCATGCAACTGCGCAGCTCGGGCCGAGCCATAGAGCATGCCGCTGGGGATATGCCAGTCCCAGGTGCCCAGTTGCGCCGAGTCCAGGGCCAGGTCCAGGCGCTCCTGGCTATCCTTGAGGGCCTGTTCGGCGCGTTTGCGCTCGCTGGTATCGAGGAAGGTGCTGAGCAGGAAGGCCTTGCCCTCCAGTTCGACCTTCTGTGCGCTGAGGATGCCATCGTGGATCTGTCCGTTGCTGGCACGCAATTGCACTTCGAGGCTGGCGGCCTGGCCTTTCTTCTGTACGGCCTTGATCAGCTGGGCGCGCTGTTCGGGGTTGACCCACAAGCCGATTTCCAGGGTGGTGCGGCCGATCACATGCTCGGCGGGCCAGCCGAACTGGCTTTCGAAGTACTGGTTGGCTTCGCTGATCAGGCCGTCTTCGAGGCGGGTCAGCAGCACCATGTTGGGGCAGAGGTGGAAGAGGGTGGCAAAACGCTTTTCCGAGCTGCTCAGGGCTTCTTCGCGCTGGCGCTGGTGGGTGATTTCGCGGATCACCCCGATCATCCGGGGCTTGCCGTGCTTGTCAGGCAGCACGCTGCCGTTGATTTCCAGCCAGTGCAGGCTGCCATCGGGCCAGCGGATGCGATGGTGCATGGCCTGTTCCAGGGGCGCGCCGGCCAGCACCGAGTGGAAGGCGCGTACGGTTCGGGCCCGGTCCTCGATGGGCAGCAGGTCGAGATATTCGAGGTTTTCCGGCAGGGGTTGGCGCGGATCGAAGCCGAACAGCGCCTGGGTGCCCCGGGACCAGCTGATTTGCCCGCTTTCGATATCCCAATACCAGGCACCCAGCCTCGCGCCGTTGAGCGCGGCGAGCAGTTGTGGCGCACTTTCCCAGCTCTGTTCCGACTCCCTGGGGTCGACGGCGTGGATGCGCGGCATGGGCGGAATACGGTCAGCGGGTTTGGGCATGGTGATCAGGCCTTGTGCTGAGTAGTTCGTTTGGCGCGAGGGCTCATGGCGGGAGGCGACAGGGCACGGGCAAAACCCGGAATACTTATGCCGGGTTCCCTGGCCAATCGACCTGTGCGTCCAATAAGGCCATGAAAGCCCGCGCAGCATTCGACAGCGTCCGTTCGGTATGCAGGATATAGCCTAGCTGGCGGTGTAGTTGTATGCCCGGTAAAGGGATGCGCGCCACTTGTTCGTCGAGCATTGTGCGCGGCAGCACACTCCAGGCCAGGCCGATGGAGACCATCATCTTTATGGTTTCCAGATAGTTAGTGCTCATGGCGATGTTCGGCGTCAGGCCCTGGGCCTCGAACAATCGCTGCACGATGTGGTGGGTAAAGGTGTTGCCACCGGGAAAAACCGCCGGATGCAGGGCGATATCCGCCAGGCTGACCTGGCCGTTGCTGACCAGCGGGTGTTCCGGGGCGGCGACGAAGTCCAGTGGGTCGTCCCAGACCGCGGTGGCCTTGACCAGGCCGTGTGGCTCGGGAGCCAGGGTGATGACGGCCAGTTCGGCGCGGCCGTGGAGGATTTCCTCATAGGCCACCTCCGAATCGAGGAACTGGATGTCCAGGGCCACTTGTGGGTAGCGCCGGGTATAGGCTCGCAGCAGGGGCGGCAGGCGATGCAGGCCGATGTGATGGCTGGTGGCCAGTGTCAGGCGCCCGCTGACTTCGCCCGTGAGGTTAGTCAGGGCCCGGCGAGTGTCGTCCAGCACGTTGATGATCTGATAGGCCCGGGGCAACAGGGCCCGGCCAGCCTCTGTAAGACCGACTTCACGGCCCAGGCGATCGAACAGTCGCACATTGAGCTGCTGTTCCAGCGCCGCGATGCGCTTGCTGATGGCCGGTTGGGTCAGGTGCAGGCGCTCGCCCGCTCCAGAGAAGCTGCCAGTTTCGGCGATGGCGATGAAGGCATTGAGATTGGCCTGGTCCATCTTGCATTCCTATTGGTTATCCAAATCATGAAAAATATGAATTTGAGTTATTTAATCTAACGCCATAGCATCAGCCTCACAAGCCAAGTGGTTATTGATCGATGCTCGATCAGGGCCCAGGGCATAGAAACAAGCTGATGAGGAAAGGTCCGATGGCTGGCAAGACGCTCTACGACAAGCTCTGGGAAATGCACGAGGTGAAGCGCCGTGACGATGGTTCGTCGCTCATCTACATCGATCGTCACATTCTTCACGAGGTGACCTCGCCGCAGGCCTTCGAAGGCTTGCGCCTGGCTGCACGCCAGCCGTGGCGCATCGATGCCAACATCGCCACCCCGGACCACAACGTGCCGACTACCCAGGCCGAGCGCAAAGGTGGCCTCGACGCCATCGCCGACGAAGTGTCGCGCATCCAGGTCAAGACCCTGGATGAGAACTGCGACGACTTCGGCATCCTCGAATTCAAGATGAACGACATCCGCCAAGGGATCGTCCACGTGGTCGGTCCGGAGCAGGGGGCCACCTTGCCGGGCATGACCGTGGTCTGTGGCGACTCGCACACCTCGACCCACGGCGCCTTCGGCGCGTTGGCCCACGGTATTGGCACTTCCGAGGTGGAGCATGTGCTCGCCACCCAGTGCCTGGTGGCCAAGAAGATGAAGAACATGCAGGTGCGCGTCGAGGGCCGGTTGCCCTTCGGCGTGACCGCCAAGGACATCGTCCTCGCGGTGATCGGCAGGATCGGTACCGCGGGCGGCAACGGCCACGCCCTGGAGTTCGCCGGCAGCGCCATTCGCGATCTGTCCATGGAAGGCCGCATGACCATTTGCAACATGTCCATCGAGGCGGGCGCCCGCGTCGGCATGGTGGCCTGCGATGAAAAGACCATCGACTACGTGAAGGGGCGCCCGTTCTCGCCGCAAGGCAGCGACTGGGACAAGGCCGTGGAGGCTTGGAGCGACCTGGTATCCGATGCCGACGCGCATTTCGACACCGTCATCGAGCTGCGTGCCGAGGACATCAAGCCGCAGGTCAGTTGGGGTACTTCCCCGGAGATGGTGCTCGCGGTGGACCAGAACGTACCGGATCCGGCTGTCGAGGCCGATGCGGTCAAGCGCGACTCCATTGTCCGGGCGTTGAAGTACATGGGCTTGAACGCCAACCAGGCGATCACCGATATCCAGCTGGACCGCGTATTCATCGGCTCCTGCACCAACTCGCGCATCGAAGACTTGCGCGCCGCCGCGGCCGTGGCCAAGGGGCGCAAGGTTGCCTCCACCGTGAAGCAGGCGCTGGTGGTACCGGGTTCGGGCCTGGTGAAGGCCCAGGCCGAGCAGGAAGGCCTGGACAAGATCTTCCTCGAGGCCGGCTTCGAGTGGCGTGAGCCGGGCTGCTCCATGTGCCTGGCGATGAACCCGGACCGCCTGGAGAGTGGCGAGCATTGCGCGTCTACCTCCAACCGCAACTTCGAAGGCCGCCAGGGCGCCGGCGGACGTACCCACCTGGTGAGCCCGGCCATGGCCGCGGCTGCCGCGGTGACCGGTCGTTTCATCGATGTACGTGAATTGATGCAGGCCTGAGGAGACCAGAGATGAAAGCATTCACCCAGCACACAGGCCTCGTCGCACCGCTCGACCGTGCCAACGTCGACACCGACCAGATCATTCCCAAGCAATTCCTCAAGTCGATCAAGCGTACCGGCTTCGGTCCGAACCTGTTCGATGAGTGGCGCTACCTCGATGTGGGCCAGCCCAACCAGGACAATTCCAAGCGTCCGGTGAACCAGGACTTCGTGCTCAACTTCCCGCGCTACCAGGGCGCCAGCGTGCTGCTGGCCCGTGAGAACTTCGGCTGCGGCTCTTCCCGCGAGCATGCGCCGTGGGCGCTGGACGAGTACGGTTTCCGCACCGTGATCGCGCCGAGCTTCGCCGACATCTTCTTCAACAACAGCTTCAAGAACGGCTTGTTGCCGATCATCCTCAAGGATGAAGAAGTCGACGAACTGTTCCAGCAGAGCGAAGCCACCGAGGGTTACCAGCTGACCGTCGATCTCGCCGCGCAGACCGTGACCCGCCCGGACGGCAAGCAGTACAGCTTCGAGGTGGACGCGTTCCGCAAGCACTGCCTGCTCAATGGCCTGGACGACATCGGCCTGACCCTGCAGGACGCCGACGCCATCCGCAGTTTCGAGGTCGGCTATAAGCAGCGTCAGCCCTGGTTGTTCCGCGACGCCTGAGTGCCCTTGGTCCGGCCCTTGCCGTTTGTTGCAGGGCCGGCCAGTGAGCGCCGTTCTCTACGCCCCAAGGAGCCAAGCATGACCAGCAATGCCCATACCCAGGTGGTACAGCAGCAATTCGGCGGACAAGCCGTGGCCTACCTCAACAGCGCGGTGCATGCCCAGGGTGCCGAATTCGCGTTGCTACAGGCCGAGGTAGCGGGCAAGAACGAGGCCCGGGTGCTGGATCTTGGGTGCGGTGCCGGGCATGTCAGTTTCCATGTCGCGCCGCTGGTCAGGGAGGTGGTGGCCTACGACCTTTCCCAGCAGATGCTGGACGTGGTGGCAGCGGCGGCCCGGGAGCGTAGCCTGGAGAACATCCGTACGGTAGCCGGTGCGGCAGAGCGCTTGCCGTTCGCCGATGGCGAGTTCGACTTCGTCTTCAGTCGCTATTCGGCCCACCACTGGAGCGACCTGGGCCTGGCCCTGCGCGAGGTGCGCCGAGTCCTGAAGCCTGGCGGCGTGGCGGCGTTCATCGATGTCCTGTCACCGGGCAGTCCATTGCTGGATACCTACCTGCAGAGCGTCGAAGTGCTGCGCGACACCAGCCATGTCCGCGACTATTCGGCCGGGGAATGGCTGCACCAGATCAACGAGGCCGGTTTGCAGGCCCGCAGCAGCGCCCGGCAGCGCCTGCGCCTGGAATACGCCTCCTGGGTCGAGCGCATGCGCACCCCGGAGCCGCTGAGGGTGGCTATTCGCCAGTTGCAGCAGGCGATGGGCAATGAAGTGCGCGAATATTTTCAGATTGAGGCCGATGGTTCGTTCAGTACAGATGTACTGGTACTGTGGGCCGAACGATAGAATTTTTCCGGGTGCGCCCAAGGGCGTGCCGACAGAACGAACGAGGAATGCATGAGCAAGCAGATTCTGATTCTCCCTGGTGACGGTATTGGCCCGGAAATCATGGCCGAAGCGGTCAAGGTCCTGGAATTGGCCAATGACAACTACGGCCTGGGTTTCGAGCTGAGCCACGATGTGATCGGCGGCGCGGCCATCGACAAGCATGGCGTGCCCCTGGCCGACGAGACCCTGGACCGGGCCCGTGCCGCCGATGCGGTGCTGCTGGGTGCGGTGGGCGGTCCGAAGTGGGACAAGATCGAGCGCGACATCCGTCCGGAGCGCGGGCTGTTGAAGATTCGCGCGCAACTGGGGCTGTTCGGCAACCTGCGGCCGGCGATCCTCTATCCGCAACTGGCCGATGCCTCGAGCCTGAAACCGGAAATCGTCTCCGGCCTGGACATCCTCATCGTCCGCGAACTGACCGGCGGTATCTACTTCGGTGCTCCTCGCGGCACCCGCGAGCTGGAGAACGGCGAGCGCCAGTCCTATGACACCTTGCCCTACAGCGAGAGCGAGATCCGCCGGATCGCCCGGGTCGGCTTCGACATGGCGCGGGTGCGCGGCAAGAAGCTCTGCTCGGTGGACAAGGCCAACGTCCTGGCTTCCAGCCAGCTGTGGCGTGAAGTGGTCGAGCAGGTGGCCAAGGACTATCCGGACGTCGAACTCAGCCACATGTACGTCGACAACGCGGCCATGCAGCTGGTGCGCGCGCCCAAGCAGTTCGACGTGATCGTCACCGACAACATGTTTGGCGATATCCTCTCCGACGAGGCCTCGATGCTCACCGGTTCCATCGGCATGCTGCCTTCGGCGTCCCTGGACGCCAACAACAAGGGCATGTACGAGCCTTGCCACGGTTCGGCGCCGGATATCGCCGGGCAGGGCATCGCCAACCCGCTGGCGACCATCCTCTCGGTGTCGATGATGCTGCGCTACAGCTTCAACCTGACCGCAGCGGCGGACGCCATCGAGCAAGCCGTCAGCCGAGTGCTGGACCAGGGCTTGCGTACCGGTGACATCTGGTCGGCCGGTTGCACCCGGGTCGGTACGCAGGAAATGGGCGATGCAGTAGTCGCGGCGCTGCGGAATCTGTAATCTTTCGGGCCCACTGCACTGACAGTGGCCCACTTTTGTATAGGTGTAGTTGCGATGAAACGTGTAGGTCTGATCGGTTGGCGCGGTATGGTCGGTTCCGTGCTCATGCAGCGGATGCTTGAAGAGCAGGACTTCGATCTTATTGAACCGGTGTTTTTCACCACTTCCAATGTCGGTGGCCAGGGTCCGTCGGTAGGCAAGGATATTGCCCCGCTCAAGGACGCCTACAGCATTGAAGAGCTGAAAACCCTCGACGTGATCCTGACCTGCCAGGGTGGCGACTACACCAGCGAAGTCTTCCCCAAGCTGCGCGAAGCCGGCTGGCAGGGTTACTGGATCGACGCTGCTTCCAGCCTGCGCATGCAGGACGACGCAGTGATCATCCTCGATCCGGTGAACCGCAAGGTCATTGACCAGCAACTGGATGCCGGGACCAAGAACTACGTCGGCGGCAACTGCACCGTCAGCCTGATGCTGATGGGCCTGGGTGGCCTGTTCGAAGCCGGCCTGGTGGAGTGGATGAGCGCCATGACCTACCAGGCGGCCTCCGGCGCCGGCGCGCAGAACATGCGTGAGCTGATCAAGCAGATGGGCGCCACCCATGCCGCGGTCGCCGATGACCTGGCCAACCCGGCCAGCGCCATCCTCGATATCGACCGCAAGGTGGCCGAGGCCATGCGCAGCGATGCCTATCCAACCGAGAACTTCGGCGTACCGCTGGCCGGCAGCCTGATTCCGTGGATCGACAAGGAGCTGCCCAACGGCCAGAGCCGCGAAGAGTGGAAGGCCCAGGCCGAGACCAACAAGATCCTCGGTCGCTTCAAGAACCCGATTCCGGTGGACGGTATCTGCGTACGTATCGGCGCCATGCGCTGCCACAGCCAGGCGCTGACCATCAAGCTCAACAAGGACGTGCCGATCGCCGATATCGAAGGGCTGATCAGCCAGCACAACCCCTGGGTCAAGCTGGTGCCGAACCAGCGTGAGATCAGCATGCAGGAGCTGAGCCCGACCAAGGTCACCGGTACCCTGAACATTCCGGTGGGCCGTCTGCGCAAGCTGAACATGGGCTCGCAGTTCCTCGGCGCCTTCACTGTGGGTGACCAACTGCTGTGGGGCGCGGCCGAGCCGCTGCGCCGCATGCTGCGGATCCTGCTGGAGCGCTGATTCTTCTGCATCGCCGCGAAAAACCCGCGTTCCCTCAAAGGGCGCGGGTTTTTTCATGGGCCGCAAGTTGTGGTCGCTCCGGCGAATTGCCTCGTCCCCGCGTGCCGGGTAAAGTGCCGCTCCCCCCGTTTTGCCTGAGGTAGCACCATGACTCCGTCCTTTGATATTGCCGTGATCGGTGCCACCGGTACCGTCGGCGAAACCCTGGTGCAGATTCTCGAAGAGCGTGATTTTCCGGTCGGCAACCTCTACTTGCTGGCCAGCAGCGAGTCGGCAGGACATTCGGTGCCGTTTCGCGGCAAGAACCTGCGTGTACGCGAGGTCGACGAGTTCGACTTCGGCAAGGCCCAGCTGGCGTTCTTCGCCGCAGGTCCGGCCGTGACCCTGAGTTTTGCGCCGCGGGCGACGGCGGCCAATTGCGCGGTGATCGATCTTTCCGGGGCCTTGCCCTCGGCGCAGGCCCCCAGCGTGGTGCCCGAAGTCAATGCCAAGGTGCTGGCCGGCCTGGGTAAGCCGGTGCAACTGAGCAGTCCCAGTGCCTCGGCCACGGCGCTGGCGGTCGCGCTGGCGCCATTGCAGGATCTGCTGGACATCCAGCAGGTGGGCCTGAGCGCCAGCCTGGCGGTTTCCAGCCTGGGCCGCGAGGCGGTCAGCGAACTGGCCCGGCAGACCGCCGAACTGTTGAATGCGCGTCCCCTGGAGTCGCGTTTCTTCGACCGGCAGATGGCCTTCAACCTGCTGGCCCAGGTCGGCACGCCGGATGCCCAGGGCCATACCCTGCTGGAAAAACGCCTGGTCAGGGAACTGCGCGAGGTGCTGGGGCTACCTTTGCTGAAGATTTCTGTCACATGCATTCAAGCGCCGGTGTTTTTTGGCGATAGCTATAGCGTGACTCTGCAGTCGGCTGCCGATATCGACCTTGCGGCGGTGAATGCCGCGCTGGAAGCGGCGCCTGGCCTGGAGCTGGTGGACGCTGGCGACTACCCGACGGCCGTTGGTGACGCCGTGGGCCAGGATGTGGTCTACGTTGGGCGAGTTCGCAGCGGGGTCGACGATCCGGCGGAGCTCAACCTGTGGCTGACTTCGGACAACGTCCGCAAAGGTGCGGCGTTGAACGCGGTGCAGCTGGCTGAATTGTTGATAAAAGACCTGCTGTAAAAGATACTTGGCAACAATTTGCAGAATGAATCTAGCTGGGCGCTATGCTTGGCAAGTTGCTGGAGGTGAGTGGCCGTCAGGTGCTCCCGGGGCATGCAGGAATTAATCGCGCGTCGTGGCCATCCTGGCCCCGCGCAATGCCTTATGGCAGCCGCTACAAAACCTTCTCGCTAGCCGAGGAAAGTTCAAACAAAGGATGAGGCTATGGTTCAAGTTCGCAAACTGGTGTTAGCAATAGCGGCCGCCTCGGCGCTGTCCTCCGGTATGGCGCAGGCGCTTGGGCTTGGGGAGCTGACCCTGAAGTCGAGTCTGAACCAGCCTCTGGTAGCAGAAATCGAATTGCTCGATGTAAAGGACCTCACTGCCGCCGAAGTGGTGCCAAGCCTGGCCCCGGCAGATGAGTTCGCCAAGGCCGGCGTCGATCGGCAGGCCTTTCTCAACGACCTGAGCTTTACCCCTGTTCTCAATCCCGGCGGCAAGAGTGTGCTGCGGGTAACGTCCAGCCGCCCGCTGTCCGAGCCGATGGTCAAGTTCCTGGTGCAGGTGATGTGGCCCAACGGTCGCCTGTTGCGCGACTACAGCGTCCTGCTGGACCCTTCCAAGTTCTCTCCCGAGGCCGCGCAAGCTGCCCAGGGCGCACCGGTTTCCGATCCTGCGGTGAATGCTCCGGTCACCTCGGCCAGCAAGATCAGCAAGCCCGAGCAATACACCACCTCGGCCCGTGACACCCTCTGGGAAATCGCGGCCAGGAACCGTAATGGTGCGTCGATCCAGCAGACCATGCTGGCGATCCAGGCGCTGAACCCGGATGCCTTCATCGACGGCAATATCAACCGCTTGAAAACCGGCAAGGTGTTGCGCCTGCCGGATGTGGTCCAGAGCACCGCGTTGCCGCAGCCCAAGGCGATCGCCGAGGTGGCTGCGCAAAATGCTGCCTGGCGCCAGGGTCGGCGTGGCGGAGCTCGTACTCAGCAACAAGTGGACGCGACCCGCCGTGCGGGTGCCGACAAGACGCCCAAGCAGGCCAATACCCGGGACAACCTGAGCCTGGTCTCCGCCGAGAGTGGCAAGACCCGCGGCAAGGGCGCCGCAGGCGACAGCAAGGCGCTGAGCAACAAGCTGGCGGTCACCCAGGAAAGCCTGGATTCGACTCGGCGCGACAATGCCGAGTTGAAAGATCGCATGGCTGATCTGCAGAGCCAGCTGGACAAGCTGCAGCGCTTGATCGAGTTGAAGAACAACCAGTTGGCCAAGTTGCAGGCCGAGGGCGCGGCTCCGGCGGCGCCTGCAGCGCAGCCGGCGCCAGCCATGCCGGCGGAACTGGTGAGCAAGCCTGAGGCTCCGGCCTCGGTGGCTCCGGTGGCGCCAGCCAGCGAGCCCGCAGCTGCGCCTGAGGCGCAGGCAGCCAAGGCCGACGAAGACAAGTACGGCGATCTGTTGACCAATCCGATCCTCTTGGGCCTTATCGCCGGTAGCGTGGTGGCGGCCCTGTTGCTGTTGCTGCTGTTGCTGGCGCGTCGCCGCAAGGCCCAGCAGGAGGCGGAGAAGCACCTGCGCATGGCCCGGGCATTGTCCGAGGAGAACAATTTTTCCGAAGAGATGGATCTGCCGGAAAGCAGCTTCGAAGGTCTTGAGGTGCCGCCGCCGAGCGTCAAGCTGGCTCCAGCTCCAGCTCCAGCTCCAGCTCCAGCTCCAGCTCCAGCTCCGGTGGCGGAGCCGATCGTGGCGCCAGCCGCGCCGCAGGAACGGGCGACCGATGTCCTGGGCCAGGCGCAGAACCATATCGACGGCGGCCGCCTGAACCAGGCAGCGGCGATTCTCGAAGAAGCGGTCAAGATGGAGCCGCAGCGCAGTGAGCTGCGCCTGAAGCTGATGGAAGTCTATGCCCGCCAGGGCGATCGCAGTGCCTTCGTCGCCGAAGAGCGCCAGCTGGTGGCCAATGGCGATAACCATGCGCAGGTCGAGCAGCTCAAGAGCCGTTATCCGGCCATGGTCGCAGTGGCGGCCGCGGCAGGCCTGGCTACCGCAGCCGCAGCGGCGGAACTGGATGCCGAGTACGTCAAGGAATTGCTCCAGGATGAGCCACCGGCAGTTGAGCCAAAAGCCCCGGTGGAAGGCCTGGATGAAGATTTCGACCTGAGCCTGGATGACCTGGAGGCCGCTTCGCCGGCAGCGGTGGTGGCACCGGAGCCCACGCCCGAGCCTGAAGTCGAGCTGGAGGATTTTCCGCTCGACGACGACCTGAGCTTCGGTTCGGTGCTCGAGCAGCAGATCGCACCCGAGGAGAACCTGGACGACCTGGGAGATTTCGATCTCGACCTGGGCACGGATCTGCCTGCGGCCACCCAGAGCGATGACGATTTCCTGCTGAGCCTGGAGGACGATCTCAAGGATCTTCCGGCTGGCGAAGTGCCTACAGTGACCGAGTCGGCCCTGGATGACCTTGACCTGTCGGCGGACTTCGACTTGTCCCTGGCAGATGAGATGACCGCGGACGAACCCAAGGATGCCTTCAGTTCCGAGCTGGACGACGTCAATGCCGAGCTCGAGCGACTTGCCCAGACTCTCGATCAGCCGGAAGCGGGGAGCCCGACCTTCACTGCCGAGGATGCCGCGGCGGCACCTGAGGACACTGAGTTCGACTTCCTCGCCGGTAGCGATGAAGTGGCGACCAAGCTCGATCTGGCCCAGGCCTACATCGACATGGGCGACAACGACGGAGCCCGGGATATTCTGGGTGAAGTGCTGAGCGAAGGTAACGAAGGGCAGAAGAGCGAGGCGCAGGAAATGCTCGCACGGCTGGCTTGATTCGACCTGAAGCTTGAGTGCAACGGCAGCCCATGAGGCTGCCGTTTTTGTTGGTGCTGCGCGGGACTCAGGCCAGCAAGTCCTCGTAGAACGCGCCGAAAGGACGGGTAGGGTGGGCGATCTGGATTTCCAGGATCCACAGGCCGACCTGCGGGCAGGCGGCGAAATCCCCCAGGTCGCCGGCACGGTAGATGGCGTGGGGGAAGTCGCTGACGCGATGCCCCTTGATGTCCAGGTTCAGCAGCCAGCCCTTGGCATGGGCCTGTTCCTCGGCATATCGATACAGTTCGGGGCCGGCCACCCGGTGGGTTTTCCAGTGCTCGTACACCAGGTCGAACAGGCTTTTGGCGGCAGCGGCGCAGGCATGCATTTCGGCGTCGTCACCGACGACGAAGGTCGCTCCACAGTCGCCCTCATGGCGATCCCAGACCACTCCCAGGTCAATGAAGAACAGATCGTTTTCTCCCAGCCGCGGGTCGCCCTCGGAGCGTTGCTTGAAGGTCTTGAGGGTATTGCTGCCAAAGCGGATCAGCAGCGGATGCCAGATCCGCTCCATACCCAGTTCCCGCAATACCTCGAGGCCCATTTCCCTGGCTGCGGACTCCAGCATGCCCGGCTCGATCCGGCGGGCCATTTCGGCCACGGCCTCCCAGGTCATGCGCTTGGCGTGGAGCATGCCTTCGAGGCTGTAGGCCAGGCCGACGGCCTCTTTGTTGACTGCGTTCATTCATCAGGTCCCGATCAGGTTTTTGTTATCAGTCGCTATATAGCTTGATATATAACGCTTGGTCGATGATCGCTGCAATCTGCAACTAAACCCCCGTGGCGCATGGCGTCCGCTTGCTCTGGCCTTATAATGGGCGCCTTTGCGCATATCAGCAGGCTGTAAGTTCTTGGCAAATATAGATAACGCGGCCGCCGAAATGGCGGCCGCAGGCTTTTCCCGGATCGCCCTGGGCGTCGAATACAAAGGCTCGCGCTATCACGGCTGGCAGCGCCAGTCGTCCGGCGTCCCCAGTGTCCAGGAGACCCTGGAGAAGGCCCTGTCCAGGGTCGCGGACTCCCCGATAACCCTGACTTGCGCCGGGCGTACCGATGCCGGGGTGCATGCCAGCGGCCAAGTGGTGCACTTCGACACCCAGGTCGTGCGTCCGATGAAGGCCTGGGTCATGGGGGCCAATATCAACTTGCCCCATGACATCAGCGTCAGCTGGGCCCGGGAGATGCCGGCGCATTTCCATGCACGTTTCAAGGCGATCGCCCGGCGCTATCGCTACGTCATCTACAACGACCAGATCCGCCCGGCCCACCTCAACGAAGAAATCACCTGGAATCATCGGCCACTGGACACCGAGCGGATGGCCGAGGCTGCTGCCTACCTGGTGGGCACTCACGACTTCAGTGCTTTCCGGGCCGGGCAATGCCAGGCGAAGTCGCCGGTCAAGGAGATCCATCACCTGCAGGTCATCCGCTGCGGCAAGATGATCGTCCTGGATATTCGCGCCAGCGCGTTCCTGCATCACATGGTGCGCAATATCGCTGGGGTATTGATGACCATTGGGGCCGGCGAACGCCCGGTGGAGTGGGCCAGGGAGGTCCTGGAAAGCCGGGTGCGCCGAGCTGGCGGCGTTACCGCCCATCCTTTCGGGCTGTATCTGGTACAGGTCGAATACCGGGATGAGTTCCAGTTGCCCGAGCGCTACATCGGGCCGCATTTCCTCACCGGATTCCCGGAATTTGGCGGCTGACGCCCGGAAAAGCATTTGCTACCATCCGGAACTTTCCGGATTTACCCCAGGGGTTCACACGATATGTCGGCCGTTCGCAGCAAGATTTGTGGGATTACCCGCATAGAAGATGCGCTGGCGGCGGTGGAGGCGGGGGCCGATGCCATTGGCCTGGTGTTCTACGCCAAGAGCCCGCGGGCGGTGAATGTGCAGCAGGCGCGGGCAATCATCGCCGCCCTGCCGCCGTTCGTGACCACGGTCGGGTTGTTCGTCAATGCCAGCCGCTGCGAGCTGGGGGAAATCCTCGACGCCGTGCCGCTGGACCTCTTGCAGTTCCATGGCGATGAATCGGCTGCTGCCTGCGAGGGCTACCATCGCCCCTATATCAAGGCGCTACGGGTCAAGGCGGGTGATGACATCGCCGCGGCCTGCCAGGCCTATCCTGGGGCCAGCGGGATTCTCCTGGATACCTATGTCGAAGGCGTGCCCGGGGGAACCGGAGAGGCCTTCGACTGGTCCCTGGTTCCGCAGGGGCTGAGCAAGCCGATCATCCTCGCCGGTGGCCTGTCGGCCGATAACGTCGCCCTGGCCATTGCCCAGGTGCGTCCTTATGCGGTGGATGTCAGCGGCGGGGTGGAGCAGAGCAAGGGCATCAAGGATCCAGCGAGAATCCAGGCGTTTATGCAGGCTGTACGTCGCAGCAGTGAGTCGATGTGACGGCTGGCAGTCTGCCGCCGTCCATAAGACCACTGTACAAAACAGGCAGGCGCCGCCGTGAGGCGGAGTCGTAATCGAGTGGCAACCGCTCTATCGCGGGTTGTCGGGATGGCGCAGGAGGGGTTCGCTGCGGGCAGGTCGAGCCAAGTGCTGACCGCGGTAGCGAGCCGATCATCGCCGCATACATGAATTTGGCTCAAGGGCATGCGCGGGGTCGCGAACCACAGCGTTCGGGCCGCCGGTACTGGAGAAAGAAAGCATGAGCAACTGGTTAGTAGACAAACTGATCCCTTCGATCATGCGTTCCGAGGTGAAGAAGAGCTCGGTGCCCGAAGGTCTTTGGCACAAGTGCCCGTCCTGCGAGGCCGTGCTCTATCGTCCGGAGCTGGAAAAGACCCTGGATGTTTGCCCCAAGTGCAACCACCACATGCGGATCGGCGCACGTGCCCGCATCGATATCTTCCTTGATGCTGAAGGCCGCGCCGAACTGGGTGCCGACCTGGAGCCAGTGGACCGCCTGAAATTCCGCGACGGCAAGAAGTACAAGGACCGCCTGAGCGCAGCCCAGAAGCAGACCGGCGAGAAAGACGCGCTGGTTTCCATGAGCGGTACGCTGCTGGGTATGCCAGTGGTGGTTTCGGCTTTCGAATTCTCCTTCATGGGCGGTTCCATGGGGGCCATCGTCGGCGAGCGTTTCGTGCGTGCGGCCAACTACGCCCTGGAAAACCGCTGCCCGATGGTCTGCTTCTCCGCCTCCGGTGGTGCGCGGATGCAGGAGGCGTTGATCTCCCTGATGCAGATGGCCAAGACCTCCGCGGTGCTGGCGCGCTTGCGTGAAGAAGGCCTGCCGTTCATCTCCGTGCTGACCGACCCGGTCTACGGCGGCGTATCCGCCAGCTTGGCGATGCTGGGTGATGTAATCGTCGGTGAGCCCAAGGCGCTGGTAGGTTTCGCCGGCCCTCGAGTGATCGAGCAGACCGTGCGCGAGAAGCTGCCTGAAGGCTTCCAGCGCAGCGAGTTCCTGCTGGAGCACGGTGCGATCGACATGATCATTTCCCGTCAGGAACTGCGTCCACGCCTGGGCAACCTGCTGGCACAGCTGATGGGGCTGCCGACGCCGGAGTTCGTGGCTGCACCGGTCGAGCCGATCGTGGTTCCCCCGGCTCCTGCAAGCCTATGACCCAACGTACCCTGGGCGAGTGGCTCGCCTACCTCGAGCAGTTGCATCCTTCGGCCATCGACATGGGGCTGGAGCGCTCGCAGCAGGTAGTGTCCCGGATGGGGCTGGGCAAGCCGGCGCCCCGGGTGATAACCGTTACCGGTACCAACGGCAAGGGTTCCACCTGTGCCTTCATCGCTTCCCTGCTGCGGGCCCAGGGCCTGCAGGTCGGGGTCTACAGTTCGCCGCACCTGTTGCGCTACAACGAGCGGGTGCAGGTCAATGGCATCGAGGCCACGGACCAGCAGCTGTGCGAGGCCTTCGCTGCGGTGGAGGCCGGGCGTGGCGATGTCTCCCTGACCTATTTCGAAATGGGCACCCTGGCGGCGTTCTGGCTGTTCCAGCGCGCAGCCCTGGATGCCGTGGTGCTTGAGGTGGGCCTGGGAGGGCGCCTGGATGCGGTCAACCTGGTGGATGCCGATATCGCCCTGGTGACCAGCATCGGTGTCGATCATGTGGAGTATCTCGGGGACTCCCGCGAGTCTGTGGCCTTTGAAAAGGCCGGGATCTTCCGTCCTGGCGCCCCGGCGTTGTGCGGCGACCTCGAGCCGCCGCAGCCTTTGCTGGACAAGGCGCGAGAGCTGGGTTGTGCGTTTTTCCTCCGTGGCCGGGATTTCGATCTGGGAATCACCGATACCCATTGGCAATGGCGTGGCCTGGATAACCAGGGCAATCCGGTGCAATTGCGTGACCTGCCGCTACTCGACCTGCCCATGGAAAACGCGGCACTGGCGCTGCAGGCCTATCTGCTGACCGGGTTGCCCTGGCAGCCTGAGCGGCTCGCCAGCGCGTTGCAGCAGACCCAGGTGACCGGGCGCCTGGATCGTCGCCGGATCAACTGGCAGGGCAAATCCCTCAACCTGTTGCTGGATGTCGGGCACAACCCCCATGCGGCGCAGTACCTGGCCGAGCGCCTGGCGCGCCGGCCGGTGGCTGGCCGGCGCCTGGCGGTGTTCGGCCTGTTGGCCGACAAGGACCTGGCGGGCGTGGTGGCCTGCCTGCAGGCGTCGATCCAGCACTGGGCCGTAGCTCCACTGGACTCGCCCCGGGCGCGTCCTGCCGAGGAGCTGCAGGCGGCGCTGGAGAACCTTGGCGCTCCCGTGGCGTCTTATGCCAGCGTGGCGGCGGCGCTGGAGGCGCAATGCGCGCAGGCCACCGCCGATGACGAAATACTGCTGTTCGGGTCTTTTTATTGTGTTGCCGAGGCCCTTGAGTGGCTTGCCCGGCGCGCCACGGAGGAAGCTGCACATGGCTATGCTGGATAACGTCTACAAGCAGCGGATGGTCGGGGCGTTGGTGCTGGTGGCACTGGCAGTGATCTTCTTGCCGATGCTGTTCTCGCGAGAAGACGAGCAGCGCCACGTGGTGGTCGAGGCGCCTGCTGCGCCGCAGCCATCGGCGTTGCCCCAGGTCCAGGTCGAGCCGGTGGTGGTCCCGGAGCCGCAGCCATTGCCGCAAGGTTCCGTGCCTGCCGATGATCCGGTGGTGCAGCAGGCGGCCCCTGCGGCGCCGATCGCCCCCAGTGTGCCAGCGACTCCGGCTCCGGTAGTGGTCAACAAGCCGGCCCCGACGCCCAAGCCGGCGCCCGTGCCGGCGCCAGCGCAGCCGGTGGTGAGCGCCAAGCCCGATACCAGCCAGAGCCGTGTCGATGCCAATGGCTTGTCCGTCAGCTGGTCGGTGCAACTGGCCAGCCTGTCGAGCCGGGAAAGCGCGGAAAACCTGCAAAAGACCCTGCGTAGCCAAGGCTATAACGCTTATATCCGTTCGGCCGAAGGCAAGAACCGGGTGTTCGTCGGGCCGCTGATCGAGCGTGCCGAAGCGGATCGCCTGCGTGATCTGTTGGGTCGCCAGCAGAACCTCAAGGGCTTCGTGGTGCGCTTCCAGCCAGAGCGCGGTTGATTTGTACGGCACAGTGAATCGCAGCTTACCGACAGCCAAGCGCTCTGTTAAAATGCGCCGCCTTATCCGTCTGTAGGCTGCACTGTGCCATTTACCCTGGTTGACTGGGCGATTGTTGCAATAATCGCCATTTCCGCTTTGATCAGCTTGAGCCGTGGTTTCGTCAAAGAAGCCTTGTCGTTGCTTACCTGGATCATCGCAGGAGTCGTCGCCTGGATGTTCGGTGGCTCACTGTCCGAGTACCTCGGCGCTTATATCGAAACTCCTTCGGCTCGCGTGATCGCGGGCTGCGCAATCATGTTTGTCGCCACCTTGCTGGTGGGCGCAATGGTCAACTATCTCATCGGCGAATTGATTCGCGTCACCGGCCTGTCCGGCACCGATCGATTCCTCGGCATGGCCTTCGGCGCGGCGCGTGGCGCGTTACTGGTGGTCGTGGCGGTCGGGCTCCTGAGCCTGGGGCCGGTTCAGCAGGATTCCTGGTGGCAGCAGTCGCGACTGGTGCCACAATTTCTATTGGTTGCAGATTGGTCCAAGAACCTCATATTGGGGTGGAGCAGTCAGTGGCTGGCCAGCGGTATCAGCGTACCCGCTGAAATACCGTTCAAGGAGCACCTCTTACCGGCCCAGGCGCCTCAGTAAGATGAGCTCAGTTCAGTTCCATTAAGTAGGGGTTGCGTCGCATGTGTGGCATCGTCGGTATCGTCGGTAAGTCGAACGTTAATCAGGCGCTGTATGACGCGCTAACCGTCCTCCAACACCGCGGCCAGGACGCGGCTGGTATCGTGACCAGTCATGATGGCCGGTTGTTCCTGCGCAAGGACAATGGCCTGGTCCGTGACGTGTTCCAGCAGCGCCACATGCAGCGCCTGGTCGGCCACATGGGCATCGGCCACGTGCGTTACCCGACCGCCGGTAGCTCCACTTCGGCCGAGGCCCAGCCGTTCTACGTCAACTCGCCTTACGGCATCACTTTGGCGCACAACGGCAACCTGACCAACGTCGAGCAACTGGCCAAGGAGATCTACGAGTCCGACCTGCGTCACGTCAATACCAGTTCCGATTCCGAAGTGCTGCTCAACGTCTTCGCCCACGAACTGGCCCAGCGCGGCAAGCTGCAGCCCACCGAGGAAGATGTATTCGCCGCCGTGACCGACGTGCACAACCGTTGTGTGGGTGGTTATGCGGTGGTGGCGATGATCACCGGCTACGGCATCGTCGGTTTCCGCGATCCCCATGGCATCCGTCCGATCGTGTTCGGCCAGCGCCATACCGACGAGGGCGTGGAGTACATGATCGCCTCCGAAAGCGTGTCCCTGGATGTGCTGGGCTTCACCCTGATCCGCGACCTCGCGCCGGGCGAGGCGGTCTACATCACTGAGGAAGGCAAGCTCTACACCCGCCAGTGCGCCACCAATCCGCAGCTCACCCCGTGCATCTTCGAGCATGTATACCTGGCCCGTCCTGATTCGATCATCGATGGCGTCTCGGTATACAAGGCGCGCCTGCGCATGGGTGAGAAGCTGGCCGAGAAGATCCTGCGCGAGCGTCCCGAGCACGATATCGACGTAGTGATCCCGATTCCGGACACCAGCCGCACCGCGGCACTGGAGCTGGCCAACCACCTGGGCGTGAAGTTCCGCGAAGGTTTCGTGAAGAACCGCTATATCGGCCGGACCTTCATCATGCCGGGCCAGGCCGCCCGCAAGAAGTCGGTACGCCAGAAGCTCAATGCCATCGAGCTGGAATTCCGCGGCAAGAACGTGATGCTGGTGGACGATTCCATCGTGCGTGGCACCACCTGCAAGCAGATCATCCAGATGGCCCGTGAGGCCGGTGCGAAGAATGTCTACTTCTGCTCCGCCGCCCCGGCCGTGCGTTATCCGAACGTGTACGGCATCGACATGCCGAGCGCCCACGAGCTGATCGCCCACAATCGTTCCACCCAGGATGTGGCCGACCTGATCGGTGCCGATTGGCTGATCTACCAGGACTTGCCGGACCTGATCGAGGCGGTCGGTGGTGGCAAGATCAAGATCGAAAGCTTCGACTGCGCAGTGTTCGACGGCAAGTACGTTACTGGTGATGTCGACGAGGCCTATCTGAACAAGATCGAGAATGCCCGTAACGATGCCTCCAAGGCCAAGACCCAGGCGGTCAGCGCGATCATCGATCTGTACAACAACTGATCCAGAGCATTCACGAAGAGATTAGGAGTAGGCGGCATGAGTCAGGATTGGGATGCCGGTCGGCTGGATAGCGACCTTGAAGGCGTAGCGTTCGATACCCTGGCGGTGCGCGCTGGTCAGCACCGTTCGCCGGAGAGCGAGCATGGTGATCCGATGTTCTTCACCTCCAGCTATGTGTTCCGCACGGCCGCCGATGCGGCTGCGCGTTTCGCTGGCGAGGTGCCGGGCAACGTCTATTCGCGCTACACCAACCCTACGGTGCGTTCTTTCGAAGAGCGCATCGCGGCCCTCGAGGGGGCGGAGCAGGCGGTGGCTACCGCGACTGGCATGGCGGCGATCCTCTCGGTGGTCATGAGCCTGTGCAGCGCCGGTGACCACGTATTGGTTTCGCGCAGCGTGTTCGGCTCCACCATCAGTCTGTTCGAGAAGTACTTCAAGCGTTTCGGCGTCGAAGTCGGCTACGTGCCCCTGGCGGACCTGTCCGGCTGGGACGCGGCGATCAAGAGCAATACCCGATTGCTGTTCGTCGAGTCGCCCTCCAATCCTCTGGCCGAACTGGTGGATATCGCCGCACTGGCTGAGGTGGCTCATGCCAAGGGGGCGATGCTGGTGGTGGACAACTGCTTCTGCACCCCGGCGTTGCAGCAGCCGCTCAAGCTTGGTGCGGACGTGGTGGTGCATTCGGCCACCAAGTTCATCGATGGCCAGGGTCGCTGCATGGGCGGTGTGGTGGCCGGGCGCAGCGAACAGATGAAAGAAGTGGTGGGGTTCCTGCGTACCGCGGGGCCGACCCTGAGTCCGTTCAATGCTTGGGTCTTCCTCAAGGGGCTGGAGACCCTCAGCCTGCGCATGCGTGCCCATTGCGCCAATGCCCAGGCCCTGGCCGAGTGGCTGGAACGCCAGGAAGGGATCGAGAAGGTGCATTACGCCGGGCTCGCCAGTCATCCGCAGCATGAATTGGCCAAGCGCCAGCAACGTGGCTTCGGCGCGGTGGTGAGTTTCGAGGTCAAGGGGGGCAAGGAGGGCGCCTGGCGCTTCATCGATGCCACTCGCCTGGTCTCGATCACCGCCAACCTGGGTGACAGCAAGACCACCATTACCCATCCAAGCACCACCTCCCACGGGCGCCTGGCGCCGCAGGAGCGTGAGGCTGCGGGTATTCGCGACAGCCTGATCCGTATTGCGGTCGGCCTGGAAGACATTGCCGACCTGCAAGCCGACCTGGCTCGCGGCCTGGCAGCCTTGTGATCGAGTTGTCGACGCCCCCGGGGGCGGGCAATGGTCGTGTTGCGCTGGTTACCGGCGCGGCACGGGGTATCGGCCTGGGCATCGCCGCCTGGCTGATCAGCGAAGGCTGGCAGGTGGTCCTCACCGACCTGGATCGCGAGCGCGGCTCCAAGGTGGCCAAGGTGCTGGGCGACAACGCCTGGTTCATCACCATGGATGTGGCCGATGAGGAGCAGGTGGCTGAAGCGGTCGCCGAGGTGCTGGGGCAGTTCGGGCGTCTCGATGCCCTGGTTTGCAATGCTGCCGTGGCCGATCCGCACAATATGACCCTGGAAAGCCTCGACCTGGGCCATTGGAATCGGGTGTTGGCGGTGAATCTTGGCGGGCCGATGCTGCTGGCCAAGCATTGCGCGCCCTATCTGCGGGCCCACGGCGGTGCGATCGTCAACCTTGCCTCCACCCGCGCCCGCCAATCGGAGCCGGACAGCGAAGCCTATGCTGCGAGCAAGGGGGGCTTGTTGGCCCTGACCCATGCTCTGGCGATAAGTCTCGGGCCGGAGATTCGCGTCAATGCGGTAAGCCCGGGCTGGATCGATGCTCGTGACCCGGCCGTGCGGCGCGCGGAGCCCTTGTCCGATGCCGACCATGCCCAGCATCCGGCAGGACGGGTGGGCACCGTTGAAGATGTGGCGGCGATGGTGGCCTGGCTGCTTTCACGCAGTTCGGGATTCGTCACCGGCCAGGAGTTCGTGGTGGACGGTGGCATGTCCAAGAAGATGATTTACCAGGATTGAATTCTTTCGCGGGCAAGGAGCGGAGCGCTTGCCAATCGCTGGGGATTTTTCCTGGGGCTTGAAGCGTGTCGTTTACAGCTCTTTTGAAAAAAACTTCAATCCTGCTATTGACTTAGCTTCGATACGTGCGTAAATTTCGCGGCCTCAGCGAAGCAAAGGGTGATTAGCTCAGCCGGGAGAGCATCTGCCTTACAAGCAGAGGGTCGGCGGTTCGATCCCGTCATCACCCACCACTTCCTGAGTGCCTTTCGAAAGAAAGGCGGAAGCTTCCAAGGAAGCCTCCAACCGACGCGCAGCGGTAGTTCAGTCGGTTAGAATACCGGCCTGTCACGCCGGGGGTCGCGGGTTCGAGTCCCGTCCGCTGCGCCATATTTTCCAAATCAGGTTTTCCTGGTTTGAGATTGGAAGCCTTAGGGCCTAGATCAGACGATTTAAAAGTTTCACCTGGATGTAAGTCCAAGCGATACGCAGCGGTAGTTCAGTCGGTTAGAATACCGGCCTGTCACGCCGGGGGTCGCGGGTTCGAGTCCCGTCCGCTGCGCCATATATGCTTCAAGGACCACTGAACGCCTTGATGCAGCGAAACAGCAAAGACCCTGGTCGCAAGACCGGGGTTTTTTGCCTTTCGCCTCTGTGGTTTCTGTCGTTATGATTCGCCCACAAAAAACCGCCTGGCTGGCGGTTTTTTTGTGGGCGAAGAACAGCCTCGTCAGAAACCGAGCTTGTCCCGCAGGCTGTAGTACCAGGCTCCCAGGGCGCTGAATGGGACGCGTAGTGCATGCCCGCCAGGGAAGGGGTAGTGAGGCAGGTTGGCGAACGCGTCGAAGCGCTCTGCCTGGCCTCTCAGGGCCTCTGCCAGGACCTTGCCGGCCAGGTGGGTATAGGTCACGCCATGGCCGCTGCAGCCCTGGGAGTAATAGATGTTGTCCCCCAGGCGGCCAACTTGCGGCAGGCGCGACAAGGTCAGCAGGAAGTTGCCGGTCCAGGCATAGTCGATCTTCACATCCTTGAGCTGTGGGAAGGCCTTGAGCATCTTCGGGCGGATGATCGCCTCGATGTTCGCTGGATCCCGGGCGCCATATACCACGCCGCCGCCGAAGATCAGGCGCTTGTCGCCGGAGAGGCGATAGTAATCGAGCAGGTAATTGCAATCCTCGATGCAATAGTCCTGGGGTAGCAGGCTGGCTGCCAGTTCGTCGCCCAGGGGCTCGGTGGTGACCACCTGGGTGCCGCAAGGCATGGACTTGGCTGCGAGCTCCGGAATCAGGTTGCCCAGGTAGGCGTTGCCGGCAACGATGACGAACTTGGCGCGGATCCTGCCCTGGGGGGTGTGCACCACGGGAGAGGCTCCACGCTCGATGCGCACTGCCGGGGATTGTTCGTGGATGATGCCGCCCAGAGACTCGACGGCGGCCGCTTCGCCCAATGCCAGGTTCAGCGGATGGATGTGGCCGCCGCTCATGTCGAGCATGCCGCCCTGGTACTGGTCGCTGGCCACGACTTCGCGAATCCGGCGCTCATCCAGTAGTTCCAGTTGAGTGTGGCCGTAGCGTTCCCATAGGCGCTTCTGCGACTCCAGGTGAGCCATCTGCTTGCCCGTCAGGGCTGCGAACACGCCACCGTCCTTCAAGTCGCACTGGATCTTGTGCTTGGCGATGCGCTCGCGAATGATCTTGCCGCCCTCGAATGCCATCTGTCCCAGCAGTTGCGCTTGCTTGGGGCCGACGCTGCGCTCGATCACATCGATGTCGCGGCTGTAACTGTTGACGATCTGGCCGCCGTTGCGTCCGGATGCGCCGAAGCCGACCCTGGCCGCCTCCAGCACGGTGACGCGAAAGCCGCTCTCCAGGAGGAAGAGGGCGCTGGACAGGCCGGTGTAACCCGCACCGATCACGCAGACGTCGGTTTCCATCTCGCCCTGCAGTTGGGGGCGTTCCGGGGCGGCGTTGGCTGAAGCGGCGTAATAGGACTGGGGGTATGGAATGTGCGCCATCCTGCGACCTCTTGTGTTTAATATATTTTACGAGTGCGGCGATGCTACCTGAGTTGCAAATGGGCTGCCAGAGCAGAAGAAAAACTTCTTCGCCCTCGGGAAATTAAAAAATTCGCATATTCATAGGCTTAGCTGAAAAAAGGTGTTGACACCCCTCCGGAATTCCGTAGAATGCCGCCTCACAGCAGGCACGTAGCTCAGTTGGTTAGAGCACCACCTTGACATGGTGGGGGTCGTTGGTTCGAGTCCAATCGCGCCTACCAAACAAAATCCGCTCTGCTGGGCGGTCTGAAAAAGGGTTCACCGAAAGGTGAGCCCTTTTTTCGTTATAGGGCTTTTTCACGGCCTTTGCCAAATCCCTCCGATCTTCCCGGTGCCCGCTGCATGCGGTGTCCTGCCCGCGCAGAGCTGATGCCTGGTGTTGCTCTGATGACGCCTCAGGTTTCTTTTATTCCTCGTTGCCTGGCCGCTTGTGCACGTGGCGCGATGGAGCGTGTAGCCACTTGGTCGATGCTGGTGCGGCTGGCACATGCATTTGCTGCGCGAATATGAAAGGTGGCGAACAAGCCGCGAAAATAGAACAGCGGAGGCTGTATCGCTGGTGGTCATTTCTGTCCGTGTTTTTTCCCGAGCACAGCAAAAAAAATCATAACCCTGTGTTTTTTCTGATGAAAACTTGGTGGCTCGGTTCTTCTGATAGATGAAAGATGGCTTTCGATGGACGCATTCCTGGGATCTTCGCCGTTGGCTAGGCAGCGATCGCAGGTAGCTCCAGGGTGGCAGCAGACGAGACGCTTGCGTTAATTATCATCATCAGATGCCAGGGGAGGGTACGGAGCAGCGTTGGTCGTCGCCCAAGCCCTGAGGATGCGTCTGCTGCAGTTGATTGAAAGCGTCGACAGATTGCCTGCCGGTGCTGCCAGGCTAGGGGGAAGGGCGGCCATTACCCCGTGACCTTGCTGGTGATCAATGATTGATGGGTTAGAGGTTGGCCTCTGATTTGCCCAGGCGTTTGATCAGGGGTTCGAGCTCTGGGCGTGTGCTCGCCCATTCATCTTTTGTGATGCCAAGCAATGCCACGTCAATCCGCACACCTTCCTTGAGAATGTGCTTGCGGCGGGTGCCTTCGAGCTTGAAACCAAACTTCAAATGCATGTTTATCACAGAGGTATTTGTTTCCAGTACCTCGCAATTGAGCTTCTCCAGGCCAGCTTCATTGAATGAGTAATCAAGCATCCAGAATTCCACCCTGCTCCCGAGGCCTTTTCCCTGTCGCTCGGAGTCCAGGTAGAAGGCCCAGTCCGCGGTTCGGTGCAGGCTATTGATGGCACTGAGTGAAACGACACCGACCGCCTGTTCATCCTGGAGAACGACAAATACCTTTTGCCGCAGGTTGCCCTGGAGGGAAGCCAGCCAATCCTGATGTTCGCTTTCGGTGATTTCGTGGGAGGTGTACATGTGCCTTCGAACGGGCTCCTGGTTACGCAAGTTGCGTATATGTGCTTGAAGTTCGGAGCTGGCGTCGAGCAGCGGCAGGAATCGCATGCAAGTATCCTTATATGAACCGAGGGAGCCGGGAGGGAATCTTGCCATGATCGAGGCAGGATTTATCTGACTGGGCGCACCTCCGGGGCTGTCGTCGGATAAACTTTTCGAGTCGAGGGCAAAGGGCAGGCATGGTGCCTGCCTTTGTCTTGTTGTGGCGGGAGGGAACTGGCCGATGACCGGCTCCCCGTGCCGGCAGGGTTTCAGTTGCCTGGCGTGAAAGCGCTGCCGTTGAAGGTGCGCACCGGATTGCCGCGTTCCACCTGGTGGTGGGCGTAGCGGCGATCCTGGCGCAGCTGCTCCTGGTCTTGCTGTTGCCGGGCTTCCAGGCGCTGCTGGATCAACAGGCGCGCCAGGCGCTTGTTGTCATGCTGGCTGCGCTCGGATTGCACCTTCACGCTGATGCCGGTAGCCAGGTGCGTGGCACGCACGGCGGAGTCCGTGGTGTTCACATGCTGGCCGCCGGGACCTGAGGCACGCATGGCTTCGAAGCGGATCTCGCTGTCCTGGGCGCCCTGGGGCGGACTGAACAGCTGGCCGGCGAAATACCAGTTCTTGCGCTTGTGACCGGGCCGCGAAGGGCTCTTGCAGCTCCACAGCAGGGTGCCGGTCCAGCGCCGGGCAAGCTCCTCGGCCTGCTCGCCGTCGAGGCTGGCCAGGACCGACTTGCAGTGGTTGCCGCCATACCCGGCAGCCTGCTCCACGATATCGATACGCACGCCCAGGATCTGGGCCTCGCGATACAGTTGGCGCAAGGCCTTGCTCACGGCGATTTCACACTCCACCGGGCCCTGGGCGGAGGAGAGTTGCAGCAACAACATCAGCAGCACCCCCGGCGCTTGTAGGTCAGTACCGGCTTGAGCCGGGCGATGATCTTCACCAGTCCGGCATCTCGCAGGCTACCTACTACGCTATCGATGCTCTTGTAGGCCTCGGGGGCCTCCTCGTACATCAGGCCGCGGTCTTCGCAGATCACCCGGCTGCCCAGTTGGGTGCGCTTGAGCTGCTCGAAGCTGAAGCGCGCATCCAGGCGGCCCTTGCAGTCGCTGCGCAGCCATTTGCGCCCGGCCCCATGGGCCAGGGAATAGAGGCTGGCGGTTGCCGGGATGGGTTGTACCAGGTAGCTGTAGTCGCCCCGGGAGCCCGGGATGACCACCGGTCCCACGTCAGAAGGCGTGGCCCCTTTGCGATGCAGCCAGCCACTGACTCCGTCGACGTTGGCCGGCGATACCAGGTTGTGGTTGATGTCCAGTACGGAATGTCCCTTGGCCCGCAGGTTGCAAAGCAGCCGCTCGGCGATCAGCCGGCGATTGGCCTCGGCGAAGCGCAAGGCCTCATTGTGCTGCTGCAGATACTGGGCGCCGGCGACGCTGTCGACTTCCAGGGGCTGATGCCCATGCTGGTCCACATGGCGGCGCAGAATGGCTTCTCCCAGGCCCCGGGAGCCGCTGTGCACCAGCAGGAGCAGGGCCTTGGGGTTCAGCTCCAGTACTTGCAGGGCCTCGGTGTCGTACACCTGGTCGAGCTGCTGCAGCTCGGCGAAGTGGTTGCCACCCCCAATGGTGCCCAGGGAGTGCTCGTGGCCAGTCACCGGTAGGCCCAATTGCTCACGTTCTTCATCCCACTGCTCATCCAGCGGATGGTCGATGTTGCCGATCTTCTTTTCCAGCTTGTCGAGGTTCGGGCGAATGCTGGAAATATCGGTTTGCCACAGCGCCATGCCGCAGCCGATGTCGTTGCCCACCAGGGCTGGGTAGATCACCTCGGTGGAGAAAAATGCCGCGCCTACCGGGTAGCCTCGGCCGGGATGCAAGTCGGGCATGCCGACGACCTGGCGCATGCCGGGCAGTTGGGCGGTGGTGTGCAGTTGCTGGAGCGCTTTGTCTTCGATCCAGGTGGTGTCGGAGGCGATCAGAGAGACGCCGTTCGACAAATGACGGATGCAAGTGTCCATGTCCAATTCCTGATTGGAAAAAAATATTCAGGTAATGGCAGGACGAAGCGGGATTAAGCGAAGGCGCTAACGAATAGCGGATGCAGCGTTTAAACCAGGCACGTCCTGCAAGGGGTGATCAGCTGTTCCATGATGAGTCTCCTTGTCAAAAGTGTGGGAAGGGGCGCGAAGGTTAATCGTTTGTCCCGTGGCTGGCAATGGGCCATTTTACACGATGGGCACCTTCGCCAATGGCCGTGGTCGTAACAACCATCACCTTGTCGAATGAGGATGGTTATGCAGACCTTCGGTGAGCGCTTGAAAGAACAGCGCAAGGCGCTGGGGCTCTCCCAGCAGGAATTCGGGGCTATCGGTGGAGTCGAGGCCAATGCCCAGGGGCGCTATGAGAGCGGTGAACGGGTACCCAAGTCGGATTACCTGATGGCGATCGGACGCCATGGGGTAGATCTGCTCTACGTATTGACCGGCGAACCTTCACGCCTGCCCGAGGGCAGCCTGAGCGCCGATGAAAGCAGCATCATCCAGAACTACCGCCATCTTGGCGACGACGACCAGGAGGCTATTGCCCAGCTGGCGTCGTCCCTGGCCGAATGCTGAAGCCTGGTGCGGGTTTTTTCTCGGCCGTGGACGGCTTTTTTCCTGCGCCTGGGCGATACTCTCGCGTTTTCACGGACCAGGAGGCAGCATGCGGGTTTTGATGGCGGTAACGGTGGCGGCCCTGTTGGCCGGCTGTGTGAGCTCTAACATGGATGATGCGCGGGCCAAAGCCCCCGCCAAGACCTTGAGCTCGGCCAAGGCCGATCAGTTGGTGGCGCAGTGCGTGCAGTTCGCCTGGCAGGATGAGGCGGTATTCGGTGTCGATGCCGCAGCCTATCTGGAGTCGGGCAAGGGCGGTGGCTATACGGTGTATAGCCGGTCCGCCGAATCCTTCGTGGATATCAAGGCGGAGGCGGCGGCGACTACCGTCCGCTTCTACGCCGTCGAAGACAATTTCGTCTCCAAGCGCCGCCTGGCGGCTTTGGCCACCTGCTTGTAGTTTCCCCTGGCGCGGCCTTCAGCGCGTTTCCTGCAAACCCGGCCCTGGCCGGGTTTTGTCGTTTCTGGAACTTGGATTTTTCGGGCTTAGTTTCAAGTTCTTCTCTGGAATAAATCGGGGAGAAGTCATTTTTACTCCAGAAAAGCGTGTAATACATTGACTCTTCAAATTGTCAGCGCAAATAAGGAAGTCCAGAGTTTAGTGGGGTTTGCGCTGTTTTTTGAAAATTGGCCGATGTGGTTACTTCTCGAGGGCATGAAAAAAGTCGGAAAAAGTGCGCTAAGTTAAAGGTGCTCGCCAAGAGCGAGTTTTATTTAATCAATGGAGTGAAAGAAATGAATAAGCCACAAACTCAACTTAAACATGGTCGTGTCGTATCTCCTTCCAGCCGCGGTGCGGTTGCGGTGGATCTGGGTCTCCTGGGCACCTGGCAGGTCAACGAAATGGAAGGCGGAAAGAACTTGCCTGCCCTGGGCGCCGGCCCGTTCCCGGCCCCTTACGGCAGCGACGAACCCAGTGTCGCACCGCCTGCAGATGGCCATATCCTCAGCGGTGGCAAGACCGATGCGCGTGATTGCGTCAACTTCACCGACGAAGAAATGTCGAAGAAACTCAATCGTCCATTCAGCTGGCCGCTGGTGAACGTGGAGCCTGGGCAAGTATTCCGGGTGCAGTGGGTTTACAGCGCTCCACATGTTACCCGTGGGTATAGCTGGTTCATCACCAAAGATGGCTGGGATCCGAAACAACGGATCAGCCGTGCGCAACTTGAGCCCAAGGCTTTTTACCAGGATTTCTATACTCAAGTTCCGTATCACGCTCATGGCCCGGAATTGAAAGCCAAGACCGAACATGAAGTCGTGCTGCCCAAGAACAAGAAGGGGCACCATGTTGTAGTTCTGGCCTGGATTGTGGCCAATACCGGTAACGCTTTCTATCAGGCCTTCGATCTGGACTTCAAGTAAGTTGCAGTGGAAGAAACTCTTTTAATAGTTCTGAAGGAATAGAACATGGATAAAATCGACTTTTCCTTGATCAAGAGCCAGGCCGCCGATGCCGCATCGCTGATGCCCAGCCTCGCCGGCAAGAAGATCCTCATGGGCTTCTGGCACAACTGGGCCGCTGGCGCCGCCGATGGTTACCAGCGCGGGCAGTTCGCCAACCTGAGCCTGCTGGATGTACCCAAGGAGTACAACGTGGTGGCGGTGGCCTTCATGAAAGGCAACGGCATTCCCACCTTCAAGCCCTACAACTTGTCTGACGCCGAGTTCCGGCGTCAGGTGGGCGTACTCAACAGCCAGGGGCGGGCGGTGTTGATTTCCCTGGGTGGCGCCGATGCGCATATCGAGTTGCACAAGGGCAACGAGCAGCCTTTGGCCAACGAGATCATCCGCCTGGTCGAAACCTATGGCTTCGATGGCCTGGACATCGACCTGGAGCAGAGCGCCATCGACTTCGCCGATAACAAGAGCGTGCTGCCAGCGGCATTGAAACTGGTAAAGGATCATTACGCCGGCCAGGGCAAGCACTTCATCATCAGCATGGCGCCGGAGTTCCCGTACCTGACCAGCAGTGGCAAGTACCTGCCGTACTTGCAGGCGCTGGAGGGCTACTACGACTTCATCGCCCCGCAGTACTACAACCAGGGCGGTGATGGCCTGTGGGTAGCGGAGGCCAACGGTGGTCGTGGGGCCTGGCTTGCCCAGAGCAACGACCAGGTGAAGGAGGACTTCCTGTTCTACCTCACCGACAGCCTGGCTTCCGGCACTCGTGGCTTCACTCGCATCCCGGCGGACAAGCTGGCGATCGGCCTGCCCAGCAACGTCGATGCCGCGGCTACCGGCTACGTCATCGATCCGGCGGCGTTGACCAATGCCTTCAAGCGCTTGCAGAAGGCTGGCCATGCCATCAAGGGGCTGATGACCTGGTCGGTGAACTGGGATGCCGGCACCAGCCGGCAGGGAACGCACTACAACTGGGAGTTCTGCAATCGCTACGCGCCGCTGATCCATGGCGATGGCGGTGAACCGGAGCGCCCACCGGCACCCGGCAACCTGGCGGTATCGGGCCGTAGCCGCAACAGCATCAGCCTGGGCTGGAGCGTGGTCGGCGGCGAACGTCCGGTGGAGTTCTATTCCCTGTATCGCGACGGTCGGCCAGTGGCCAAGACGCCTGCTCCAGGCGTCGAGGACCAGGGCCTGCAACCTGATACCGAGTACAGCTACTTCGTCACTGCCACCGATATCCAGGGGCAGGAGTCGTTACCCAGTCGCAGCGTGACAGCCAGGACTGCCGGCGGCGAGGTAGACCCGGGCTTCCCGCAGTGGCGCGTCAGCCAGCACTACCGCAAGGAAGACGGTGTGAGCTATGAGGGCAATCGCTACCTGTGCCTTCAGGAGCACACCTCCAACCCGGCGTGGACGCCTTCGGTGGCTTTCACCTTGTGGCGCAAGGTATTGCTGGAGCGCCATGCTTGAGCATGGCGGGCCATTGCTGGATTGGATGGCCAGGCGACCCAGGGGCGGATCTTGCGATCCGTGCCTGGGTCGTTTTTTTTTGCCTTGCACATTTCCCGGAGGCGGCGGATGCCGTGCCCATGGACTATTAATTGAGCTGCCCTGGATTTCTCGATCAACCGGATGGAGGTGAGCGCGATGCTGATGCAGTGGATGTTGGCGGCTGTGCACTTGCTGGCGTTTGCCGGCGCTTTCGCGGCGGTTCTGGCCCGTGCCGCAGCCTTGGGGCGCCTGGTTCGTGGCGAGTCCAGCTACCGGTCGGTGTTGCTGGTCGACAATGCCTGGGGGCTGGCCGCGCTGGTGCTGCTGGTGACCGGCTTGTTGCGGGCTTTCGGCGGTTACGGCAAGGGCACCGACTACTATCTGCAGCAGCCGTTGTTCCATCTGAAAATGGCCCTGTTCATCGGCATCCTACTACTCGAGGTCTTGCCCATGTTGACCCTGGTCCGCTGGCGTATCGCCCTGGCACGCGGCGCGCAGCCCGATATCGCCCGGGCTTCTTCGTTCGTCCGAAGCAGCCAGTTGCAGGCGCTGTTGCTGGTGCTGCTGGTGGTCGCGGCCAGCGGTATGGCGCGGGGAGTAGGGCTGGCGCAGCTGTAGGCTGGAACTTTGTAATCAATGGTAAGCGCTACTGCATCGGCCTGGACTTGGGAGTAGTCTCGCGGCTCGATCAATGAGCGATGGATGCCGTGATGCCCCCAGGGTTTCAGATGAACAAGCTGGTCCCGGAACTGCTGGTCACGAACCTGGACCGCAGCCTGGAATTTTATTGCACCATCCTGGGCTTCAGGATCGAGTACCAGCGACCGGAGTCCGGCTTTGCCTTTCTTGATTTCAACGGTGCCCAACTGATGTTGGAAGAGGATGACCAGGAGCCGTCTCCCTGGCGTGTGGAGCCCTTGGAGGCGCCTTTCGGGCGCGGGATGAACCTGTCGATCGAGTGTCCGGACATTCGCGCCTTGGCGCAGGCCCTGGCCCACGCCGGCATCATGCTGCGCCGGGATATCCAGGAGTGCTGGTATCGGCAAGATGATCGCCTGTGCGGACAGTCGAACCTGCTGGTGCTCGACCCGGATGGCTACCTGCTGCGTTTCACCCAGGCGCTGGGTTTCAGGTCGGCCTAGTCCTGGTCTGGGGCGACGCCTGCAGAGCGGGGCGTCGCGTATCGGGAGTCAGGGATGGAGTGTGAGTCGGGGAGGAGAGTCGTCAGTGATGAGGGGTGGTCTGGTGCCTGGGAGTCTGTGGTGCTTGCCGCCCTATCGGGGCATGCAGCGGGATTGCGGGAAAAAGCTCAAGGCGAACAAGGTATACGCCGCGCCAATCGTAGCGCGCGGGCCGAAGACTGATGCTCATGGGGCTCAAGGGGTTTCGCGTTTGTCCGGTGCGGTGAGGCCCGCCTGGATACGTTGGTAGATTTCTTCACGGTGGACCGCGACGTCTTTTGGCGCATTGATGCCGATGCGGACTTGCTGGCCGCTGACGCCGAGGATGGTGATCGTAATGTCGTCACCGATGTTGATGCTTTCACCGACTTTGCGGGTGAGTATCAGCATGATCTTCTCCTTGATAGCTTGGTAGGGCACCAGATTGAAACAGTGCAGAGGTCGGTCTTAGGTATAGATTAGTGCGAAGTTCCACTAAGTGGGTGCCTCTTTCTGACGCGCAGAAGATCTATAAATTCCCAAGGCGCAACTATACAGATGCAATAAAATTCATTCTTCCTGTTTCGGCTCGATTTTGTGACGAGGTCTCTCGAGCCCTGGGTGGTAAAATCGCCGAGTCAGATTTCCTAGGGGTAGGTTGTGCGCACGATAGCGATGATGTTAGCCGCATTGGCGGTAGTGGGTTTGGCCGGTTGTGGCGAAGGCAAGCGAGCCGAGGTGAGCAAGAATGTCGCGGCTGCGGAGCAGGGTCCGCCGGCGGTGGCCGCCACTTCTACGCAATGGGATGTGCTGGTGGGTAGCGAGCTGCCCCAGGCGGTGAGCGACCTCACCGGCTGGTTGATCGAGCACGGGATCATCTCCAGCGTGGTGACGGTGGACGGCAAGCAGCGAGTGCTGGTCGGGCCTTTTGCATCCCAGGCCGAAGCCGAGGCGAAGAAGACCGAAGTGGTCGAGAAGCTGGTTAAGGCGAAGAAGCGCGATATCGATGTCACGGTGATCGAGCACCAGAGCGCGCAGTAGGCCGGGTCTCCTTCCTGGAGTATCGCCCGCGTCCTGCGGGCGATTGCAGGTCAGCCGCAGGCCTTGAGGTTGACCGTTCCGACGAATTCGTTGCCGCGTCCCATCACGCACGCCACGCTCTGGTTGCGTTGGCGCTCCCAGTCCTGCACCGGATAGGTCTTGTTCCAGGCTTCGAAAAGTTGCCGGTCCTGCTTTGACAGGCGCAAGCCGTATTGCTTGCTCATATAGAAGTAGGTGCGGGCGATCATGCCGCGTATCGATGGCCTGGGCATGACCTTCTTGGCCTTGAAGTCCACCTGGGTCAGACAGGACCCATATTGGCCTGACTGCTCCGGTAGCCAGCCGAAGCTGAAGTTGCTGCGATCGCCATTCACCTCGCCGATGCTCGGTACCAGATTGTGCAGGTCGGCTTCGGCTCGCTGGTAGAGGGTGTCGTTGCGCGAACAATTCTTGCGGCCGCCTTGCTGCCAGCACTGGCGCTGATGGCCGATCTGCCAGGCCGGCACTATGTGTTCCCACTCGATGCGCTCGGCGCGCTTGGCATTCTTGCGGGGTACGTAGCCGCAGGCGGCCAGGTTCACTCGATTGCCCTTGTACTTGCAGCCGCAATAGAACTCGGTGGACTGGGGGGCGTAGAGTTTCCAGGCAACCTTCTTGGCCTCGCTGAAAGTACGGGGGGCGTCGGCCTGGACGGTGGAGCTAAGGAGCAACAGCAGTACAGCGAAACAACGAACGATCATCGGCTCAATCTTCCTTCGGCACGACCCAGAAAATCTGTACGCCGCCATCGTCGCGATAGGCGAGGGTGACGTTGTCGTTTTCGGCGATCTCTTCCAGAAGGCGCTCCCATTCGTCCTGGGGTTCATCGGCGAGGCGGAAGATCAAGGCGGCTTTGGCTTTTTGAGCGGTGGGAGAGTTGATGATCTTTTGGATGCGTACACCCAGGCGTTCGTAGGAACTGAGGGGTGTTTGGGATGAGGCCACGGAACAATCCTTATTAAGCTGTACGTGCATACAGTATTTAACTGTAGGTCATTTCGCAACTGCTTAAAATTCAAGAAGTTCCTCTGACAACGCTTTGCGCGTTTGTCTCATACATGCTGGAAATTTTTTAAGGCGGGACAAGAAGCAGCGTGATCTGGGATCAAGGACCACTCGCCCGGACGGGCGAGTGGAGGCAAGCCTGCTCGACCGGGGCCGGTCGAGCAGCGGGAATCAGTATTCCCAGAACATGCGTTGCAGTTCCTTGCTGTCCTGGGTCTTGGTCAGGGCGACCATGGCCAGGATGCGGGCTTTCTGCGGGTTCAGGTCGTGAGCCACGACCCAGTCGTTCTTGTCGTCAGGCTGTTCGGCGTTACGCAGTACGAAACCACCAGCATTGACGTGGGAAGAACGGATGATCTGCACGCCGTTCTTGCGCAGTTCCTGCAGGGCCGGTACCACGCGGGAAGATACCGAGCCGTTGCCGGTGCCAGCGTGGATGATGGCCTTGGCGCCGCTCTGGGCCAGGGCCTTGTAGGCGGTGTCGCTGACGTTGCCGTAGCCGTAGGCGATTTCTACGTCAGGCAGGCTCTTGATGTTCTTGATGTCGAATTCCGAGTCCATGGTGTGGCGCTTGGCTGGCAGGCGGAACCAGTAGGACTTGCCTTCCACCACCATGCCCAGCGGGCCCCATGGGCTCTTGAAGGCTTCGGTCTTGATGTTGATCATCTTGCTGACGTCGCGACCGGACTGGATCTCGTCGTTCATGGTCACCAGGACGCCTTTGCCCCGGGAGCTTTTGTTGCCGGCCACGGATACGGCGTTGTACAGGTTGAGCATGCCGTCCGCGGACATGGCGGTGCCTGGGCGCATGGAGCCGACCACGACGATTGGCTTGTCGGTTTTTTCCACCAGGTTGAGGAAGTAGGCAGTCTCTTCCAGGGTGTCGGTACCGTGGGTGATGACGATGCCGTCCACGTCCTTGCTGTCGGCCAGCTCGGCTACGCGGCGACCCAGTTGCAGCAGGTTTTCATTGGTGATGCTTTCGGAGGCGATCTGCATCACTTGCTCGCCACGTACGTTGGCCACTTGGCTCAACTCGGGGATGCCGGCGATCAGTTGTTCGATGCCGACCTTGGCTGCCTGGTAGGTGGCGCTGTTGGCCGCGCTGGCGCCGGCGCCGGCAATGGTGCCGCCGGTGGCGAGGATCACCACGTTGGAGAGCTTCTGTTGGGTTTCGGCTTCCTTGGCCTGCAGGGCTGCGGGCAGGAGCATGAGCAGGGCCAAAGCGCCCGGAACGAAGGTTTTGAAGGCAGATTTCATTGTTTTCTCTCTAGTAGTGAGACGGTGCTGGTGCAGGTTCATCTAGAAACACCTCGGCTGCAGATCTGTATGCGGCGGGGCATCGCGGGTTGAGCAGGATCTGTACCAGCGCTACCTTGGCCGGATAAGTATTTTAAGTTACTGATTTATATCAATTTTATTTCTGTTTTTAGCGGGCCTCGGCAAGCTTGTGTCCGGGTTTCCGAACGTTTCGGAGTGTGGCGTTCGGCAATCCGAAAGCGACAGTCGTCAGCCGCAGGCGAGCTTTTCGCTCATGAATTAAAGATTGTTCTGACGCGGTCGATGAGTCTTTTAGGATTTTTTTAACCAGGAGTTCATATGTCGCTGTCAGTCGGATTTCCAGGGCCGGGGGCCATTCTGATCAATGGCAAGTCGCCCGCGACCATCAATGCGTTGAGCGATGCCAGTGCCGAGGGCGCTCCGGCAGCGCTGGGTACTGAAGACTCGGGTACTTTGCGCGTCGGCTCGGCCAAGCAGGCGGAAAAGGCCGAGGGCGGCGATGCGGGCAGCGCGGGCGACAACCACAGCATCGTAGTCAAGATGCTGCTCAAGCGCATGCAGGAGCTGCAGGAGCAGCTCAAGCAGCAGCAACAGCAACTGGCCGCTGCCCAGGCCGCCAGCTATCCGACCCCCGAGGCCAAGCAGACTGCGGTCATGGCCATCCAGGGGCAGGTAGCGCAAACCAACGCCGCACTGGCTGAAGTTTCGGGCAACCTGGTGCGCGAGCTGGCCAAGGAATCAGGCTCCTCCGGCAAGTTGGTGAATACCTCCGCTTGATCAGCATCCGCCCAGTGCCAAGCGCTGGGCGGCTGCTTCCTCTTGGCCATCGGCGCAGCTGTGCGCCGATGGCACCTTCGCGTAGTAATCAGCGTTGACAAACCCCGGTCGGGTTCGCATAGTTCGCCTTACGCAAACGTTTGCGCGGACTTCCGGCAAGGATAATCGACTATCTTTTCCGAACTTCCAGGCCGTTGGGCGATACCCGGCACCTGGTTGTGCATGTCATCCAAGCGTTGCCCACAATAATCATAAGATCGGAGTGTACCCATGAAGCTGCCCTTTGCTGGACGTCTGCTTGCCGCCGCTGTCCTGGCCGCCACCTGCTCAGCGCTTCCCCTCTCTTCGGCCTATGCCGATACCCCGCAGAAACCCAAGGTCGCCCTGGTCATGAAATCCCTGGCCAACGAGTTTTTCCTGACCATGGAAGACGGTGCCAAGGCCTACCAGAAAGAACACCCGTCCGACTTCGACCTGGTGTCAAACGGCATCAAGGATGAAACCGATACCGCCAACCAGATCCGCATCGTCGAGCAGATGATCGTCTCCAAGGTCAATGCCCTGGTGATTGCGCCCGCCGACTCCAAGGCGATGGTGCCGGTGATCAAGAAGGCAGTGGATGCCGGGATCACGGTGATCAACATCGACAACCAGCTCGACCCTGGCGTGCTCAAGAGCAAGAACATCAACGTACCGTTCGTAGGTCCCGACAACCGCAAGGGCGCCCGCCTGGTGGGCGAGTACCTGGCCAAGCAGCTCAAGGCCGGGGACGAAGTGGCGATCATCGAAGGGGTCTCCACCACTACCAATGCCCAGCAGCGTACCGCTGGCTTCAAGGACGCCATGGAGGCCGCGCAGATCAAGGTGGTATCCCTGCAGTCCGGTGACTGGGAGATCGACGCGGGCAACCGTGTCGCCGCGGCCATGCTCAGCGAATACCCGAATCTCAAGGCGCTGCTGGGCGGTAACGACAGCATGGCCGTCGGCGCGGTATCCGCGGTGCGCGCAGCAGGCAAGGCCGGCAAGGTGCAGGTGGTCGGCTACGACAACATCAATGCCATCAAGCCGATGCTCAAGGATGGCCGGGTCCTGGCCACCGCCGACCAGTTCGCCGCCAAGCAGGCGGTGTTCGGCATCGAGGCCGCGCTGAAGATCCTCAAGGGCGATAAGGTCGACAGCGGCGCCAACGGCGTGATCGAAACTCCGGTCGAACTGGTCACCAAGTAGTCCTCCCGGCGGTACAACGGCGCCCATCCGGCGGATGGGCGCATGGAGAGTCTTTATGTCTGTTTCCGCTGCGAACGCTGTCCTTTCGGTCAGCGCTATCGGCAAGACCTATGCGCAACCGGTACTGACCGGCATCGACCTGACGCTGCTGCGTGGTGAAGTGCTGGCGCTGACCGGCGAGAACGGCGCCGGCAAGAGCACCCTGTCGAAGATCATCGGTGGCCTGGTCAGCCCCACCACCGGCCATATGCGTTTCAATGGCCAGGATTATCGTCCGGGCAGTCGTACCCAGGCCGAGGAACTGGGCATCCGCATGGTCATGCAGGAGCTCAACCTGCTGCCGACCCTGTCGGTAGCCGAGAACCTGTTCCTCCACAACTTGCCCAGCCAGGGTGGCTGGATCAGCCGCAAGCAACTGCGCAAGGCGGCGATCGAGGCCATGGCCCAGGTCGGCCTCGACGCCATCGATCCCGACACCCTGGTGGGTGAACTGGGGATCGGCCACCAGCAGATGGTGGAGATCGCTCGCAACCTGATCGGCGACTGCCATGTGCTGATCCTCGATGAGCCGACCGCGATGCTCACCGCCCGGGAGGTGGAAATGCTCTTCGAGCAGATCACCCGGCTGCAGGCCCGTGGCGTATCGATCATCTATATCTCCCATCGCCTGGAAGAGCTGGCCCGGGTGGCCCAGCGCATCGCCGTGCTGCGTGACGGTTGCCTGGTCTGTGTCGAGCCGATGGCCGATTACAACAGCGAGCAGCTGGTGAACCTGATGGTGGGGCGCGAGCTGGGCGAACATATCGACCTGGGCGAGCGCAACATCGGCGCGCCGGCACTCACCGTCAGCCACCTCAGTCGTGCGGACAAGGTCCGCGATGTGTCCTTCCAGGTGCGTAGCGGCGAGATCTTCGGTATCTCCGGATTGATCGGGGCAGGGCGCACCGAGTTGCTGCGCCTGATCTTCGGCGCCGACGTCGCCGACAGCGGCAGCATTGCCCTGGGCGCTCCGGCGCGGACGGTGAGCATCCGCTCCCCGGTGGACGCGGTGGCCAACGGCATTGCCCTGATCACCGAGGATCGCAAGGGCGAGGGCCTGCTACTGACCCAGTCCATCAGCGCGAACATCGCCCTGGGCAACATGCCGGCGATTTCCAGCGGCGGCCTGGTCAATGCCGAGGATGAAGAACAGCTGGCGCGCCGGCAGATCGATGCGATGCGGATCCGCAGTTCCAGTCCGGCGCAGTTGGTGTCCGAACTCTCCGGCGGCAACCAGCAGAAAGTGGTGATCGGCCGTTGGCTTGAACGCGACTGTTCGGTGCTGCTGTTCGATGAGCCGACCCGGGGGATCGACGTCGGTGCCAAGTTCGATATCTATGGCTTGCTGGGTGAGCTGACGCGCCAGGGCAAGGCCCTGGTGGTGGTTTCCAGTGACCTGCGGGAGCTGATGCTGATTTGCGATCGCATCGGCGTGCTGTCGGCCGGGCGTCTGATCGACACCTTCGAGCGTGACAGCTGGACCCAGGATGAATTGCTTGCCGCCGCGTTCGCCGGCTATCAAAAACGAGATGCGTTGCTCAATGAAGCGGCGCCTAGGAATGCATCATGAAAACTGCACCTGCAAGCGGCAAGCGCGGCGGCCAATATTATGGCCTCGGTACCTACCTGGGGCTGGCGGGGGCCCTGCTGGGGATGATCGTCCTGTTCTCCGTGCTCAGCAGCCATTTCCTGTCCTACGACACCTTCAGCACCCTGGCCAACCAGATTCCGGACCTGATGGTGCTGGCGGTGGGCATGACCTTCGTCCTGATCATCGGCGGCATCGACCTGTCCGTCGGCTCGGTGCTGGCCCTGGCGGCCTCAGCTGTCAGCGTGGCGATCCTCGGCTGGGGCTGGAGCGTGGTGCCGGCGGCCTTGCTGGGCATGGCCGCTGCCGCGCTGGCTGGCACCATCACCGGCTCGATCACCGTGGCCTGGCGCATCCCGTCGTTCATCGTGTCCCTGGGCGTGCTGGAAATGGCCCGGGGCGTGGCGTACCAGATGACCGGTTCGCGCACGGCCTATATCGGCGACGCCTTCGCCTGGCTGTCGAATCCGATTGCCTTTGGCATTTCGCCGTCGTTTATCATTGCCCTGCTGATCATCTTCCTGGCCCAGGCGGTGCTGACCCGTACCGTGTTCGGCCGCTACCTGATCGGCATCGGCACCAACGAAGAGGCAGTGCGCCTGGCGGGAATCAATCCCAAGCCCTACAAGATCCTGGTGTTCAGCCTGATGGGGCTGTTGGCGGGCGTCGCCGCGCTGTTCCAGATTTCCCGCCTTGAGGCGGCTGACCCGAACGCAGGCTCCGGCCTGGAGCTGCAGGTCATCGCTGCGGTGGTGATCGGCGGCACCAGCCTGATGGGTGGACGCGGCTCGGTGATCAGCACCTTCTTCGGCGTCTTGATCATTTCCGTGCTGGCTGCAGGTCTTGCGCAAATCGGCGCAACCGAACCGACCAAGCGCATCATCACCGGCGCGGTCATCGTGATTGCCGTGGTGCTCGATACCTATCGCAGCCAGCGCGCCAACCGGCGGGTTTGATTCATGGCAACAATCAAGGATGTGGCGGCGCTGGCGGGAATTTCCTATACCACGGTGTCCCATGTACTGAACAAGACACGGCCGGTCAGCGAAGAAGTGCGACTCAAGGTCGAAGCGGCGATCCAGCGCCTGGACTACGTGCCCAGCGCGGTGGCTCGTTCGCTCAAGGCCAAGACCACCGCCACCATCGGTTTGCTGGTGCCCAACAGTCTCAATCCGTACTTCGCCGAATTGGCGCGGGGTATCGAGGATTACTGCGAGCGCAATGGCTATTGCGTGATCCTCTGCAACTCCGACGACGATCCGGACAAGCAGCGCAACTACCTGCGGGTGCTGCTGGAGAAACGCATCGACGGGCTGATCGTGACCTCCGTCGGGGGCGACAGCGGCTTGGCCCAAGGGCTGCTCGGGGTGCGTACGCCCATGGTGATCGTCGACCGTGGCCTGGAGGGCGTGGATGCCGACCTGGTGCGCATTGATCACCAATACGGTGCCTACCTGGCGACCCGGCATTTGCTGGAGCTGGGGCATCGCGACATCGCCTGTGTGGGCGGCCCGGCCAATACCAGCGTGACCCAGATGCGCCTGGCGGGCTTTCACCAGGCGTTGCGCGAGGCGGGAGTCGAGGTGCCGGTACAACGCATCCTGGAGAGCGATTTCAGCAGCACCGGGGGTTACTTGGCGGCGGCGCAACTGCTGGACGGGAATCCGCCGAGCGCGATCTTCGCTACCAACGACATGATGGGCATCGGCGTGTTGCGTGCTGCGGCGGAGCGCAATATCCGCGTGCCCGGCGAGCTGTCGGTGATCGGTTTCGACGACATCTTGTTGAGCCGTTATGTCTATCCGGCGCTGACCACTGTGGGCCAGTCGATCCTGCAGTTGGGCGAGACCGCGGCGGAGCTGTTGCTGCGCCGTATCGCCACGCGGGACCTGCCGCTGGACCAGCGCATCGTCAAGCCGAGCATCGTCTTGCGGGAATCGACCGCGCCCGTTGCTGGCGCGTTCGTGCAATACCGCTGAACCTTATTGATTGAGTATCGATGTATGCCAGCAAAAGTAGTGGTAGTGGGTAGCCTCAACATGGACCTGGTGACCCGGGCCGAGCGCCTGCCTCGGGGTGGCGAGACGCTGGCGGGCAAGTCCTTTGCCACGGTGTCCGGTGGCAAGGGTGCCAACCAGGCGGTGGCGGCAGCCAGGCTCGGTGCGGAAGTAGCCATGGTCGGCTGCGTTGGCGACGATGCCTATGGCGTGCAGTTGCGTGATGCGTTGCTCGCCGAGGGCATCGATTGCCAGGCCGTGAGCGTGGTCGAGGGTTCCAGTGGCGTGGCCCTGATCGTGGTGGATGACAGCAGCCAGAACGCCATCGTCATCGTTGCCGGTGGCAACGGCCAACTTATGCCCGAGAAAGTAGCGGCCGTGGACGCGGTATTGCAGCAGGCCGAGGTGATCATTTGCCAGCTCGAGGTGCCGCTGGCCACGGTGGGCTACAGCCTCCAGCGTGGTCGTGAGCTGGGCAAGACGGTGATTCTCAATCCGGCGCCAGCCAGTGGACCTTTGCCGGAACAGTGGTACGCCTCGATCGACTACCTCATTCCCAACGAAAGCGAGGCCGGCGCACTCAGCGGTGTGGTCGTCGATTCGCTGGAAAGCGCCGAGCAGGCGGCCAACCACTTGCTCGCCGCTGGTGCCGGCAAGGTCATCATCACCTTGGGTGCCCAGGGTTCATTGTTCGCCGATGGCAGCCGCTTCGAGCATTTCCCGGCGCCCAAGGTGCAGGCCCTCGATACCACGGCGGCGGGGGACACCTTCGTCGGTGGCTTCGCTGCCGCGTTGGCGGCCGGCAAGAGCGAGGCCGAGGCCATCCGTTTCGGCCAGGTGGCGGCGGCCCTGTCGGTGACTCGTGCCGGCGCCCAGCCTTCCATTCCCACTCAGTCCGACGTCCAGGCGTTCATTCCCTCATGAAAAAGACCCCTTTGCTCAACATCGCCCTGTCGCGCCTCATCGCTTCCCTGGGGCATGGCGATATCGTGGTGATCGGCGATGCCGGTTTGCCGGTGCCGTCCGGAGTCGAGTTGATCGACCTGGCGCTGACCCATGGCGTTCCCGACTTTCTCGCTACCCTCAAGGTGCTGCTCAGCGAGATGCAGGTGGAGCGCCACGTGCTGGCCGAGGAGATCCTGCTCAAGCGGCCGACGCCGCTACCAGCCCTCGACGCCTTGGCCGCGGCCGGCGAGCTGGGGCAGCGCCAGCTCCTGAGTCATGAAGAGTTCAAGGTGCTCAGTCGCCAGGCCCGTGCCGTGGTCCGCACCGGTGAATGCCAGCCGTACTGCAACATCGCCCTGATCGCCGGAGTGACTTTCTAGTTCGCCAACCGGTTTTTCCCACTTTGCACAAGGAGTGCGCTATGCGCCGCTATGCTCAGCTGTTCCACCACTGGTTCCGGAGTCTACTGCTCTTGTCTCTACTCACTGCTACCGGCGCCCAGGCGGCGGAAAAGATCGATCTGATCATCGATACCGACCCGGGGGCCGACGATGTGGTGGCCTTGTTGTTCGCCCTGGCGTCGCCCGAGGAACTGCATATTCGCGCCTTGACCACCGTGGCCGGCAACGTGCGCCTGGACAAGACCTCGCGCAATGCGCGCCTGGCGCGTGAATGGGCCGGGCGCGAGGAGGTTCCGGTGTACGCTGGTGCCCCTGCGCCTTTGCTGCGCACGCCCATCTATGCCGAAAACATCCATGGCAAGGAAGGTATCTCCGGGGTCACGGTGCATGAGCCCAAGGCTCCCCTGGCCAAGGGCAGTGCGATCAACTACCTGATCGACACGCTGCGGGCGGCCAAGCCCCACAGCATCACCATCGCCATGCTCGGCCCTCAGACCAACCTGGCGCTGGCGCTGATCCAGGCTCCCGACATCACCCAGGGCATCAAGGAAGTGGTGGTCATGGGTGGTGCACACTTCAACGGTGGCAATATCACTCCGGTGGCGGAGTTCAACCTGTACGCCGATCCCCAGGCTGCCGAAGTGGTGCTCAAGAGTGGCGTCAAGCTGACCTACCTGCCGCTGGATGTCACCCACAAGATCCTCACCAGCGATGCGCGCCTGCAGAAGATCGCGGCGTTGAACAACAATGCCAGCAAGGTGGTGGGCGATATCCTCAACGAGTACGTCAAGGGCGATATGGAGCACTACGGCATTCCAGGTGGTCCGGTGCACGATGCGACCGTGATCGCCTACCTGCTCAAGCCTGAGCTGTTCACCGGGCGCCAGGCCAACATGGTCGTCGACAGTCGCGAAGGGCCTACCTTCGGCCAGACCATCGTGGACTGGTATGACGGCCTGAAGCAGCCGAAGAATGTGTTCTGGGTCGAGAACGGCAACGCCCAGGGCTTTTTCGATCTGCTCACCGAGCGCCTGGCTCGCCTGAAATAAGCATCGCCCCCGCGGGCTCCTGCCTGCGGGGTTCTACTCCCGGCGGCTTGTCGGATATTTCTCGAATACCTGGTTCATGAACGCCTGGGCCGATTCCGCCCCCAGCTCCCTTACCAACAGGTCGACGCCGATGATCGCCAGTTCTTCCGGGCTTGCGGGGCTGTAGGAGCATTGGCCTTGGGGCCATCTGGCCTTGATATCGGCGTCGATGTTGACGATGGGCATGACGGTCTCGCTGGTTCTGTGGAAGTGGGCTGGCAAGGTCGCAGAGTTAAGCATGTCGCCCTGGTTTACGCACTGCGACTTAGGCATCAGGCGAGGGCTGTGCGACACTGCGGCTTTTCCGCGTTCAAGGAAGCCTGTGTGCAAATCGATCTGAACCAGCCTGATGCCCTGACTGCGCAAGCGGTGCGCCAATTGCTGGCTTCGGCCAGCGACAAGGTCCACACCCAATTGCGCGTGAGCAAGAGCGGTATTGCCTATATTTCCTCGGGAGTGGTGGGCGGGGCTCAGATCGATAACGTGCTGTTTCGCCTGGAGACCTGGGCTGCTGGCTCCGGTTACGTAGGGGAAGTGGCCGCCAGTGATGAGGCCTGGGTGATGCAGGTCCTCAGTGCGCTCAAGCAGAACTGGCCGAAGCCGGCATTCGACTACATCGATATCTACTGAGCGTCATTCATATCCAGTGACGATTGTCTGCTGAAACCGGAAGGTTGGCTGAGGCAGACTTGCCCGCCCTGTTCCGTGGGGCAAAATGCCACTTCGTTTTGCAACCAAACGCAAAATCGGCTGTCGCACGATCTCTGTATATTTTAAAAAGGAGGCTTCATGCCTTGGAAGTTCGCTTCATTCGCAACCTTGTTGGCAGTCGCAGTCCTGGGTGGCTGCAGTACCGGCGGGTCGACCAAGGAACCCGTGGCCGCAGCCGAGGCTGGGCATACTCGTTGTGAAGCAACCGCCGCCGAATTCGCCATCGGCAAGAAGGCTTCTGCGGAGCTGCTCGAGCAAGCCCGAACCCGTGCTGGTGCGCAGTACGCGCGCTTCCTCAAGCCCAACGACATGATTACGCTGGAGTACCGCTCCGATCGCCTGAACCTCAATACCGACGCCGATCTGGTGGTCACTCGGGTCAATTGCGGCTAAGGCTGCAGCTTTACCCGCCCACAAAAAACCCCGTCACATGGACGGGGTTTTTTTAGCTCGCTGAGAAATTACTCAGGACGAACTTGTGCAGCTTGCATACCCTTTTGGCCTTTCTCAGCCACGAAGGAAACGGTCTGGCCTTCTTTCAGGCTTTTGAAACCGTCGGATTCGATAGCTTTGAAGTGTACGAACAGGTCGTCACCGCCACCTTGAGGAGTGATGAAACCGAAGCCTTTTTCATCGTTGAACCATTTTACGGTGCCGGTTTGGCGATTAGACATGGTGTATCTCCAAGAAACATATATTTTCAGTAGTGCTGTGTTGCTCAGGCCAACTGGGCACACCGGGCTATCATAGTCGAAATGTTCGGCTTGGGAGCCCCCTGCAGAGGCTGTTTACCTGGTGCTTTGGTGAGTTTTTCTGCTTGGGTTGGCTGCAGGCCCCGGTTTAAGGGGCTCCCGTTGGAAAACAAGCGGTGATAAAAAAACCGTAAAAGCTGCATTTCGGTGGAGGAAGGCCGCGTTTCAGCCTGCTTGGCTAGCGTCGATGCGGCCGTTCCCGCTCCTGGCGGTGTCGGGTTACTTGGTCACCCGGCACGCGGCAATGGCATCGAGTGCCCGGGTGCGCAGGTCGGCGCTGGGTTGCTTGGTCTTGCTCATCAGCTCCTTGATTTCCTCGGTAGTGAACTTTTCATTCAGCTTTTCGGCACCACAGGCGCAATGCTGCTCGGCGCTTTTGGCATCGATGCTCTGGCTGGCCGCTGCGGTGCAGTCCTTCATGTAGTCCGCACGGGCACCGGCTGGCCAGGCGGCCTGGGCGCTCAGGGGCAGCAGCAGGGCGAACGGAGCGGCTAGGGCAAGCAGGTTGGTGAGGCGCATGGGTCGATTTCTCCTGAAGTCGGTAGCAAAGACGACGATTCTCGGGGCATTTGAGGGCTGGCGTACATGCCAAGTTCACTTTCTTCAATAAAAGACCGGAAACTGCAAATTGCGAAGTTTGCTGCGCGATGATTGTGATTTTTCTGTGCTAGCATGCCCGGCTTGGGTGTTTTCAGGCTTTGGATGTTTCACTTTCCCTCGCGGTCGATACCTTTTTTTGATTTGAATTCCAGTCACTCTGGTTCGTCCCTGGCAGGCCGAAAGGTCTCTGCCACTGTGAGGCAGGCTTTCCCGTGGGAAAGGCAGGGCGGATCTTGTACTGGCTCATCCCAACCCACGTGACCTTTGGTAGGGGTCACCACTAGGAGAGGAGGCGCCATGCCCACTATTACTCTTCCCGATGGCAGTCAACGTTCGTTCGACAAGGCCGTATCCGTAGCCGAAGTCGCCGCCTCGATCGGCGCCGGCCTGGCCAAGGCCACCCTGGCAGGCAAGGTCGATGGCAAGCTGGTCGATGCTTGCGACCTGATCGAACACGATGCCACTTTGCAGATCATCACCCCCAAAGATGAAGAGGGACTGGAGATCATCCGTCACTCGTGCGCCCACTTGATCGGCCACGCGGTGAAGCAGTTGTATCCGACCGCCAAGATGGTGATCGGCCCGGTGATCGACGAAGGCTTCTATTACGATATCGCCTACGAGCGTCCTTTCACTCCGGACGACCTGGCCGCCATCGAGCAGCGCATGCATCAGCTGATCGACAAGGACTACGATGTCATCAAGAAGATGACTCCGCGCGCGCAAGTCATCGACGTGTTCCAGAACCGTGGCGAAGACTACAAGTTGCGCCTGGTGGAGGACATGCCCAACGAAACTGCCATGGGCCTGTATTATCACGAAGAATATGTCGACATGTGCCGCGGTCCGCACGTGCCGAACACGCGTTTCCTCAAGGCTTTCAAGCTGACCAAGCTGTCGGGTGCCTACTGGCGCGGTGATGCCAAGAATGAGCAGTTGCAGCGCGTTTATGGCACCGCCTGGGCCGACAAGAAGCAGTTAGCTGCCTATATCCAGCGTATCGAAGAAGCCGAAAAGCGCGACCATCGCAAGATCGGCAAGCAACTGGACCTGTTCCACCTGCAGGAAGAAGCGCCAGGCATGGTGTTCTGGCACGCCAACGGCTGGACCATCTACCAGGTACTCGAGCAGTACATGCGCAATGTGCAGCGCGAAAACGGTTATCTTGAGATCAAGACCCCGCAAGTCGTCGACCGTATCCTTTGGGAACGTTCCGGTCACTGGTCAAACTACGCCGAGAACATGTTCACCACGTCCTCGGAAAGTCGTGACTACGCGGTCAAGCCGATGAACTGCCCATGCCACGTACAGGTGTTCAACCAGGGCCTGAAGTCCTACCGTGACCTGCCACTGCGTCTGGCCGAGTTCGGTGCCTGCCACCGTAACGAGCCGTCTGGCGCCCTGCACGGCATCATGCGCGTGCGTGGTTTCGTCCAGGACGATGCGCACATTTTCTGCACCGAAGAACAGGTGAAGAAAGAAGCCGCTGACTTCATCAAGCTGACTTTGGACGTCTACAAGGACTTCGGCTTCAGCGACATCGCGATGAAACTGTCGACTCGTCCGGTCAAGCGCGTGGGTTCCGAAGAGCTGTGGGATCGCGCCGAGGGTGCCTTGGCCGATGCCTTGAACGAGTCCGGCCTGGAGTGGGAATACCAACCGGGAGAGGGTGCGTTCTACGGTCCGAAGATCGAGTTCACCCTGCGTGACTGTCTCGGCCGTAACTGGCAGTGTGGTACTCTGCAGTACGATCCAAACCTTCCAGAGCGTCTGGATGCCAGCTATATCGCCGAAGATAACAGCCGTGTTCGCCCAGTGATGTTGCATCGAGCGATCCTGGGTTCGTTCGAGCGTTTCATCGGCATGCTGATCGAGCATTACGCAGGTGTGTTCCCGGCTTGGCTGGCGCCAACCCAGGCGGTGATCATGAATATCACCGACAAACAGGCCGATTTCGCCCTCGAGGTGGAAAAAACACTCAACCAAAGCGGATTTCGTGCCAAGTCCGACTTGAGAAATGAAAAGATCGGCTTTAAAATCCGCGAGCATACTTTGCTCAAGGTTCCCTATCTCTTGGTTATTGGAGATCGGGAGGTCGAGATGCAGACTGTCGCTGTGCGTACCCGTGAAGGTGAAGACCTGGGCTCGATGCCTGTCGCCCAATTCTCGGCGTTGCTCGCACAAGCGGTTTCCCGGCGTGGTCGCCAAGATTCGGAGTAATTACTATTAAGCGTGATATGAGACAAGATAAACGAGCTGCACCGAAGGCCCCGATCAACGAGAATATCTCGGCACGCGAGGTTCGGTTAATTGGCGCTGACGGCGAGCAGATTGGCATCGTCTCGATTGATGAAGCGCTCCGTATAGCTGAAGAAGCCAAACTGGATCTGGTGGAAATTTCCGCCGACGCAGTCCCGCCTGTTTGCCGGGTGATGGACTACGGCAAGTCGATCTTCGAAAAGAAGAAACAGCTTGCTGCCGCGAAGAAGAACCAGAAGCAGATTCAGGTTAAAGAAATCAAGTTTCGTCCAGGGACGGAGGAAGGGGATTACCAGGTAAAACTACGCAACCTGGTACGTTTCCTGAGTGACGGGGACAGGGCCAAGGTTTCCTTGCGATTCCGCGGCCGTGAGATGGCCCACCAGGAGCTGGGGATGGAACTCCTCAAGCGGGTTGAAACTGACCTGCAAGAGTACGGTTCGGTCGAACAGCATCCTAAGATGGAAGGACGCCAGCTGATCATGGTCATCGCCCCGAAAAAGAAGAAGTAATCAACAGGGCACGGCAGGCCTTCTGATTATGTTTATCAATTGAATGCGGAGTATCCGAACATGCCAAAGATGAAAACCAAAAGCGGTGCTGCTAAGCGGTTTCTGAAAACTGCTAACGGTATCAAGCACAAGCACGCTTTCAAGAGCCACATCCTGACCAAAATGTCGACCAAGCGTAAGCGTCAACTGCGCGGTAGCAGCTTGCTGCATCCGTCTGACGTGGCAAAAGTCGAGCGCATGCTGCGCCTTCGTTAATTTTTGGATCAAGAATAGAGGAAGTAACTCATGGCTCGTGTAAAGCGTGGCGTCATTGCCCGTAAGCGTCACAAGAAAATTCTGAAACTTGCTAAAGGCTACTACGGTGCTCGTTCGCGCGTATTCCGTGTTGCCAAGCAAGCGGTAATCAAGGCAGGCCAATACGCCTACCGTGACCGTCGTCAGAAAAAACGTCAGTTCCGCGCTCTGTGGATCGCTCGTATCAACGCTGGTGCTCGTACCAACGGTCTGTCCTACAGCCGTCTGATCGCCGGTCTGAAAAAGGCGTCCATCGAGATCGACCGTAAGGTTCTGGCTGATCTGGCAGTGAACGAAAAAGCGGCGTTTGCTGCGATTGTCGAGAAAGCTAAAGCCACCTTGGCTTAAGTACCCCCGACAGTCACCCGGGCTCACCTTCGTGGGCTCTGGTGTTAAACGTCATAAATAGGGGAAGAGCCTTCAAGCTCTTCCCCTATTTTGTATCTGGAGTCTGTACATGGAAAACCTGGATGCGCTGGTTTCTCAAGCACTTGAGGCCGTGCAACACGCTGAAGACATCAATGCCCTGGAACAGATCCGGGTTCACTTCCTTGGCAAGAAGGGCGAGCTGACTCAGGTGATGAAGACCCTGGGCAACCTGCCGGCCGAAGAGCGCCCGCAGGTCGGTGCGCTGATCAACGTTGCCAAGGAGCGTGTGACAGAGGTTCTCAATGCTCGCAAAGCGGCTTTCGAGGAGGCGGAACTCAGCGCCAAGCTCGCCGCCGAGTGCATTGATGTGACCCTGCCGGGCCGTGGCCAGACCTCTGGTGGCCTGCACCCGATCACGCGGACCCTGGAGCGTATCGAGCAGTTCTTCACCCATATCGGCTTCGGCATCGCCGAAGGCCCCGAGGTCGAAGACGATTATCACAACTTTGAAGCGCTCAACATCCCAGGCCACCATCCGGCCCGGTCGATGCATGACACCTTCTATTTCAATGCGAACATGCTGCTGCGCACCCATACCTCGCCGGTACAGGTCCGCACCATGGAATCGCAGCAGCCGCCGATTCGCATCGTCTGCCCAGGCCGTGTGTATCGCAGCGACTCCGATATCACCCACTCGCCGATGTTCCACCAGGTCGAAGGCCTGCTGGTGGATCGTGGGATCAATTTCGCCGACCTGAAGGGCACCATCGAGGAGTTCTTGCGGGTGTTCTTCGAGAAAGAACTGGCTGTGCGTTTCCGTCCTTCCTACTTCCCATTCACCGAACCATCCGCTGAAGTCGATATGGAATGCGTGATGTGCAGTGGCAAGGGTTGCCGCGTCTGCAAGCAGACCGGATGGCTGGAAGTGATGGGTTGCGGCATGGTTCACCCCAACGTGCTGCGTATGTCCGGGATCGATCCGGAAGAATTCCAGGGCTTTGCCTTCGGCATGGGCGCCGAGCGTCTGGCCATGCTGCGTTACGGTGTCAATGACTTGCGCCTGTTCTTCGACAACGACTTGCGGTTCCTTGCGCAATTTCGCTAGTCGCGCGTCCGTAACGAATCTATTAGGAGAGCAGGATGAAATTCAGTGAACAATGGCTGCGCGGTTGGGTTAGCCCGCAGGTAAGTCGTGACGAGCTGGTCGCTCGTCTGTCCATGGCTGGCCTTGAGGTGGACAGTGTTACGCCAGCCGCCGGTGACTTCAGTGGTGTGGTCGTGGGTGAGGTGCTAAGTACCGAGCAGCACCCTGACGCCGACAAACTGCGGGTCTGCCAAGTCAGCAACGGAGCCGAGACTTTCCAGGTTGTCTGCGGTGCGCCGAACGTGCGCCCCGGCCTGAAGGTCCCTTTCGCGATGATCGGTGCCCAGCTGCCCGGCGACTTCAAGATCAAGAAGGCCAAGCTGCGTGGCGTCGAGTCCAACGGCATGCTGTGTTCCCAGGCGGAGCTGCAGATCGGTGAAGGCAACGATGGCTTGATGGAGTTGCCGGCTGACGCGCCAGTGGGTGAGGACATTCGTGCCTACCTGAGCCTGGACGATGCCAGTATCGAAGTCGACCTGACCCCAAACCGCGGTGACTGCCTGTCGTTGGCCGGTATTGCACGCGAAGTTGGTGCCCTTTATGCGGCCAAGGTGCAGCGTCCGGAAGTCAAGGCAGTTCCTGCAGTGCACGATGAAGTACGTCCAGTTGACGTGTTGGCGCCAGCAGCCTGCCCGCGTTACCTGGGGCGGGTGATCCGTAACGTGGACCTGTCCAAGCCGACCCCGCTGTGGATGGTCGAGCGCCTGCGACGTGCCGAAGTCCGCAGCATCGATGCTGCAGTGGATATCACCAACTACGTGATGCTTGAATTAGGTCAGCCGCTGCATGCGTTCGACCTGGCCGAGATCAACGGTGGCATTCGCGTACGCATGGCTGAAGAAGGCGAGAAGCTGGTATTGCTCGATGGTCAGGAAGTGGCCCTGCGCAGCGATACCCTGGTGATCGCCGACCATACCCGTGCCCTGGCGATTGCCGGTGTGATGGGTGGCGAGCATAGTGGCGTCACCACCAAGACTCGCGATGTATTTTTGGAAAGCGCATTCTTCGACCAGATCGCCGTGGCTGGCAAAGCCCGTTCCTACGGCCTGCATACCGATGCTTCCCATCGTTATGAGCGTGGCGTGGATTGGCAGTTGGCCCGTGAGGCCATGGAGCGTGCTACTGGCCTGCTGCTGGAAATCACCGGCGGCGAAGCCGGCCCGATCATCGAAACCGTCAGCGAGCAACATTTGCCATTGGTGGCGCCTGTCACCCTGCGGGCCGAGCGCATCAGCCAAATGCTGGGCATGGAGCTCGAAGGTTCCGAGGTCGAGCGCCTGCTCACCGCGTTGGGGCTGACGGTAGCTGCCGATGGGGCAGGGCAGTGGCGCGTTGATGTGCCGAGTCATCGTTTCGATATCAGCCTCGAGGTCGATCTGATCGAGGAACTCGCACGCCTGTACGGTTACAACCGCTTGCCGGTTCGTTATCCGCAAGCCCGCCTGGCTCCTCAGGCCAAGGCCGAGGCGCAAGGCGACTTGCCGGCACTGCGGCGCCTGCTGGTGGCTCGTGGTTACCAGGAAGCCATCACCTACAGCTTCATCGATCCGAAACTGTTCGAACTGTTCAGCCCAGGTGTCGAGCCGTTGCTGTTGGCAAACCCGATTTCCGCCGACATGGCGGCCATGCGTTCGTCCCTGTGGCCAGGCTTGGTCAAGGCGCTTCAGCACAACCTGAACCGTCAGCAGGATCGCGTCCGCATGTTCGAAAGCGGCCTGCGGTTCGTTGGTCAGTTGGAAGGCCTGAAACAGCAGCAGATGCTGGCAGGTATCGTTTGCGGTACGCGGTTGCCTGAAGGTTGGGCGCAAGGCCGCGATGGCGTGGACTTTTTCGACGTCAAGGCAGATGTCGAGGCGGTGCTGGGCTTTGCCGGCGCTTTGGATGCGTTCACTTTCGTACCGGGCAAGCACTCTGCGCTGCATCCGGGCCAGACAGCACGCATCGAGCGCGATGGGCGTGAAGTGGGTTACCTGGGAGCCATTCATCCGGAACTGGCGAAGCAACTGGGGCTGGATCGCCCGGTTTTCGTGTTCGAACTGGTCCTGAGCGAAGTGGCCCAGGGTCGTTTGCCGAAGTTCCACGAGCTGTCGCGCTTCCCTGAAGTACGTCGTGACTTGGCCCTGCTGGCAGATCGTGACGTTGCCGCGAGTGCGGTCTTGGAGGTCATTCGCGAGAATGCTGGCGAGTGGCTGACCGACCTCAGGCTATTTGACGTGTATCAGGGTAAAGGCATTGATCCTCATAGAAAAAGCCTTGCCGTTGGCTTGACCTGGCAGCATCCATCGCGCACTCTTAATGATGATGAGGTGAACTCAGCGACGCAAAATATCCTCACCTCGCTCGAACAAAGGTTAAACGCCACGTTAAGGAAGTGACGTATGGGGGCTCTGACGAAAGCTGAAATGGCCGAACGTCTCTATGAAGAGCTGGGCCTGAACAAGCGCGAGGCCAAGGAATTGGTCGAGCTATTCTTTGAAGAAATCAGGCACGCTCTCGAAGATAACGAACAGGTCAAATTGTCCGGTTTTGGTAACTTCGATCTTCGCGATAAACGCCAGCGTCCTGGCCGGAACCCGAAGACAGGCGAAGAAATCCCGATCACGGCTCGCCGAGTCGTCACCTTTCGTCCAGGGCAGAAGTTGAAGGCCCGGGTTGAGGCTTATGCTGGAACCAAGTCATAACGACGAGCTCCCGGTTATCCCGGGCAAACGCTACTTCACCATTGGTGAGGTCAGCGAGCTCTGTGCGGTCAAACCGCATGTGCTGCGTTATTGGGAGCAGGAGTTTCCTCAACTCAACCCCGTTAAGCGCCGCGGAAATCGCCGGTATTATCAGCGCCAGGATGTGCTGATGATCCGGCAGATCCGCGCGTTGCTTTATGATCAGGGGTTCACCATCGGTGGCGCGCGCTTGCGCCTCTCCGGTGATGAAGCCAAAGACGATACTACCCAGTACAAGCAACTGATCCGTCAGATGATCTCCGAACTGGAAGATGTGCTCGTAGTACTCAAGAAATAATTCTCTGCTTTAAATACTTCCACTTTTCAAAAGGTTGCGGTATATTCCTCAGCGTTTCCTGAGAGGTGAAACAGGTTTCACGCCTAGTCGGGGCGTAGCGCAGTCCGGTAGCGCACTAGCATGGGGTGCTAGGGGTCGAGTGTTCGAATCACTCCGTCCCGACCATATTTTTCAATGACTTAGCCCAATCTTCACAGGTTGGGCTTTTTCATGCCCAGGGATTTTTGCGGGGGTTCAAACCGTTTTCCTCCTCAAGATGGTTAGTGCCGGCCCTCGCGAATCGGTCGCTGATACTTTATTCGCTGCCTCAATCAGATGCTGCAGCTCCGGGGTAGAATGGTGGCTCGTGATGCTGACGTTCTTGTTACTCAACAACGCTTTCCGATCTTCCTCTATCACGTTTGCTGCACGCAGCCTCTGCCAAAGGAGTGCTTCAAGTCGTGAATTCTGATTGATTTGAATCCAGGGTGCGTTGATGACTTATGGTCCTTCTCCCATTTGTCAGCTGCGCAGACCCTGGCTTTCTTCCAGGCCGATTCATTCATCCTATGCATTGCCGTTGGCCCGAACTGTTCAGGCTGTCCGTAGGGAAAGACCAGGTCATTGTGTAGCCCACGTTGCCCATCGATGATGTTCATCGCGATCGAATGCCACACCCTGTTTTCCGATGCGGATCTCAGTCAGGTGCGGCCTGACGGTGTTCTTGAATTCTTCTCTGCACATACCGAGGTATGCCGGAGCCTTCATTGCGTGATGAAGCGGGGCGCAAGCTCTACGGCCTGCGCTGCCTTTGTATTGGCCATAGGAATTCCTCGCCCGCCATCGCCGGCAGGCTTGCATTGTTGGGGGAAGGGTTACTCGCTGTACTGCTTGCGGATGCGTCTGGCGATGGCGTGAAGGTCATGGCTGCACCTCCAGGTCTCGCCGCACTTCACTGTACTTCTCGACGTGCCCGCATGGGTTCCAACAGGGCGCGGTTTGGTGCGGACATGACTATCTCCCGCCGCGCCGATGCGCAGCTGTGAAAGATGTGGGTTATTGGGCGAGGTGAACGGTGAGGGCAATGATCAGCATTGCAGTCGTGCAGAGGGCGAGAGCAGGGAAGGAGCTGCGCCAGCAGAGCAGGGCGATTGCGTCTCGACCAGGGACAGAAGCCGCTCGCGCAGGATGATCTTGGGGTTGGCCTGCTCCTTCTTGATGCCGTTTGCCTGGGCCACCTCGGAAAGGGACAGGCCATCGCGACGGAGTTTTGCGCAACGGATCGCCAACTGCTGGCCGCGCTTGTGCGCGCCGGCACCGCTCATTGCCGCTGCTCCAACTGAGCCACGCGATAGCGCAGCACCTGCCGTACCCGATCGCGGTAACCAGTCTCCGCATACTGTTCAACTGGCGGCCCGAAGAAACCTCGGCGCTCGCCCAGGTTATAGGCATCGCGCAGGTTGTGAGCGGTGATGTCTTCCAACTGCTCATCGATGAGCGACTTGACTGGGGATGTGGACATTCTGCCTCCTTGCGCTTTTGACAGACGTCCAAGCGCTTGCAGTAGTGGTTGAATTCATCAGTGGTGATTGCCCCATCAGTGAAGAGGCGAGTGATCAGGCCTTGCACCAGGACATCGATGCCGAGCTCACTGTCGGGATCGGCAACACCTTCGAGGGCCTGGTCGATGAGGATGCCTTAGGGCGCGGAGTCAGAGGAGGGGAGTAGGTACGACGGTGCCGGCGCGGGGAGGGAGCCCAGTGCCGGCAGACAGAGTGGCTTTGGTGATTGTGGCGAGCGTTACTCTACGCTGCACACCCAGCGATGGTTGTATCGGTATGGGGCGCGAATGAACGTCACGTCCGATAGGAGAACCATGCCTTTGCTCTTCAGGGTCTCGGTCAGTTCAACCAGTGTCTCTGCTTCGATAGTCATCGCTGTTACCTCGTCAGATTTACTGTACTCATAGTTGTGGACTGAACCCCTTCATGGGGAATTCAATTTTTCTATTCGGGTGATTGAGGGCTTCGCAATTGATTTGCGAGGCGCCCTGATCGGCAGCGGCAATCGCTTGGTGCAGCTTCAGAACAAGATGTGCAGGCAGGCTCAGAATAGGCCCTGAGCTTTCAAGGCTGCCTTCCGGCAAGGTTTTGATCAGCTCTTGTGCCGCGGTGCGGATGGCTTCAAGCGTGGAGTCGTTGGCTCGTGCATCGATCCAGCCGTTACCTTTGACTTACCGGTGGCCTTGGCCTTTTGCAGTTCACCGCCGAGCACCTTGCCCGCTTCCTCGCCGCGCTGGCGCACTACCTGTACCGCAGTTGTAGCGGATACCTGGCCCGAGGCGACAAGTTGTTGAACGCCTATGTTGGCATTGCCGAGCGTCATCACTTGTTTGACGTGCTGGCGGGTCTTGCCGACCTTCTTTGCGATGTGATCAGCCGTCCAGCCAAATGCTGTGAGCCGCTTGTAGCCGTACAGAACCCGGACATTGAGCCGGGTTTTTTAGTTGCTGTATTCGCTAATGAATCTGCGCCAGCCATAGGTAAAACGGCCAAATCATAAGTTAAAAATGACAGGTGAAAATTTCATTGAACGATTTGATGGCTCAACGCCTCTTAGCCGTCGGTGATTGCTTACACCTCTCATAATCAGTACTTATTGGTCATAAAATGAAGAAAATTCTGCTGGGTGCTTTACTGTTTTCCTGCGCGTCCTTTGGTGTGAATGCCGCGGAATTGTCAGGTGCGATTGGTGCCACTAGTCAAGGTGGCCTTACTGCCCGGGTAGGTATGGGTTTCGGTTGGGACAAGAGCTGGTTTGAGTCCAATACAGGACGCCTCACGGGCTACTGGGACGCGGGCTATACCTATTGGGAGGCGGGAGACGCTTCCGGTGGCGCGCACTCGCTGTCTTTCGCCCCGGTGTTCGTCTACGAGTTCGGTAGCGGCAACGTGAAACCATTCGTTGAGGCAGGTATTGGGGTGGCGGTGTTCTCCGGAACCTCCGCAGGTGACCAAGAGTTCGGTTCGGCGTTTAACTTCGAAGACCGCATCGGTGCTGGCCTGAAGATCGGCGAGACTCAGAAGGTCGGCATTCGTGCCACGCACTACTCCAACGCTGGTATCAAGCAGCCCAACGACGGTATCGAGTCGTACTCGCTGTTTTACAGCCATCAGATCTGAAACAGCAATTTCCCGAAATGCCCGCCTTGTGCGGGTATTTTGTTCCCAGGCCCTGGCATCCGCTGGGGCTTTTTCGTTTCTGGAGTGTCGATGACGAGACCAGGCCGGTCGGGTGAGGCCTTCTGACCGTGGATACGAACAGCCAGAATTAATACTGGTTGCATATACAGTATTTTGCTGAGATAGTAATTCCACTCCTCGGGTGTATCAGAAGCGAAACCCACTGCGTTGTTGGTGCTTACATTCTCGACCCGTGTGAAGGCCTTGAGCCTCGAGCAATCGCCCATGAGCGCCATACGCCCGATACAGAGGCCTGAACTTAAATCAGCTCAGTAACGGAGTTTAAAATGGAAAACGCGAACTCAGCCTCTCAAACCTTGCAAGATCTTTGGACTCAATTGGAACCGGTGGATAACACCGGCATGCTTAGGCGCGTGGTTTTTGCGGACGGCAAGTTTTATGCGGCTGGTGGCAACGGTCTTCCCACAACCACCCAGCTTGTCAGCGGAGGCGCGACTGGTACAGCGTGGACCAAGCTTAAGGGCGTCGTCACCTCTGATAGCGGAAAGGTCCTCAACGACCTTTACTGGAACGGTCTTGGGACACAGCTTCAAGCCCTTTCTCAATCCGGCAATGTGGCCTATGGCAGCACAGCACGCCCTGAAAGGGCTTGGACAGACATTACAGCAACTGTTCGCGCGTCCGGAGACTTGCAAGGCATTGTGTATTATCAGCCAATTAACGGCAGCAACACGACCTGGATACTGGTTGGGTCTAACGGTAAAGTCTTTTCCCGTTATGGCGATTGGTCAGGCCAGGTGGAGCGCACTACGACCTTCACTTCTAGCGAGACTGTGTACTGCGTCAACGTCATTGGCGTTTTTGTGTTGGTTGCGGGATCGAATGGGAAGCTGCTTAGCGCTGTGAAGATGGCGACGAATGATTCGCAATCATTTTCGACCAGAACCAGCACCTTCGGCACTAGCACCATCCTTTCCATGAAGCTTTGCAACGGGAAAATGTTTATCGTTGGTGCGGATGGCAAGATGGCATATTCATCCGATGGGCTTACCTGGACTGCTGTTGGAGATACCAGTTTCGGTGGAACCATCATCCGCGACATTGCTTACGGTAATGGCAAGTATGTAGCTGTCGGCGACGGCGGCAAGACAGCTGTTTCCGAGGATGGGATCGGCTGGGTTCAGCAGGCCAACACTTTCGCAGGAACCGATATCCGGAGCGTCGCCTACGGCAACGGCAATTTTGTAGCTGTTGGTGCAGGCGGCAAGATTGCTTACTGGACTCCATGATCTTCTATCTCCCTGCGTAATAGAGCCCAGCCGTCGCGCTGGGCTTTTTCATTTCTGATTCAGGCTCGCCACATCCAGGGTGGCCCTTCGGGGGATGCCTGGACGCGGATAAGTCGGTAGTGCAGCGCTACGGAAAAACACCGGCAGCCCATGCATTCTGACCTCACATGCTTGTGGAGAGGTGCGATCGATGCGATAGGGCGTCCGCGCCGGGAGCGTTATCGGTAGAGTGAGATTTCTAGGGATGGGAAATAGCGCATGAAATACTGGTTGCATGAACAGTATTTTGTTGAGATAGTCATTCCATTCCTCGGACGCACAGGATGTGGAAATCAGCTCGATATAGGGGCTGACCTACAGGTGTCTGAGTGAAGGCCTTGAGCCTCGAACCATCGCCATTGAGCGACATGAAAGCGGAATCCTCCGCGCCAAGTCATTCAACTCAATAGGTGATTAATTTGAACTTTGTAAAGGTCGGTAAGAATCATGTGTGCATAGGCCCGTTGAAGGGCGTTGTGCAGGTTATTGCTCCCTCGCAGAACACTGCAGGTATCACAATCAACACTTCATGCATCGCGGTAGGTAAGGGATCAGTGAACATGGTGTCAGGTACCTTTCCGCCAACCTCTACCGCAGACTTCCGTCAGCCAGTCATTTTCGGCGCAAACGGTAACGCGGCCGAGGGGCATTCCTACGAGGCCTTTATGCCATACCCGCTATTCCTTCCGGCAGGCCAGGGTTTGTGGGTTGTCGGCGAGCCTAACGGCATTTCTTCGATTTCGTTGACCTGGGACGTTTTGGGGTGATGGTGCAGCCCTACATGTGCTGTGGGGCAGGGATTACGTCCTGCTTTAAAGCTGGGCTTTTCCTTTTCTAAAGCATCAATGGTTCGACCTGAGCCAGTTCGGGCATAGCGTCATGGATGTTGCTACGGACACTCAATATTTATAATGTCTGTATATCCAGTATTTTGCTGAGATAGTAATTTCACTCCTCGGGTATATCAGAAGTGAAACCCACTGCGTTGTTGGTGCTTATCTTCTCGACCCGTGTGAGGGCCTTGAGCCTCGAGCAATCGCCTTTGAGCGACATGAAAGCGGAATTTTCCGCAAACAATCATTCGACTCAATAGGTGAAAAATGAGTGCAATAAAAATTGGTAAGCACTTCGGTAACGTATTTCCGAAGGATGTTGTGCAAATCGTTTCGCCCAGTCAGAACGTAAACGGTCTGACCATTCAAACAGCTTATATCGATCCTGCCGACGGGTACGTCAACCTTTATGCCTCGGAGACTGCTCCTGCCGGTGCCGGTGACGCCAATACTCGCATTATCTTCTGCGGCAACGGCCCTGCTGTCGCAACCAGCCATTCCCTAATCACGCTTCCAGAACCATTGCTTGTGCCAGCTGGCCTGGGGCTTTGGGTTACTGCCGGCTCTAGGGTCGCAGGAGCCAGCGCTACTGGGTCGATAGCCATCACTTGGGACTTGGTTGCATAAAGGCTAGATGTAGCCACTGGCCTGGCCATATGCCGGGCCTTTTTGTCTTTGGGTTCCTACTAAATCTGCAACAGCCTTTTTTACTGTGCCCATGGAGTCGAGCGCATGGAGTTTCTGTACCGCCTGCTCGACAGGCTTGATACCTGGTTTACCGCAGGATTGGTTGGTGCGTTCGCCGCGAGCTGGTGGCACCGCGATGACCTAGTGGACCGAAAGGCCTGGGCCGTCTTCATTTTCTCGGGTGCTGTATGCGCCCATTACCTGACCGGACTGGTGAGCGCTTACCTGGGAGTGGTTGAGCCCCGCAGCGTTGCCGGCATCGGTTTTCTGCTCGGCACCTTTGGTGGCTCATTGATCGCTGCCATTACCCGGGCAATCAAAGCTGCTGACCTTTGGGCGTTCATTCGTTCGAAGTTCGGGGGAGGTGGCGCGTGATCCTGGAGCACGTTGCAACCTGGTCGGCTGGACTGATTGCGCTTTGGGCGACCTGGTGCTGCTTGAGCGGGAAGGTCCGCGACGGGGTGCTGGGGAAGTTGATCTACGCGACTATCGCGCTGAGCGGGTACGCGCTTCTGGTGCGCAACGACAGGCTGATCATGTCCCAGTCGGTGGCAGAGGCGACCTTGTACGCCTCCCTGGCCCTTGCTGGCTTTCGGCATGTCTTCATGGTCACCTACTGGCAGCGGGTCAAGGTCTGGCTGTGCCGGGCTCTGAACTGCGAGCACTGCCTGCGCTGTGACAAGGCGCCAGGCGGGATCGACCAGCGGGCCAAGTAAGTTGCGACACGTTTCGCGGTTTAGCAAGTTGTGTCGCGACACTGGCATCAGGATGAGCAGCGTTTTTGGCAGAAGCTACAAGCTCACCAAGTAAAGCTTCCTGCACATCTCCCATGCGAAGTTTCCACTAACCCTTATGGCCTTGTCGTCTCTGCCGTGTGGAATTAATACGTCTTGTACACCGCCGAGAGCTGTTCGATAGTCGGAAGGATCCGTCTCCGGCGGAACATTACGGCTCAGATGCGGCAAAAAGCCATTCTGCTGAAGCAGCTCAGAAGATTGAATCAGTCTTTCTTTTGCATGGGATATGACTGATTCCCGCTTTTCCCCCTGTCTACTGAGGTACATGTTTGCTGCTACGTACTCACGAGCCGAGATGAGCAGTTCGTCTTCAGTTACTGTTTCCATAAAGCACTCCATAGGGGTCGTTTTACATTAGCAAGACCACAAACCTCGCGAACCAAGCAGCTGACCGGGCTAATGAGGCCCTCAATCGGGTAGCACCTTAGTCGCGCCACAGATAGACAGCTCATCACTCTGTGGCACGAGCAAGACTTCGCTGGCGTTAGGCGAGAGGCTGGTTCAGGCACCAAATGCCGAACATTGCGGCCTGGATACCAACGTAGGCGGTGACGTAGCGAGGTCGTTTGGCTCCCAGGTTAAGCAGGATCGGGCCGCCAAAAGTGAGCAGCAGGTACAGCAGGGCGTCATGTGGGTTGAGCATCTACATCTCCTCAGATTGATGAATGCCCAACCCATTGTTCACATATTGAAAGTGAGTGCTACTCAATGTGGGGTCACTTTCTCCGGGTGATGGGATTTGATGATGATCGCTTCTAGACCGATGCCGCCTGCCGATCTGCTTGAGTCGCTTTGGCCCGCCCTGCGCCCCGCCCCAGATGTGCGGGGCTGGATAGGCCAAGAGATCCTGTCCACTACTGGCCGCATCCACAACATAGACCATGCCCACCTACTGGATGCAGACATCCGGATCATGTGGGCATCATCGAGCTTCGAGAAGCAGGGTAGGACAGTTCTTGGCCAGGCCGAGCAGGTAGCTTTCCGCGCTGGTGGCTGGCAGAAAGCCCGGATGGAACAGCAGATGCGTGATTGGTTCGGTGAGGTACCGGCCTTCATCATTACCCTGGCCGCTGGCTACTGTGCTCAGTGCTCCGACGCTGAATTCTGTTCGCTGATTGAGCATGAGCTCTACCACATCGCCCAGGCGACCGATAAGTACGGCCAGCCAGCCTTCACCCAGGAAGGCGCACCCAAACTGAAGCTGCGCGGCCATGACGTCGAGGAATTCGTCGGAGTGGTCCGCCGCTACGGTGCGAGCCCTGACGTTCAAGCCCTGGTAGACGCTGCAAACAATCCTGCTGAGGTGGGGAAATTGAACATATCGAGGGCCTGCGGAACCTGTCTGCTCAAGTCGGCCTGATCCTTGACAGGACCTTGACGGAATAAACCCATATGGCAGCCCTGAAAGATGAGGTGAAGCGCTTCATTGTGCAGGCGTTGGCCTGCTTTGATACGCCCACGCAAGTAGTGCAGGCGGTCAAGGAAACCTTCGGGCTTGATGTAACCCGCCAGCAGTGTGAGTTGTACGACCCCACGAAGTACGCAGGACGTGATCTTGGGGTGAAGTGGCGGACAGTCTTCGAAGATACCCGCAAGCGATTTCGAGAGGACACGGCTGATATCCCGATCGCCAACCGCGCGTTTCGCCTCCGCGGCTTGGCCCGGATGGCCGAGAACATGCGCAACCTGGCGCTGACCGCTCAGCTGTATGAGCAGGCGGCCAAGGAATGCGGTGACATGTACGTCAACCGGGCCCGCAAGGAAGAGCCGGACGACGAGCCGCTGATCCCGACCCGCATCCAGGTCGATGTGGTGGATGCGAGGAAGCCGAATGCCGAGCCTTAACATTCCTCAGGCTCAGTTCCTCACGCTGCCCCACAAGTTCCGCGCTTTCGTTGCCGGCTTTGGATCTGGGAAGACCTGGGTAGGTTGCTCCGCGCTGAGCAAACACTTCATGGAGTGGCCAGGCGTCAACGCTGGCTACTTCGCGCCAACCTATCCGCAGATTCGGGACATCTTCTATCCAACCATGGATGAAGTGGCCTATGACTGGGGCCTGAAGACCAAGATCAACCAGGCGAACCATGAGGTTCATATTTACAGCGGCCGGCAATGCCGCGGCACTGTGATCTGCCGGTCGATGGAGAAGCCACAGACCATCGTCGGCTTCAAGATCGGCCATGCCCTGGTGGATGAGCTGGACGTGCTGACGTCGGTCAAGGCGCAGCAGGCCTGGCGCAAGATCATTGCCCGGATGCGCTACAACCTGCCGGGCCTGAAGAACGGGGTGGACGTCACCACGACGCCCGAGGGCTTCAAGTTCGTCTTCCAGCAGTTCGTGAAGCAATTGCGCGACAAGCCGGCGCTCAAGGAGATGTATGGCCTGGTCCAGGCCAGCACCTTCGACAACGAGCTGAACCTGCCCGACGACTACATCCCGTCGCTGATGGAGTCGTACCCCGAGCAACTGATCAGGGCTTACCTGAACGGCCAGTTCGTCAACCTGACGTCCGGATCGATCTACCACGCCTACGATCGCAAGCTGAACCAGTGCTTCGACACGGTCCAGGCTGGCGAGCCGCTGTTTATCGGCATGGACTTCAACGTCGGCAAGATGGCGGCGATCACCCACGTCAAACGTGACCAGGGGCTGCCCAGGGCGGTCGATGAGCTGATCGATGGCTACGACACGCCGGATATGATCCGCCGCATCAAGGAGCGCTACTGGCAGCACGACGGCAACGATTTCAAGAAGACGTGCGAGATCAGGATCTACCCGGACGCCTCGGGCGACTCGCGCAAGTCGGTCAACGCCAGCATGACGGACATCGCCATGCTCAAGCAGGCCGGTTTCTCGGTCATCGCGCCGGCGGCCAACCCGCCAGTCAAGGACCGAATTAACGCCATGAACGCCATGTTCTGCAATGCCCAGGGCGAGCGGCGGTACCTGGTAAATCCGTTTACCTGCCCGACCTATGCCGATGGCCTGGAACAGCAGGTATGGGCGGCCAATGGCGAGCCCGACAAGTCACAAGGAAACGACCACGCCAACGATGCCGGCGGGTACTTCATCCACAAAGAGTTCCCGATCGTGAAACCGGTCACCTCGCTGAATATGGGATTCGCCCGATGACAGACGTCACCTTCACCCGCCCCGAGTACGACGCGGCGCGAAACCGCTGGCGCTTGGTGCGCGATGTCTGCAAGGGCTCAGAAACCATCAAGGCCGCCGGCGAGCGATATCTGCCGCGGCCCAATGCTCACGATATGAGCAAGGAGAACCAGGAGCGCTACGTTGGCTACAAGCAGCGGGCCGTGTTCTACAACGCCACCGGCCGAACCAAGCACAGCCTGGTGGGCGCCGTATTCCGTACTTGGCCGACGTTGACGGTCCCGGGCGCGCTCGACTACGTGGCTAAGGATGTCGACGGCCAGGGCGTGAGCATCTATCAGCAGTCCCAGTCAGTGATTGGGCACCTGCTTGAGGTAGGGCGTCACGGGCTATTGGTGGACTACCCGCAAGTTGACGGGCAGGCGGTGAGTATTGCCGATATGGCGTCTGGCCGTGTCCGATCGACGATCAGCAGCTACCCGACGGAAGCGATCAAGAACTGGAAGACCCGCAAGGTCGGTGGACAGCACCTCCTGAGCCTGGTGGTGCTGGAGGAGAAGGTTGATGTCGACACTGATGATGGCTTCGGCAGCAAGCAGGTAACCCAGTATCGCGTGCTGCGTCTGGATGCAGATGGAAACTACACCCAGGAGGTGTGGGAAGAGGGCTCGGGTCAGGCCTCTATGGTCACAGCACCTTTCACCCCGTTGAACGGCGCAGGCCAGCGGTGGAGGGGGGTCCCCTTCCAGTTCCTGGGAAGCGAGAACAACGACGCGAGCATCGATGATTCTCCGTTGTACGACATGGCCGAGATCAACATCGCGCACTACCGCAACAGCGCTGACTACGAGGATGCGGCTTACCTGATGGGCCAGCCCCAGGTTTACATGGCAGGCCTCAGTGAGCAGTGGGTGAAGATGCTGGAAGAGAAGGGGATCTACTTCGGTTCCCGGGCCATTCTGCCTCTGCCTCAGAACGGCACCGCCGGCATTCTCCAGGCCCAGGCCAACACAATGATCAAGGAGGCCATGGACACCAAGGAGGATCAGTTGATCGCCCTCGGCGCCAGGCTGATCGAGCGTGGTAGTGCGGTGAAGATCGCCACCCAGGCCGACAACGACAGTGCCGCTGAGCATAGCGTGCTGTCCTTAATCGTGAGCAACGTCAGCGAGGCCTATTCGCAGTGCCTGGAATGGATGGGCGAGTTCCTGAATGTCGTCGGCGAATCGCTCTACAAGCTGAACCAAGACTTCACGCAGATCAGCCTCGACCCCGCGATCCTTGTTGCATTGTTCAACGCAGTGCAGGGCGGCCGGCTGCGTGAGGCTGACTTCTGGCAATACCTGCGCGACCGTGGCGTCATCGACCAGGTTCAGCGCGCTGTTCGCCGAGGGCGCTACACGGGCTTCTGTCGGAGATGCTGGCGCGCGGCAGGTAAGGGCGGACCTCAGCTATTACGACTGGCTCAAGCAGCAGCCGGCGGCGTTTCAGGACAATGCCATCGGAGCAGTGCGGGCGAGGCTATTCCGCGAAGGCGGCCTGAGCATCGAACGATTCTCCGAGCTGCAGCTTGATCGTAACTTTTCACCTTTGGCCCTTGTTCAGATGAAGGCTCTTGAGCCTTTAGCTTTCTTCAGGGCTAACATCTGAAATGCAAGCGACACGTCTTTTTTCGAAAAAGCGATCGGAATCATGGAAGAGCTCCATCCATTTGTCGACAAAACCGTCAAAGCTTTTGAATGCAACGGAACGCTCCTCCTCCTTCCCGTAAAGCAGAGTCTCTATGTTCTTAGAGAGTGCAATTCCAGCACGTCCTAATTTCGAGTCCGCGTAGGCGCCAAGTCTCCAAGCGCTATCGGCAATAGGTAGAGCCTCAGCTACCAGCTCTGGGTGCTTCGTTTCATAGTTTTTTGAGTCCATCGGGTCCAAGAGTTTGGCGCGAAAATGGCCTATGGAAACCAGAAAAGCTTCGCCCTTGGTGCGTAGCAGGGCTTGATCTACATCCACTCGTGCTTGGCAGTACTTAACCACGTTGGCCTTAGCGGTCTGCGACGCCGTCAAGATTGACACCAGCGGAGTTGAAAGCGTGCCAATTAGGGTGATAAGCGCGGTCACGATCACTATCGGAACGGTCTTCGCATTGCTTGAGGATTCGGTCATCGAGAGATCCTTTTCAAATGAGTCGCGGATCGTAAGCGCTTATCCATTTTCGATAAACAGCTAGAAGTTGTTGGTTGCTTTTATTCCTAAGCAGGCACGGCCTGCACCTATGTCTCCGGGAGGCACCCCATGCTGAAATTCCAACTGGATACCCTGGAAGGGGTAGACGAATCCGTGCGTGCTTTTTACACCGAGAAGGATGGCAAGTACGTCCTGGGCATTGAAGGGTTGCCTCAACCTGCAGATGTATCCGGCCTGAAATCGAAAGTTGAAGAGCTGCTGGCCGAGAAGAAGTCCGAAGCCGACAGCGCAAGGCTGCTGAAGAGCAGGCTCGCCTGGTGCGTGAAGAAGTACTGCGTAAATCAGGCAACGTCGAAGAACTCGAGAAGTCCTGGTCCGAAAAGTACAGCCGCCGCGAGGCAGAGCTGGCCGGTCAGCTGGAGTCGCAACACAACACTTTGTAGGGCCAGATCCGGGATCTGACCGTAGGCCGTACCGCTACCGAGATCGCAACTACCTACTTCGACATGGTCGACCAAGCCATCACCGAGAAGGTCTACGAAGATGCCGGCGTGGTCATCTACGGTGGCCAGCCAGGGACCATGGGCAAGCCGGTTCTGGTGTCGGACACCATCCCGACCGAGACCATCTTCGGCCTACAGGCTGGGGCGATCAAAATCACCGAATCCCAAGCCCCTGGCTTCCGTTCGTACCCTATCAACACCCAGGAAAACTTGGCGATGGGCTTCCGCGCCGAGGGCACTTTCAACCTGGGCCTGCTGGATTACAGCTGGAAGGACGCCACTGGCGGTGTGAACCCGAACCTGGCCGCGATCGGCGCCGGTGCCAACTGGACCAAATACGCCACCAGCGACAAGGTCACTGCCGGCGTTCTGAATGATCTGTCCGCGCCTTAATCAGCGCCTTCCTCAGCAAGCGGTTCGTATTGAGCCGCTTTGGAGATACCCATGGAATTGACTTACTCTGCACAAACCACGGACTTCGGTCCCGATAAGCGCTATCGCAACCCGCAGTACTTCGATAAGCCAGAGAACGGTGTGACCAAGGTCACTATTGTGGGTGAGACCGGCCGTGGTTGAGGCTTACAAGGCCATCCAGGTCGAGGTCGATGTTGTCGAGCCCGGCGGTGCAGCTGAAACTGACCCGGCCAAAATGGACGTGGCAGATCTGCGTGATTGGCTCACTGCTCAGGGCATCGAGTTTGATCCGAAGGCCCCGAAAGCCGAAATTATGAAACTCATTCCAGCGAGCTGATTTATGGCACTCATAGTCGAGGATGGCACCGGCAAGCCTGACGCCGAAAGCTATGCATCCGCTGAGGACCTGGCCATGTACGCCGTGAAGTTCGGCGTGAACATCCCAGCGGAGGTGCCCGCGCAGGAATCGCTGCTTCGTCGGGCAGCTCTGGCAATGGGTCGACGAATCGTTAGAGATTTATAACCGCAAGCGGCCACATCAGGCCTTGAAATACAAAACGCCCGATGTGGTGCATCGGGCGTTTTGAGTGTGAAACAGGTGTAAATCTATTTCAGGACTAGACCCTGCTTTCAAAAAAGCCCCTTGAGCCAGGGGCTGTTTGCTTATCGGCATCAGCGCATCATCGGCCCATCTGGATGATGGTCTGCATGATGGTGCTCTGGGTGGAGATGGTCTTGGCGTTCGCCTGGTAGTTGCTCTGGGCCTTGATCAGGTTCACCAACTCGTTGGTCAGGTTGACGTTGGACTCTTCCAGGGAGTTGGACTGGATCGCGCCCAAGGTGCCGGTCTTGGGTGCGTCATAACCCGGGATACCCGAGGCGTAGGTTTCCTTCCACTGGGTACCACCGATCGGCTGCAGGCCCTGTTCGTTGGTGAAGCTGGCCAGGGAGATCTGGCCGATCGGCTTGGTCTGCTCGTT
>NZ_NEIQ01000021.1:0-115775 GCF_002112765.1 Pseudomonas sp. B6(2017) | reverse complement strand
AAGGATCCGGGGCTCGATGGCCTGGACCAGGAGGCGGTGCAGGTGTTTTCCAGCCTGGCGGCCGCTCGCGGCGAACCCTGGATCAGCCGCTTCGACCCCAGGCAGTTGCAGCACTGGCTGCTGGAGCTGGGGTTTGCCGAGGCGTTACTGGTCGCACCGGCCGAGCTGGAGCAACGTTACTTCGCCGGGCGCACGGACCGCCTGCGGGCACCGGTCTTCGAACAACTGGTGATCGCGCGGGTATAGGGCCGGCGAGTGGTCGTCAGGGGCGGTAGATGCTCTTGAGGGTGGCGATGATCTTTGCCACGTCGGGATTGTCGATGCGGTAGTACAGGGTCTGGGCTTCGCGGCGGAAGGCCACCAGGCCTTCCTCGCGCATCTTCGCCAGGTGCTGGGACAGGGCCGACTGGCTCAGCGTGATGCGCTGCAGCAGGCCACCCACGGTGATTTCCCCATGCTCGATCAGCAGGCACAGCACCTGCAGGCGGTATTCATTGCTGATTGCGCGCAGCAGAGTGGCGGCTTTCTGCGCGCCTTCGACGAGAAAGCGCTCGTCGTCGCCAATGGGTTCTGGAGTCATGGGGACAGGTAATCCATTAAATTAGTAATTGCTAATTTAGATAATTCTAATATTATGGTTCGGGCTCAAGGCCACCGGAGCGTCGTGAGCCTGCCAGCACCTTGAGTGCTGTGCAAACCCCGCCATTATCCATCAATCAGGAAGGTCCAGAGTGAATATGCCCACTTGGGTCCTGTTGGCATTTGCCGGCTGGACGTTGCTCATCTTGTTCGGCACGGTCGGCGTCTATCGCTGGTCGCGCATCCTGACCGGTCGCGCCACGGTGAGCGAGTGGCAGCCGGACAAGCCCCAGGGCAGCCATTGGTACCAGCGGGCCATGGCTGCACACCGCAATTGCGTGGAGAACCTGCCGGTGTATGGCGCCATCGTGCTGGCGATCCATGTATCGGCCGTCACCAGCGGCGCCCTGGACGGCCTGGCACTGCTGATGCTGGCTGCGCGCATGGCCCAGAGCCTGGTGCATATCTGCCTGCCACAGACCGACAAGGTCGCCAGCTGGCGTTTCGCGTTCTTCTTCACGCAGATCCTGGCCATGATCGGCATGGGCGTGCTGGTGGCCAGTCACGCTTGATCAGGTGCCGGACGCTCGTTGGGCGGCATGCCGAACCTCGAACGTAGCGCCCAGCCATCCGGACACCCTCAGCCGGGACGGTAGCGTCCTTGTTCGTCCTGCTGCACCCGGCCGGCCTGCTGCAGCTCGGCCAGGTGCTGGGCAATGGTGCGCCGTTCGGCGCTCGCCACCCAGGGCGCGGTGTGTCCCGGTGGGTACAGCAGCCCGCGTTGCACCAGTTGTTCGAGTGCTTGTGGTTGCTCGTCGAGCCAGGCCAGGAGCCGGTTTTCACGCTCATCGAGCTTGCTGGCGAACGCCGACAGGGCATTGAGGAAACTGTCACGATCGGTGTAGACGCCCCGGTGGTGCGAAGTGACCCAGACCCTGGCCGGGATATCCGGCAAGCGCTGCAGGCTGCGGCGAAAATCCCCCAGGTTGGATGTGGCGTCGCCGTAGTAGGGGCCGAAGCCGGTCAAGTCGATGTCGCCGATGAAGGCCACGCCCTCGGGCTCGACCAAAAGCACCGTATGGCCGGCGGTATGCCCGGGCATATGGAAGGCGCGGACCCTGGAGCGTCCCAGTTCCCAGCAGGAGCCGTCCTGGTAGCCCTGGGCATCCGGGCGCGGGGCGTAGAAGAACTGTCCCTGCAAGTACTCGAGCATGACCCGGGCCTGTTCCGGGTGACTGATCCCGAACGCCGCCGCCAGGCCCTCCCAGCTCCGGGCCGCGGCCAGGTCTGCCTGGTGGACGTGGACGCTGGCTCGGGGCAGGCGATGCAGGCCGGCCATGTGGTCCTCGTGGACATGGCCCAGGACCACCAACTCGGTGGCATCGAACCAGGGGCCGATGCAGTTGGCGACGATGGGGGTATCGAAGGCCGCCAGGGTGTCCGTCCCGCGGATCATCACTTGGTTGCCGTCCGGGTACTTGCCGTGGCGCTTGCCGAAGAACACCGAGACCCGGCCGAAATCCAGGCGTTCGATTCCGGGGGATGAAGCTTCGCCACCATGGGCTGATCGCATGTGTGCCTCGCTTGTGCCAAGTTCGGATAACCCTCGCCACTATAATCGTGTGCCTGCATTCGCCGGCTTGCAGAAGCAAGATTCGCTGGTTGAATGCCGCGGGATTCGCAGGAGTTGACTCTGGAATCGACATGCACACCGGTGCTAGAGTGCGCCGCAGCGCCGCTTCCATGGCGCGTTCAACCACCTGCCCGGGGACGACCCCGGGGCCAGGATCGACATGCGGGACGGCCCGAAGCTTCTGAGCAAGCCCCCATGGCCAGCGTCCCCGCTACTTTTCCCTGCCTGCTCCATCCCTTGTGCTGCGCACGAGCCTCTTCGTCATGCCGCGCGGTTGCTGCGTGCCTGCGCCCAGGCCCGGCGTGGCTTACCCGCCGGCGCCCCCTGCAACGCCGGACAGGGGCGTGCCAGCCAGTGATTCACCGCGAACCGGAACCTGCCATGGCCTGGGCTATGTTCCTTGTGCAATGAACCGAAGATGAGACCGACATGAGCGAACTTTCCCGAGTAGTGCCGTTGTCCACAGTCCTGCGCCTGGCCGGCTCCTGGCTGGTGGTGGGCCTGTTCTTTTTCCAGGGGAGCGAGCTGCTGGCCGCGCCCCTGCAGCCACTGACCGCCAGCTGGGTATTCTTGCTGCTGTTCTGCACCATCCTCGCCGCTGCGTTCGGCGTGGTGCATGAGGCCGACCACCTGGCCCGGCAACTGGGCGAACCCTACGGCACGTTGATCCTGACCCTGTCCATCGTTTCGATCGAAGTGATATTGATCGCCTCCATGCTCCTGGGCCCGGGGGAGCTGCCGACCATCGGCAGGGATTCGATATTCGCGGTGATGATGATCATCATGAACCTGGTCATCGGCCTGTGCCTGGTGGCTGGAGCTGCGCGCAACGGCGAGCAGGAATACAACGCCCAGGGCGCAGGTTCCTACATCTCGATGATCGTGCTGCTCACCGGCATCGCCTTGCTGCTGCCGAACTTCACTTCCGGGGCCGGTGAGTTCAGCGCCACCCAGGCCATGGGAGTCTCGGCCATCACGGTGTTGTTGTACGGTGCTTTCCTGTGGTTGCAGGTGGGCAGCCACCGGCGATTTTTCGTCCAGCCGCCGGCCGGTAGCCTGCACCTTCCCCAGGCGCAAGCTGGCACCGAGACCGACGTGCAGCCGCCGGCCAATCGCCGGGAAATGCTGCTGCGCACCCTGGTCTTGCTTGGGCTCATCTTGCCCATCGTTTTGCTGGCCCATTACCTGGCGGTGGTCACCGACTACGGCATCGCCCAGGCCGGGGCGCCGGTGGCGGTTGGCGGCGTGCTGATCGCGATCATCGTCTTCACCCCCGAGTCGATCACGGCGATCAAGGCCGCCTGCAACAATGAAATGCAGCGCACCCTGAACCTGTGCCTGGGCGCCTTCGTTTCCACCGTGGGGCTGACGGTGCCGGCGGTGCTGGTGATCGGCTTGATCACCCAAAAGCAGGTGATCATGGGGCTGTCGGCTGCCGAGATGCTGCTGTTCGCCATCACCGTCGGGCTCACCCTGGTGAGCTTCGGCGGCCAGCGCACCTCGCCGCTCCAGGGGTTCATGCATTTGGCAGTGTTCGCGGTATTCGGCCTGTTGCTTTTCTATCCTTGAGCAGGACGGGCGAGCCGGGCTTGCCCCTTGACCCTGAACCGGGCTTGAAGGTTAGCGTCGCAGCCAGATCGAGGAGGGCAGCGTGCCGCCTCGCCCAACCCTGCCAGGAGCCGCACCATGAATGAACGATCCAGCCCAGCCGAACCGATGCAATGGATGATCTACGGCGCCTATGGCTACACCGGCGAGCTGATCGCCCGCGAAGCGCACCAGCGCGGCTTGCGCCCGGTGCTGGCCGGACGCAGTCGCGACAAGGTCGAGCCGCTGGCCCGGGAGCTGGGCCTGGAGGCCCGGATCTTCGGGCTCGATGAACCGCAACTGGCGGCCCGCATCCAGGACATGGACCTGGTCCTGCATTGCGCCGGGCCGTTCTCGGCCACCGCCGCGCCGATGATGCAGGCCTGCCTGGATGCCAAGGCGCACTACCTGGACATCACCGGCGAGATCACGGTCTTCGAACATGCCCAGGCCCTGGACTTGCGCGCTCGGGAGGCCGGGGTGGTGATCTGCCCGGGCGTGGGCTTCGACGTGATCCCCACCGACTGCGTCGCCGCCGCGCTCAAGGCGGCACTGCCCGACGCCACGCACCTGGCCCTGGGTTTCGACTCGCGTTCGAGCTTCTCGCCCGGCACGGCCAAGACCTCGGTGGAAGGCATGGCCCAGGGTGGCAAGGTGCGGCGCGACGGCAAGATCGTCACGGTGCCGCTGGCCTACCAGGTGCGGCGCATCGATTTCGGCGCCGGTGAAAAGCTCGCCATGACCATTCCCTGGGGCGACGTATCCACCGCCTACCACACCACCGGCATTGCCAATATCGAGGTCTTCCTCCCCGGGTCGGCCGGGATGATCCGTGGTGCCAGGTGGGCCAACCTGGTCCGTCCGCTGCTGGGCCTGGCCTGGGTGCAGAAGCGCCTCAAGGCGCATATCGGCAAGACCGTGACCGGCCCGGACGATGCCAAGCGGGCCGACCAGGGCACCTATGTATGGGGCGAGGCGCGCAATGCCCAGGGCCAGCGCAAGGTGGCCCGGGTGCACACCGCCAATGTCTACAGCCTGACCGTCAGTGGCGCCCTGGCAGTGGTCGAGTACCTGGCGGGCGAGCGCCCCCCAGCGGGCGCGTACACCCCGGCGAAGTTGCTCGGGGCCGGGCTGGTCAGCAGCCTGCCGGGTTCGGGCCAGATGCGCATCGAGTGATCGGTGACCACCGGGACCGCCGTCTTGGCGGTCGGTCCCGGTCACCTCAGGACACCCGGGATCAGTGACTATCGTTCAGGCTGGCCAGGGGCTTGGGGGCATAGAGCGCGCTCTGGAACTCGGGTACGTACTCGTATTTCACCAACTTGCCCAGTTGCAGCGAACGCAGGTAGTCGGACAGGCTGCCTTGCCCGAGGATCAGGCGCGCGGCGTCGGCGCTGCTGCTGGAGGCATGGCTGGTCTGGCGCGAGGTGGCGTAGCCGTAGGCCAACTGGCCGTTGTGGTCGAGGTTGGTGAAGCTGTTGGTCACCATGCCGACGTCGTGGGACAGGTCCGCAAGCTTGCTGCCCTTGAAGATCACGTCGACGTTGCCGGTCTGGCTGTCGATGATGTCGTAGGACAGGCTCTGGGCTTCCTCGCGGCGGTTGATGTCGGTCAGCCACTTGGGCAGGTTGTAGCCCACCACGCCACGCACCCGGGCCAGTTCGGTGTTCACCGGCAGCTTGAGCACGTAGCCCCAGAAGTCCTTGGAGATGGACTGGCCGACCAGGGTCAGGGGGCCGAGGTTGGACTTGCCCGGCTTGTTGGTGATGATCGACAAGGCAATTTCGTTGTAGCTGTCGTTGTCGCAGTAGTCGTAGGTGTAGGCGGTGAAGGCCACCAACCCGCGACCAGGCCAGACCTGCAGCGGCTGGACCTGGGCCAGCACCTCGGCCGGGATCAGCTCGCGCAAGCGTGCCAGGTCAGCGGTATAGACCGCGGTGATACGGCTGTTCTTGTAGTAGAAGTTCGGCGAGTAGGACTCGAAGCCCATGTCGACCCGGGTCTTGGCCAGTTGCTTGAACCAGCTCAGGTCCATGCCCGGTGCCTCGGCCTCGATCACCGACAGCGGCGGGTTGGAGCGATAGCGGTCGTACAGGCCGCCCTTGAGCACCGGCACCGGATGGCCGGCGATATCGATCATCGTGGTTTCGGCATGGCCCGTGGCGTCCGCCAGCACGGGACTTGCCAGGGGGGCCAGGAGTGCGCCGGCCATTGCGGTGACAGTTGCAAGTTTCACGTTCCAGTTCTCCAGAGAGTGCATCACGCTGATGAATACCCCGGGCAAGGCCGGCGTCTGTTCGCTCGATACCGGCCGGGGTGGGTAAACCCTAACGTTCAACTTAACCTTAATGTCAAGCAGGCAAATGACGGCGCTGCCGCGTGACCGGGGCGGCGTCCACCCAGCCTGCCTGCCGGGCGTTTGCGAGCCTGGTGGACTAACCTTTTGCCAGTCCCGGCACTGTGCGGAGTACGTATCGATGGCCAAGCGCATCTTGCATGTCGTCACCAACGTTGCCCATTACGCCGACCCCGGCCAACCCACCGGGTTATGGTTGGGGGAGCTGACCCATGCCTGGCAGGTGTTCGCCGCCAGGGGGCATGAGCAGCGCCTGGTCAGCCCCAGAGGCGGCGCCTCGCCCCTGGAGCCCAGGGCGTTGAAGTGGCCATTGCTCGATGGCACGGCCAAGGCCTGGCTGGAGGATCCGGCGAGCTTGCAGCGCCTGGCCCACACTGCTCATCCAGATGAGTTGCAGGGCGCGGACTTCGATGCCATCTACTTCACCGGCGGCCATGGAGTGATGTGGGACTTCCCCGACGACCCGGGCCTGCAGCGCCTGACCCGGGAGATCTTCGAGCAGGGCGGCATCGTGTCTTCGGTCTGCCACGGCTACTGCGGGTTGCTCAACACGCGGCTCAGCGACGGCCGGCTGCTGGTGGAGGGTCGCCGCCTGACTGGTTACGCCTGGATCGAGGAGGTGCTGGCGGGCGTGGCAGGCAAGGTGCCGTACAACGTCGAGCAACTGATGAAACAGCGTGGGGCACGCTACGAGAAGGCCTGGTTGCCGTTCACCACCAAGGTGGTGGTCGATGGCCGGCTGGTGACGGGGCAGAACCCGCAATCGGCCAAGGCCACGGCCGAACAAGTGGCGGCCTTGCTCTAGCCCATGGTCCCAGGCTGGAGAAGACTGGCCCGGGTGGGTTTTGCCAAGGGGGGCTACTGCGCCCGGGACGGCACGGGAGATGCAGCCCGCTATGCCCAGGCAGCCATCGAGCGTGCTTGCGTGACCAAGGCCGTGGCGCGCCGATGCCGTGGTGATCGCCGCCGGCCTGGCTTCGGCACCCTTGCTGGCTCCTTTGGGCTGCGCTTGCCGATTCACCCGGTGACGGGGTACTCGCTGTCCTATCCCCTGGGCCGGATCCCGCGGCCGAGCGTCGGCGCGGTGTCGATCCTGCACAAGGTAGCCTGGGCGGCCTTCGGCCAGACCTTGCGCTTCACCGGGTTCGCCGATGTCGGGCAACCCGGACCGGGCAAGATCGAGCAGCGCTTTGCCGCCCTGCAGCGTTTCGCCGAGCAGGTCTGCCCGCAGCTGCGGGGCGTTACCGCGATGCAATGGCTCGGACAGCGGCCGATGACCCGGGACAACCTGCCGTTCCTCGGCACCTGCCAAGTGCGCAACTTGCTACTCAACTGCGGCCACGGCGCCATGGGCTGGACCATGGCCTGCGGCTCGGCGCGGATCGTCAGCGACCTGGTGGCCGGACGCCAGCCGGCAATCGACCTGGCGCCGTATCGCTGGGACCGCTATGGCCTGTTCGGGCGGCGCGGTGATCAGCGCTGGTCCAGCTCCAGATAGCGGCTGGTGCGCACGATGCGCTCGCGCTCTTGGAAACTCACCAGCTGGCTGGCCAGCGCCGAGCTGTCGCCGCTGCGCTTGATCTGCGCCAGGACTTGCTGCGTGGCATGGATGGCCGCGCGTTGCAGGTCGGAAGGGATGATCACCAGCTGATAACCCAGGGCCGCCAGTTCCTCGACCGGCATCATCGGGGTCTTGCCGCCATGGAACATGTTGATCAGCTTGGGCCCGGGGATCCGGGCAGCGATTTCGCGGATCTGCTGAAGAGTCTCCGGGGCCTCGACGAAAATCATGTCGGCACCGGCCTCGACATAACGCTGCGCCCGTTCCAGGGCGGCGTCGAAGCCTTCGACGGCGATCGCATCGGTACGGGCGATCAACACCAGGTCCGGATCGTCCAGGGCCTCGCGGGCGACGCGCAGCTTGCGGCACATCTGCTCGGTATCGATCAGCGACTTGTCGTCCAGGTGCCCGCAGCGCTTGGGAAACGCCTGGTCTTCAAGGTGCAGTGCCGCCACCCCGGCACGTTCGAAGGCACGTACCGTACGTTCGACGTTGGCACTGCCGCCGAACCCGGTGTCGGCATCGGCGATCACCGGCAAAGCGCTGCCGTCGACGATCTTCTCCACGCGTTCCAGGACCTCGCTGAAGCTCAATAGGCCGATATCCGGCAGCGCCGCGGAGCGGGCGATGGCTCCGCCGCTGGCGTAGACGGCTGAAAAGCCGGCCAGTTCCACCAGGCGCGCCGAGAGCCCGTCGTAGACGCCAGGGGCTACCAGGCTTTCGCCGCTGGCCAACAGATCGCGTAGTTTCCTTGTGTTTTTCATGGTGCCTCCCAGGGCTGGCGGGTGTCGTTGCTTGGATAGGCAAAGCTTGGCCCTGGGCATTTGTTATGTCTAATATTCTAATTATCCAAAATCAGAACGTAGAACATTCCATGGAACTCCGGCACCTGCGTTACTTCGTGGCCACCGCCGAGGCCCAGAGCCTGACCAAGGCGGCCCAGGTCCTGCACATCGCCCAACCGCCGCTGGGCCAGCAGATCCGCGCACTGGAAGAGGAAATCGGCACGCCGCTGTTTCACCGCCAGGGCCGCGGCATCGTCCTCAGCGATGCCGGCAAGACCTTCCTGGTTTGTGCCCGGGACATCCTGGCCCGGGCCGAAGAGGCCAAGGTCCGGGCACTGCGGGCCGCGCGCGGGGAGATCGGCAGCCTGACCCTGGGGTTCACCGAGTCGGCCTCGTTCAACGAGGGCATGACCGCGTTGATGCGCCTCTACCAGCAACGCTATCGGCAGGTGCAGATCAACCTGGTGGAGGGCAACAGCGAGACCCTGGTCGGCCGGCTGCTGGAGCGACAGATCGATGCCGCCATCGTCCGCCCGCCTTTTGCCGGGGGTGGCGACCTGGCATTCCAGGTCCTCAGTGAAGAGCCGCTGATGGTGGTGCTGCCCGATGGCCATCCCTTGCTCGCCCGCGAGCGCCTGGATCTTGCGGACCTGCGCGATGAGCGCTTCATCCTCTATTCGCGCAAATCCGGCTACGGCCTGAGCGCCGAGATAGTCAGCGCTTGCCGGGCCCAGGGCTTCAGCCCGCTGATCCACCAGCAGGCCCCCCAAGTGTCGTCGGCGGTCAACCTGGTGTCGGCCGGCATGGGCATTGCCCTGGTGCCGGCCTCGATGCAGCGGATGGCCCGTCCCGGGCTGAACTTTCGCCAGCTGGCCCTGGAACAGCCACGGGCGACCCTGGGCCTGGTGACCCGTGCGCAAACGCCTTCTGCGGTGGTCGACGGCTTGTTGCTGTGCGCCCGGGAGATTCTTGCCGGGGGCTGATGCAGTGCCCCTGTGGCCCGCAGGCCAAGCCTCGTCATGAATCCTGCGCCGTCACTGGAGCGGGCATTGCCCAAGCGGCTGCCTCGGTGCGAATATCCAGGCCGATATCATTGTGACCTGGGGGATTTCGTCGATGAGCGTGACTGCCTCGATCTGGTTTTTCGCCGTACCGTTCGCCATTGCCGCGGCCATTCCCGGCCCGGCCCAGGCCGCGATGCTGGGGCAGGTGGTGGCGCGCGGGGCCCGTTCCACCTTGCCGTTCATCGGTGGCATGGTCCTGGGCAATGCGCTCTGGCTGCTGGTGGCCACCCTGGGCCTGGCGGCGCTGGCGCTGCGCTTCGAGTACTTGTTCATCGGCGTCAAGTGGCTCGGCGTGGCCTTCATCCTGTTCATCGCCTGGAAGCTGTGGTCGAAGAACCCCACGCAGCCCGAGGCGCTGGCGAAGCGCTCGGCCGGCCGCGGGCTGCTCGCCGGAGCGCTGCTGACCCTGAGCAACCCCAAGGCGGTGGTGTTCTTCGGCGCGGTGCTGCCCCATGCCTTCGATCTGACGGCGCTGTCCTGGCCGGAAGTGGCTTTCATCACTGCACTGGGAGTCGGCATCGACCTGAGCATCCAACTGGCGTACCTGGTGACCGGGGCGCGGATCAAGCGGGCGATCCAGTCGCCCAGGGCCATGCAGCGCCTGAACCGCACCTCGGCCGGGGTCATGACCGGTTGCGCCGGTTGGATGGCCATTTCCCGCTGAGGGCAAGCAGGCAAAGAATTCTGGCGTTCCCCTACATAAGGATATCGATACGGCATGAACAGACATTCCCACCTGCTATTGGCCATCGCCTTGCTCGGCGCCGGCACGCCGCTGCTGGCCGCCGAAGGTTTCATCGGCCAGGGTTTCGCCCAGGATCGCGGCTACGAGCCCGACGGACATGGCGGTTTCAAGGGTACGGGCAAGAACCAGGGTTCCGATTACGAGTTGCAGAAGGACGGCTCGCTCCGAGGCACCGGCAACAACTTTGGTCGCGGTTATGCTCCGGCCGACGATGGCGGGCTCAAAGGCACCGGGCTGAACAAGGGCGCCGGTTTCACCCCGGATGGTTCGGGTGGCTACACCGGTACCGGCACCAACTACGGCCAAGACTACAAGTCCGATGGCAAGGGTGCCTTCCACGGTGAAGGCAGCGCCTGGGGTGGCGGCTGGGCCTCCGATGGCAAGGGCGGCTACGAGGGGACGGGCGAGAACCGCAAGCGTGGTTATGTCTCCGATGGCCGTGGCGGATACACCGGTACAGGCAAGAACCAGGGCAGGGGGCTGGAGCCCGATGGCCGTGGCGGTTTCATCGGCACCGGAGACAATGCCGGCGGTGGCTGGGAACCGGATGGCTACGGCGGCTACAAGGGCACCGGCAACAATCGTGGAGAGCGCTGGCGCCCCGATTGACCGGCAGCGGGCCTGCCGCGTGTGTGCCGGCAGGCCTGACCTGGCCAGGCGCTGTTGCGAGTTGCAACACAGCGCTGCGCGCTGGCGTATCGCCGGCTGATGGCAAAGTGTGTATAAAGCTTCGCCCGAAGGGCTGCACCAGGCCCGCGCCCAAGGAATAGTCCCCTCCATGCTTCGGCTCTTGCTCCCCGTCCTGCTCCTGGCCCTTGCCGGTTGCGCCACCAAGCCTCCGGCCAACCCCGACAATCTCTGCGAGATCTTTCGCGAGAAGCCCAAGTGGTACGAAGCCGCGCAGAAGATGAACCAGCGCTGGGGCGCGCCGATCCAGGTGCCCATGGCGATGATGTACCAGGAGTCGTCGTTCAAGCACGACGCCTTGCCACCGCGCTACTACTTCTTGGGCTTCATTCCCTGGGGCCGGGTCAGCACCGCCTACGGCTACGCCCAGGCCAAGGATGAAACCTGGGCCGACTACAAGAAGGACGCCGGTGGCTGGGGGGCAAGCCGCGACAACTTCGCCGACGCCCTGGATTTCATGGGCTGGTACATGCAGAAGAGCTACAACGTCAACCGCACCTCCAAATGGGACGCCTACGGCCAGTACCTGAACTACCACGAAGGCTGGGGTGGCTATCGCAACCGCAGCTACGACGCCAAGCCCTGGTTGAAGAACGTATCGCTCAAGGTCCAGGCCCGGGCCTCGCTGTTCGGCGCCCAATACCGCAGCTGCGAACAGGAACTGGCCCGCGGCGGTGGCTGGTTCTGGTGAAAGCAGGGCGGGACAAGCCCCTTTCGGGCTGAGCCTTCGCTGGCTTTGCGAAACGGGTGGGGTACAGCAGACATTCGGCACTGGCCGCCCCCTACGGGGCTTCACTGACGCTCTACAGGCCCTCGGAGCCCTTTGGCCACCTGGCCCTCGCCAGACTTCCTGGCTCCGCTCATCGCTTCTGGAACGGTATCCAGCGCAACATCGGCGCCGCGTAGCTAGGCTCAAGCGGTTGGTTTTCTCCAGGCACCGCATGTCCCTAAAGACAGCAGGAACCCCTATGCGTTTATTCGATGAAGAAAAAGACCGCCCGGACAGTGCTTCCACCAGCCTCAGCGGCAAGCTGTTGGACAGCACCATCGCGGCAAGAAAGATATTCATCACCGGCGAAGTCAATCACAAGATGGCGACGATCGCCGTCCAGCAACTGCATGCGCTGGCCCACCTCAGCGACGACCCGATCATGGTGTTCATCAGCTCCCCGGGTGGCCATGTCGAATCCGGCGACATGATTTTCGATGCCATCCGCTTCATCAAGCCCAAGGTCATCACCATCGGTTCCGGCTGGGTGGCCAGTGCGGGCTCGCTGATCTATGTCGCGGCAGACAAGGAAAACCGCTACTCGCTGCCCAACACGCGCTTCTTGCTGCATCAGCCCTCTGGCGGTTTCCAGGGCCGGGCCCTGGACGTGAAGATCTACGCCAAGGAAATCCTCTGGATGAAGGATCGGCTGAACAAGATCTTCGCCAAGGCCACCGGCCAGCCGCTGGAAAGAATTGCCGCCGACACCGAAAGGGATTTCTGGCTGAGTGCAGAAGAAGCCGTCGAGTATGGCCTGGTGAACAAGATCGTCACCACCGAGGCTGAAATCATCCAGTGAGTGCTGGCCGCACATTGGCAGGGACCTGAAGGCCAATACCGGCCGCGATGCAGTGGGATAGCCGGGACACTGTGCACAGTGTCCCGGGGATGAGGGAACCCGGGCGGTTAGCTCAGGCTCCTATCAGACCGCAAGCCCGTGGGAGCGCAGGCGATCCGGCAAGCCGCCAAGGTATCCGGTTCAGGGACGGTGTTGGTGTGGGGCCTGCATCGTGCGCAAGCAGCTCATTTGTCGCCGGGCCGGAGCATTGGTGGGAAACAGCGCCTGGTCCGGCTGCCATCGCGCCAGTGCACAGGCCGCGGCGATGCGCTGGCGCTGCTGGCCTCGAGCAAGGGCGTGCAAGAAGCTGCTTTCGCTCTGCTGGCGCCCCAGCATATGGCTGATACCAGTCTGCAAGCTGGCGCCATGGGTGCACCACCAAGTGGCGATTGCCGCAGGGTCCGGCCAGGGCAGGTCTTCATCGGGGTCCATCGACACATTGGGGTCTTCGGGGTCATCGTTCGGCCCGACATCGAAATCTGGTAACACCTGCAGTTCCAGGTCGAGGAGCGCCAGGTCGGCACCGGTTATCAGGCTGAAGGCCTCGCCGGCCACCCGGGCGTACGGCAGGTCGTGCATCTGCTGGATCAGCCAAGGCACGCTGAGTGGATCGCCCAGCAGGCCAATGGCCCGGATGCCGGTGCGTAGCTGCCCGGGGTTCTCTATCAGCTGGCAGATCCAGCTGATGCTGGCTTCGCGTCGTTGCCAGGCCAGCAGGACACACAGCGCACGGAACTGGAACTGACCGGGTTGCTCGGCGAACAGCCGCAAGGGTTCCAGGGCTTGTTCGTCACCCATCTGCGCGCTTGCCCAGTTCACCCAGAAGCGCGTGGCCACATCCCCATGCTGGCAGTGTCGATGGAGAGCCGGCAGCAGTTCGCGCCGTCGCAGCTCGCCGGCCGTACGGGCAGCACGTGTCAGCACGCCGGGGTCGGCATGGGCCAGAGCCGTCTGCAACGTTGGGCCGGGATCCCGCCGGTGCATACCGCAGGCCGCCAGGCCCAGACGCTGGAACAACGGCGTGGAGGACGCGAGCATGGCTTCGATCCAGGGCGACAGGTATTCCCACTCCAGCCAGCCCAGGGCCATCAGGTAACCACGCTCAGTGCCCGTCGCCCCCTTGAGGTGCTCGTTCACCCGCGCCAGGCCCTGTACATCCTGGGTCTGGAACGCCAGGACCACGCTGGCGAACATTTCACCGATGGTATCCGGGCCCAACTGTGTCAGCAGGACCTGCAAGCCAGCGGGGCCAGCGATTCGCAAGCCATCCAGATGAGCTTCGATGCGTTCGTCCAGCCGCCCCAGGTCATCCAGATCGTAGTGGGGCGCACGCACTGCGTAATCGTGGAGCAGGATGAGAAAAGCCGCTTCTTCGGCGTGTTGTTCGACCATCGAGGCAATGAATGTCATGGCGGCTACACCACCAGGCGACCGAAGAAGTAGCGCCTGCCGATTTCCAACTGCAGGGGGGAGGCCAGGTACTGGTCCAGCACGGCGCTGGCATTCAGGGGTTGGAACTGACCATGGCGGTCATAGAAGCTGGAGCAGTCGATGCCCGAGTACACCTCGAATGTGCGCCTCCAGAGCAGGAAATTGCTCCAGTCGAGCCAGGCGTCCGGGTCGTTGGGCACCAGGGCCTTTCTCATGAGCCAGGCCTGGCGGTTCACATCGACGACGGTGCCAGCGAGAATCGAGAGTCGGTCGTTGCCATGCGGCGCTTGCAGTTGCGCCAGCCGCGTATCCACGGCATGCCGGTACTGCGCGTCGTCCAGGCTGCTGTCGTAGAACTCGGGTTCGCCTTCGAGAGGGTCGAGCAGGTTGGAGATATTGGCTTCCACGGCTTCCCGGTCGGCCTGGCGCTCGAGCGCGCAGCGGGCTTCGACCATGAACGGGACCAGCCACATCACCCCCGACCACTGGGCCGCGAGGCTGGCTTCGATACGCAGGTGGTCCGGGCCCTGGATCATCAGCTCGGCGAGGAAATCCAGGTCGGACTCCAGTCCCGCATCGGCGGTCAGGCCCAGGCAGGCGCTGACCAGGGTCGGCACGCTGGCTTCATCCAGGATGACCTCCCTGAGCCGGGAGACATGGCTGAAATCCCCCCGCTTGGCGCTTTCCAGGATCGCGGCCAGGGCCATCCACGGGTCGTCGTCCTGCCAGGCGCCTGGCGCCAGCAACTGGGCGGGGGGCGCAGCGGCGAAGTGATAGCCACGGCCTTTCCAGTAGAAACAGCCTTCGAGGAAGCCGGGACGATCGATGTACTTGTAGTGGCTGGTATTCATTTTCAGGGCCTGCGCAAACTAGTGGCGCGTGAATCTTGCAATGCACTGAGTTGGGTTTCGAGCTTGGCACACTTGCGACCGGTGGGCGCCAGGTTTCCCTGTCCGGCAGGGCAGCCGCCGGCCGCCTTGGGAACCCGATGGGCGACGGGTTCTCCTGGCGGTACGCCTTGCCAGGCCATGTAGCCGGGCCTGTTCATCGCCCAGTCGTTCTCGATGTTCTTTTTCTCGCGAATGCTGGTCTTGTAGTACTTGTTGCAGCCACTGGGCGCCTTCCCGGCAGGAGGCAGTAGGTGCCTGCACTTGGGATCGGCGCGGACCTTGGCCAGCAGGCTCGCGTTCTGCGGGCTTTGCGCAGTGTCGTAGAACTGGTCTTCGGAGAGGTATTCGCCTTTCGCCTGGGCTTCACTGTGGGCTGCGCCGCCACAGCATTCACACTTGTGCTTGCCCGGCACCCTGGAGTCCTGTTGCACCGGCGCATATTTGGCCGTGTTGACCATGGGCACCGCGGCATTGGCGACCGGGCTGGCATGGTTCGACGTGGTGAGGTCGGTATGCCGGTCGATGTTCTGGCCTTCGAACAGCACATCCAGGGTCCACGAAACGAAATAGGTCTTGCCGGTGATCACATGGGTGATGATCCCGGCCCCCTGGCTGCGGGTCGCTGCCTCATCGCCCAGGGGCGAGGTCTTGTAGTAGGAAAGATTCTTCAGCATCACCTCCTTGCGCTTGATCTTCACCGTCCTGCTGCCTTTTTTCATGTCCCGGGAATAGGAGGTATCGGGATAAGGCACCGGAATCGGCCCTGCCGGAGGTGCCGGGGGCGTCAGGCACACATCCGGGAACGCGGCGATGACCTTGCCGCCGCCTGCCTTGCAGGCAATCTCGTCGCCGTTGGCGTAGACCTCGCAGCTCATGATCGACTCCCGGTTGGCCTGGCGTCGCGCACCACGGCAACTGCCCGTGCACCGCCCAAGGCGCTAGTCATGCACATCGCATTTGTTCCAGGGGCGTAGCCTTTGCGCAGCGCCTGGTCTGCAAGAATCAGCTGGATGATCCCGGCAATCGCCCCGGTATCGCCCATGGCCTCGGACCAGTGCCAGAGCGGTTGGTCCTCCTTTCTCACGACTCGTGCCAGCCGGGCCTGCATCAGGGGAAGCTCCTTGAATCCGTATTGCTCTCCAGTGGCATCGGACAGGCGCAGGTCGATTTCATGGAAACCCAGCCGGGCCTGCGCCAGCGCCGTGCGCGCGGCGGCGGCCAGACCGTCGCCGCGCAGCGGTTTGCCGGAGAGCAAAGGGGCAGGTTCCTGGCCGACACCCAGGCCCGCCACCTGCAGGCAGGTGCCAGGCAGGCTGTGGGCCTGGACCAGGATCGCCGCGGCACCCTCGCCGGGAAACAGGCCGTCCCGGTTGATCGCCGTCTTCAGCCGACGATCGCCGTCCAGCCATCGCAAGGTCGAAGCCGCCAAGAGCGAGTCGACCCCGCCCACCAGGCAGGCTGGCGCGTGCGTCTCGCGAATCAGCCGGCCAGCTTCTTCCAGGGCGTGCATGGCCGCCACATGCCCGGTCGGAATGATCCTGGAATGGCCCAGGTGGACCTGGATGCCCAGCGTGCCCGACAGCTCCTGGATAATCGTCTGGGCCAGGGCCCTGATGTTCACGCCAGGGCGCTCCGGCTCGGCCAGACACAGCAGGAAGGGTATCGCCTGCCAGTCCAGTCGCGGTGTGCCTGCCAGCAACTCGCCCAGCGCCTGCAGCATGAGATGGCACAGGCGCGCGGGGGCGGGCAGGGTCAGGTCAATACCGGGAACCTGTGCGCCAATGATGGGTTCGGCCGCGTTGTCCAGCAATGGCAGCTCCTGCAAGGCCGACAATCCGGCGCGCTTGGCGGCGCACGCGCTGGCCACGCTGGTGCCGACGGGGCAGGTCAGGCCCATGCCGGTGACGAACAGGGAGGTACCGTCCACGGGGTTTAGCTCGCCTCTGGTGCGGGTGACGATGTGGCTGTCGCCCAGTGGATCAACAAGTCCAGCGACTTGAAGTGCTGCTTGCCCTGCATGCGTCTTTCATGGGCCCGGGCTTGCTCGAAGCGCTCGAGCCTTTGCCCGACGATCACCTTGGCGACTTCCCTGATGTTGCGGCCCAGGGGCGAGGACGCCCGCCAGGTCAGGACCAGGCGTTGGGCATCGGGCTCGATCAGGATGGTATCGACCACCGCTGTGGTTTCCCGGACGTTGTCATCGTGAAAAACCACCAGCATCACAAGCTTGAGGTTGGCCGGCAGCCGGAATGCGGTCCTGCCTCGGGCATCGAGATTGAGCAGCGACACTTCTTCCGCGCCTTGGGGGTAGTCGATCTGCTGATCCTCGGGGGCGCACTGGAAATAGTGCAGGTCGAAATCTTCCGGCAGGAAGGGAAACTGCTGGTCCAACCACGCCTGGTCGTAGGTGCCGGCCCAGTGGATGCGCTGCTGCCAGGCCCGGCCCACCGGGCCGAATGCCATGGGCCGGTAGTCGCCCCCAGGGTCGGTAACCGGGGTGTCCAGCTCCTCGCTATTGGGCAGGGGCAAACCGTGGAGTTGCTCCAACTGCGCGCCCGGATGGAAGCCAACGCCGGTGTGATTCCAGGGATACCATTTGTGTTGGCTGGCGTCGGCAGGTGTCCTGTCCACGCCACCGAATGCGTGGGCATAACTGACGGGCATCCTGGTGAACGGCGCGGGGTCGCCAACCGAACACGAGAAGGCACTGGCCTCGTAGACCCGTGGCCCGACGACCTTGAACGCCTTGACCAGGCTGCCGATCTTCAGCGCCACGTTCACCTGGGTGACGGGCTGCCCGTTGGGCGCATGGCAGTGGCCATTGAGCAGCACATCGCAGCGTGGCTTGTACAGGGCAAAGTCATTTTCGTACAACGCCGGCGACTCTCCGGGGGCGCCGGGAAAGACATCCGCCATGACCAGCGGCAACTGTTGCTCCAGCAGCCGTGGCGCATGGCCGTGGTGTTCGGGAATGCCATAGGTGCCCTTGGCGACCAGCACCAGCCACTCGCGGCCGGTCTTGTCGGTGGAGGTGGTATAGCCGGCCTCCAGACGAGTCTTGTTTATCAGTTCCATGGCCCTGTCGCCTCAGTTGATCTGCACCGATCCGCCCTTGATTCGATTGACCCCCGATGATCGACTCGACAGGTATGCACCGCGGATCAGCACCTTGCCTTCGCGGGTGAGGGTGATGCTGGCCTTGCCACAACGCAGGACGATTTCCCGTTCTGCGCAGAGTTCCAGGCGCTCGCCATCAAGATGGGCGACGGCAGGCGCCGCGCTTTCCGGCAGGCGCTGGATACGCCCGATCACCAACGGCCGGGCAAGGTCGCCAGCCTCGAACATCAGGGCTACCTGGGCACCGATGTCTTGGCGATCGAGCACCGTGGTGGTACGGGCCACCAGCCCGCTGGCGAGCGGGCAGCCGGGAAAGGCCACCACGGGGGCCTGGGCACTGGGCACATCCAGCAGTACGCCCAGCACGACCCCGTCCATCCGGGTGGGGGCGCAGGTGGCGGGAGGCAGGCATTGCACGGTCATGACGCAGGCTCCATGGCTAGTTCTGCAATATCTTCTGACCCTTGACGACGACATTCCGGCTGGCCTTGATGTGGATGGCGCCGGTGCCGTCGAGGGTGATGTTCTTGCCGCTGATTGTGATGGTGCCGTCTTTTTTCAGGGTGATGCTGGCGTCGCCCGTGGTCAGGCTGATGGAGTCGCCGGCGTCGAGGATGAAGTGCTTGCCAACGTCCAGGCGGTCGTCCTGGCCAATCTCGGTACCGCGATTGCGGGCCACGTCGCGGGATTCGTTCTGGCCGATACGGCTGCTGTGGTTACCATCGATCTCGATGCTTTCGTTGCCCTTGACGTTTTCATCGCGGTTGCCGCCAATGGCGATGCTTTCGTTGCCGCCCACGTCTTCGCTCCGGTGGCTGGCGATGGTGATGTCTTCGTTGGCGCCGACCTTTTCCGTGCGGTTGGCACCGATGGTGATGGTTTCGTTGCTGCCTACGCGCTCGGTGCGATTGACGCCGATGGTGATTTTTTCATTGTTGCCGACCTCTTCGGTACGGTTCACGCCGATGGAAATGCTCTCGTGGTTGTCCACTCTTTCGCTGCGGTCGTGCTTGACGCGCACGGTCTCGTCGTTATCGATGGTCTTGCTGCGGTCGTGGCCGACCCAATGGGTTTCGTCGTTCTCGACCTCGATGTCCTGGTTCTTCTCGGCGTGGATGAACAACTGCTCGGCGCCTTTCTTGTCCTCCATGCGGATTTCATTGAAGTTGGCCGATGAGCCGTCCTTGCTCGAGCGGCTTTTCACTCCGCTCTGGGTGGCATTGGCCGGCAGTTTGTAGGGCACGGCCTGCTCGGCGTTGTATACGCGACCGGTGATGATCGGGCGGTCGGGATCACCCTCGAGGAAGCTGACGATCACCTCCTGGCCGATCCGCGGGAGCTGGATGGCTCCCCAGTTCTTGCCGGCCCAGGCCTGGGAGACACGAATCCAGCAGGAGCTGTTTTCGTTGGACTGGTCATGACGATCCCAATGGAAATGCACCTTGACCCGACCGTACTGGTCGGTCCAGATTTCCTCGCCATCGGGGCCGACCACCACTGCTGTCTGGGGGCCGCGGACAACGGGCATCGGGGTCAGATGCAGGGGCCGGAAGACTTGGTTGGCGTCCATGCAGTCCAGTTCGCTGAGGAATGGCTCGGCCAGTTCCGCTTGCCCGCTTTCATAGGCTTCCTGACGGATCTGGTATCGGGCGACCACCACCAGGTATTCGCGGTTCTGATCGGCACGGTCGTAGCCTGTCAGCTTGAACAGGTGGCCTGAACCCAAGCCACGGGCCCGCCCGCGCAGCTGCACGCGTTCGAACTGGCTGTGAATGGCCTCGATGCGGGTGCGGGCGTAATGCTCGCCATCGTTGCTTTGCAGGTATTCGCCGGGATAGTCGTAGAGCGAGTGGTCGCTGTTGCTGTGGTTGCGCGGCACACTGGAGCGGACTTCGAGGCTCGCGCGCGGACGCAGGAAGTCGTAGTCGTTCAACGCCAGCGAGCCGGATTGTACTTCCCGTGCCAGTTGCCAGTCGTAGAAGTGGTCACGCTCGCGCATCTGCTGGTCGGATGGATAGAAGGGCACTGACGCGTAGCCTGGCGCGGTGTCATGGGCGCCGTAGGCATCGGCCAGCACCAGTACGTGGCGGTCCTTCTCATGGCGAAAGTAATAATAGATGCCTTCCTGCTCCATCAGCCTGCTGACGAAGTCGAAGCTGGTCTCGCGGTACTGCACGCAGTATTCCCATTGGCGATAGTTGGTGCTCAGGCTGTCTTCGAAATCGGAGAAGCCCAGGTCGCGAAACACCTGCTTGATGATGTCCGGCACGTTCTGGTTCTGGAAGATCCGGCAGTCCGAGGTCCGGGTGAGCAACCAGAACCAGGGCCGCAGGGTGACGCGATAACTCGCGAACTGACCATGCCCGGTCAGTTGCCGGCAACCGCAGGCGATGCCGTGGAAGTAGCGTCTGCCGCCTTCGGGCAGTTCCAGGCCCAGGCACATCGGTTTGCCCAGCAACTGGTCGAACCTGATCGCACGGTCCTCGGAGGTGAGGTCCAATTCGTAGTGGAACAACCGCCCCAGTTCTTCACTGCCCTCCATGCCCTGCAACAGCAGGACGTTTTCGCCAAGGGGACTATCGACTTGTACTAGGCGGGTGCTTTGCGTGATGGGCATGCACGGCTTCCTCTGGCAGGTCTCGGGACGTCAGTCGGCCGTCGGGGAGCAGGGCAGGAGTAGAAGAGGGGAGCCGTGTTCGGCGTCGTTATCGTTATTCATCCGCACAGGGGATCTCCGTATCGTCCGTGTCATCTGCACCTGAAGTTTTAGCGCTATTGGCCGGCTGTCAAGAAACGCTCCTGTTCCAGGGGCGGCCACTGCCTCGGTGCAGGTCCGCTGCCCAGTGATCGCCTGCTTAGTCTGTTTGGCTATTGAAATTATTTCCAAGGCCGATAGATGGCGGTTGGCCCGCTGTTGCCAAGGGTCGCCGCCCTGTAAAGAAAGAGGAGCCGGGAGCAGGGGCGGCTCCCGGCAAGGACTGGCTCCAGGCCAGGTGGCCCGCGCAGAACGCGCGGGCGGCGGGGGATGGTGGCCAACCCGGGAGGGCTGGCCCGTGTCGATCAGACCGCAAGCCCGTGGGAGCGCAGCCAGGCGTCCAGTGCCAGCGCAGTTTCCAGGCCATGCCGGCTCATCTGCGTATTGAAGTAGCCCTCGGGCTGGCGCAGTTCCTCGGTGACATGAGCGTGGGAGACGATGCCGAACACCGGGTTGCCGACGTCCTGCAGCAATTGCTCGGTGCTGCGGCGCAGGAAGCGTTCATAGCCCAGGTTCGCCGAAGTCGGATAGGGGCTTTTCCTGCGCTTGAGCACCGCCTCTGGAACATAGTCGGCACAGGCCTGCTTGAGCAGCCACTTCTCCTGGCCGTCCTTGCTCTTGATCGACCACGGCACGTTGTAGACGTACTCGACCAGTTGGTGATCGGTGAACGGCACACGTACCTCCAGGCTGTTGCACATGCTCAGGCGGTCCTTGCGATCGAGCAGGATCACCATCCAGCGTTTCAGGTGCATGTGGCAAATCTCGCGCATCCGCCGTTCCTGCGGGCTGTCCTGGGCCAGGTGCTCGACCTGGCGCAGGGCATCGTCGTAGCTCGCCTGCTGGTACTTGGCCAGGTCGCACCGGCGGGTGAAATCCGGGTTGATGAAACCCGCCTGCAAGTACACCCGCGATGCCCAGGGAAAGTTCGCGCTGGCCACGACCTTGGGATCACGGAACCAGCTATAGCCGCCGAACACCTCATCGGCGCCTTCGCCGGAGATGGCCACCGTGGAGTGCTTGCGGATCTCCCTGAACATCAGGTTCAGGGAGGTATCCATGTCGCCGAAGGTGAGCGGCACGTCCTTGGCCCGGAACACCTCGCGGCGGGCCAGGTCGCTGACAAGCTCCGCGTTGTCGATGAGCACGGTCTGGTGCTGGCTGCCTATGGCTTTTGCGGCCAGCAAGGCAAAGGGCTGGTCCAGGTCGGGACGTAGGTCGTCGCTCTTGAAATGCTCGGCCTGGCCGGTGAAGTCCAGGGAGAAGGAATTGATATCACCGCCGGTCCTGGCCTTTTCCAGACGCTGGGCGATCGCCGTGAGGGTGGTGGAGTCGAGCCCGCCGGACAGCAGCGAGCACACGGGAACGTCGGCATGCAACTGGGTCCCCAGCGCCTGGGTGACCAGCTCGCGAGTCTTGTGCACCGTGGTCTGCACATCGTCCTGGTGCTCCTGGCGGCGTACCTCCCAGTAGTTGCGCAGTTTTATCGGTCCATTGGGACGCCAGGACAGGAGATGGCCGGGAAGCAGCTCCATCAGGTGCCTGAACGGGGTCTGGTCGGTGCCCTTGGACAGCGTGAGCACATCGGCCAGCCCGGTGGTTTCCAGGGTCGCGGTGAATTCCGGGTGAGCCAGGATGGCCTTGATCTCCGAGGCGAAGAGCAGGCCATCGCGATGCCGGGCGTAGAACAGCGGCTTGATTCCCAGGCGATCGCGGACCAGCAACAGGTGGCCATCGCGCCCGTCGAACAGGGCGAAGGCGAACATGCCGGTGAGGTATTCGCAGCAGCGCTCGCCCCATTGCAGGTAGGCATGCAGCACGACTTCGGTGTCGCTGCGGGTCTGGAACTCATGCCCCAGTTGCCGCAGCTGCTCGCGTAACGCGTCGTGGTTGTAGACCTCGCCGGTGTAGACCAGCGCGACCTCCTGGCCATCGGCGAAACGATAGATCATCGGCTGGACGCCACCGTCCAGGTCGATGACCGCCAGCCGCCGGTGCCCCAGAAGGGCATGCCGATGCTTCCATGTTCCCTCGGCATCAGGCCCGCGAAACGCGAGCGTATTGGTCATGGCGCGAATTGCAGGATTTTCCCCTTCGAGCCTGCGCGTATAGTCTACCCATCCTGTGAGACCACACATTTAGCAACTCCTCTGATTTATCAATGAGCCGCGTGAGGATGGCCGGAAAGACTTCCATGACGCATGTCGGATAAACCGCAGTGTCTTGCCCCCAGTGCCAATCCATCGCGCGGTAGATCCCGTACCAACACTTGCCTTATTCAGGGTTGCAGGCGTCGTACCTCCCAGCCCTTGTCACTGCGGTCATAGCGCAAGCGTTCATGCAGGCGCTCCTGGCCGTTGCCCCAGAACTCCACGGACTCCAGCCGCAGCTCGAACACGCAGTAACCTGCGGGCCGCGGCAACGGCCCCGAGACCTGCGCCAGCTCCCGGGCGGCGTCGCGCATGGCCTGGATATCCAGCAGTTCCTCGCTTTGGCGCGATACCGAGGACATCGGATGCGTGGCATAGGGCCGGTTCAACCAGGCCTCGTCGGCCTTGGCATCCGGCAAGCGCACCGCCCGGCCGTTGAGGATGATTTGCTGGCTGGTCTCGCGCCAATACAGGACTCCCGAGGCCCAGGGGTTCTGGGTCAGCTCGCGGCCTTTCTGGCTGCCGGCATGGGTGCTGAACAGCAGGCCGGTGTCGGTGATCTCGCTGATCACCACGATCCGGGTCGAAGGCCGGCCCTGGTTGTCGGCGGTGGCCAGGGCCAGCGCCTTGGGTTCACGGATGCCGACGCGGCGGGCGCGTTCGAGCCAGTTGCGCAACACGCCCATGGGCTCGTCCGGCAGGCTCTGGAACTCGGGGAACGGCGCATCCAGGGTACCGGTGAGGGACTCCGACATACCGCTGCCCAACAAAGGCTTGCCTTGTAGTGGATTGTTCATAGCACGATGGTCCCCCGCCCGAAGAGCACGCCATTACCGGAAACTTCGACTCGCTTGAGCTGCTCGGCCCGGCCTTCGGCCCTGGCGAACATCAGTGAAGGTCGACCGATCTCCACGCCCTGGAGAATCTCCACCTGCTGGCCGAACGGCAACTGGCCGTGGCGAGCCAGGTGGATGGCCAGTGGCCCGGCAGCCGAGCCAGTGGCGGCATCCTCCACCACGCCATAGGCCGGCGAGAACATCCGGCTGCGCCAGCGCCGCCCGGAACCGGCAAAGCAGTTGATGGCCATGTCGTGGAAGTTCGACAAGGCGCGGTGATCGGGATGCAGGGCGGACAACGCCTCGATGCTCGGCAGGCCGACGAACACGTGGCGCGGGCCGTTGTGATAGATCTCGATGGGAAAGGTCGAGGACTCGATGCCCAGGGCCTTGAGCAACTCGGCATCGCGGCCCAGGGCCGACCAGGTGGGAATCGGCTGGTCCATGCTGGCGGCGATCACGCTGCCGTTCTGGCGTTCCAGCTCGAAGGCGATGGTGCCCATCTGGGTTTCCAGGTACAGCCGGTGATTCTCGGTATGGGCGCCCAGGGCGATGGCGGTGCCCAATAGCGGGTGGCCGGCGAAGGGCAGTTCGTTGACCGGGGTGAAGATCCTGACCAGCCAGTCGCCGCTGTTGCGCGGCTTGAGCACGAAAGTGGTTTCCGAGAGATTCATTTCCCGGGCGATGCGCTGCATCTGGGTAGCGCTCAGGTCGTCGGCGTTGAAGAACACCGCGACCGGATTGCCTTCCAGCGGGGTGCTGGCAAAGGCGTCGATGATGACGTATTCGTGCATGGGTTATCTCCGGGCCGCCGAAGCGTTGCTGTCGGCGGGGGTATTGATGAGGGCATGGCGCAGCAGGTCGGCCATGATCCGCGGGCCTTCCTGGGTCAACAGCGACTCGGCGTGGAACTGCATCGAGGCGAACGCCGGCCCGCGCAAGGCATGTACCTCGCCGGTCTCGCTGTCGCGGCTGATCTCGATGGTGCCGACGCCTTCGACATCCAGGCGGCTGCTCGTGCTCTGGGCCGCGAAGGTGTTGTAGAAGCCTACCCGCTCGGGGTTGCCGAACAGGTCGATCTGCTTCTGCACGCCCTGGTTGGGGATCTCCCGGCGTTGCAGCTCCAGGCCCAGGCACAGGCTCAGGACCTGGTGGCTCAGGCACACCGCGACGAAGGGCCGCTGCTCAGTGAGCAGGGTGCGGATGGCCAGGTGCAGGTGGTTGATCTTCGGCTGCTGGATCTCGCTGGGGTTGCCGGGGCCGGGGCCCATGATCACCAGGTCGTAGCCGTCGAAGCTGTACTCGTCGTTGAAGCTGCGCACGGTCACCAGCAACCCCAGGGACCGCAGCTGCTTGGCGATCATCGAGGTGAAGGTATCTTCGGCATCGACGATCAGCACCTGGCGCCCGGTGAAGTCGCTTTGCACCTGCTGGCGCTGCTGGCTGTCCATCAGCCAGAAATCCGAGACATAGGCGTTGCGGCTGGCCAGGGCGGCGCGCACTTGCAGGTGGTCGCCAAAGCGCGAGGGGGTCTGGTTCTTCAGTGCGGCGATCAGGCCGGCGGCCTTGGCCCGGCTTTCCGCGGCTTCGCCCAGCGGGTCGGAATGACGGACGATGGTCGAGCCGACGCTGATGCGCACCTGGCCCTGGTCATCGATGTCGGCGGTACGGATCAGGATCGCCGAGTCCAGGGACCGTCCGCCCTTGCCGTCATTGCCGATCAACGCCGCCATGCCGCTGTAGTAGCCACGCCCTTGGGGCTCGTAGCGCCGGATCACCCGGCAGGCGCTTTCCAGCGGGCTGCCGGTGACCGTCGGCGCGAACAGGGTCTCGCGCAGGATATCGCGCACATCGCGGCGGGTCTTGCCCTCGATGAAGTACTCGGTGTGGGCCAGGTGGGCCATTTCCTTGAGGTACGGGCCCCGGACGTGGCCGCCGTCCTCGCAGATCAGCGCCATCATCTTCAGTTCTTCGTCCACCACCATGTACAGCTCTTCGGCTTCCTTGCGGTTGGCCAGGAACTCCATGACTTCGGCCAGGCTGGGGCCGGCGGGCGGATAGCGGTAGGTGCCGCTGATGGGATTCATCACCGCCAGGCCATCCTTGACGCTGATGTGGCGCTCGGGCGAGGCACCGACGAAGGTCCGCTCGCCGGTGTGGATGATAAAGGTCCAGTAGGAGCCTTTTTCCCGTTCCAGCAGGTGCCGGAAGAACGACAGGGCCTTGGTCGGGCCGTAGTCGCTGATCTCCGCCAGGAAGGTGCGCTTGATCACGAAGTTGGCGCCTTCCCCTGAGCCGATTTCGTTGGCGATCACCTGGCTGACGATCTCGGCGTAGCTTTCGTCGCTCAGGTCGAAGCGCTCGCTGTCCAGCTGGATCGGCTCATCGGGCAGCAGCTGCAGCAACTGCTCGATGCCGATGGATTGCTGCTCGGTGATGTTCATTGCCAGCAGCGGCGACTGGTCGTCCACGGCCTCGAAGCCGCGCTCGGCGATCTGCCGATAGGGGATCAGCGTCAGCACGTCCAGGCGCGGTGCGCCGATGGTGGTGGCGGGCAGCTCGATATCCGCCAAGTGGCGGGGTTCCGACATCTTGCCCACCAGGACGTCCAGCAATCCCGGGCCAGTGGCCTCCGGACGGTAGAGCAGGGCAAAGGGCCCGGGGGCCGGTTGCAGGATACGTTCGATCAGCGGGGCGCTGGCCTGGTTCATAGCAGCACCTCATCGGTGGTCACGACCATGGCGCAGCGGCTGGCGGCGTATTCGATGGCCATCCAGTGGTGCTCCTTGCTGAAGTCGGCGATCGCATCGGCCACCAGGAACGGCTGGATGTCGTTGGAATAGGCGTCCACCGTGGAAATCAACACTCCCACGTGGGCGTACACCCCGCAGAGGATCAGTTGGTCACGACCGCTCTCGCGCATGCGCTCGAGCAGGTCGGAATTGAAGAACGCGCTGTAGCGCCACTTGGTCAGCAGCCAGTCGCCGGGACGGGGCGCCAGGGCGTCGACCACCTCGCGATCGCCGGGGCTGGCCTGCATGCCCGGCCCCCAGAAGTCCTTGAGCAATCCTCGTTGCTCTTCGCTCATGCTCCCGGGTTGGGCGGTGTAGGCCACCGGGATCTGGTTATCGGCGGCCCACTGGCGAATGCGTGCGGCATTGCCGACGACGCTTTCGCGCAGGGTCTCGGGCAAGGGCCGCAGGAAATAGCGCTGCATGTCATGTACCAGCAGTACGGCGCGTTCGGGGTCTATATGCCATTGCGCGAGATTGACGGGCAGGTCGCGGGAAGTGGGCAGGGCATAGGGAATGATCGATGGAATGCCGGTCATGGCGACTAACTCCAGTCAGAAAAGGGCGGGTGAGGGCGAGTTCTTCCAGGCCATCACCGCGGTGATGGCTTGCCAGGGAGTCAGGCGCGGATCGCACAGGCTCTTGTATTGGCTGGCGACCCGGTCCAGCTCCATGACGTCGGAAACGCATTCGCTGACCTCGTCGGGAGTGGTCTCCAGATGCAGGCCGGCAGCCACGCCCCCAGCCGCAGTCACGGCATGCTTGAAGGCGATGATTTCCTCGGTGATGGTCCGCACCATGCGGGTCTTGTTGCCGCACGGGGCGACTATGGTATTGCCGTGCATCGGGTCGCTGAGCCAGATGATCTTGTGCCCGGCACCGCGGACCGCTTCGACCAGGGGCGGCAGGCGATCACCGACCTTGTGCGCGCCCATGCGGGCGATCAGGGTCAAGCGGCCCGGCTCGCGACGCGGGTCCAGGCGTTCGCAGAGGCTCAGCAACTGCTCGCGGGTGATGTCCGGACCGACCTTGCAAGCCACCGGGTTGAGCACCTCGCTGAGCAGCGCCACATGGGCGCCGGTCAATTGCCGGGTGCGCTCGCCGATCCACGGCCAGTGTGTCGAGCCGAGGAACACCCGGCCTTGTTCGTCCTGGCGGACCTGGGGCAGTTCGTAGTCCAGTACCAGCATCTCGTGGCTGGTCCAGGCCGGTGAACCGCTCAGTGGCTCCTGGTCCACAGGTTCGCTCCAGCCCAGGTGCTGCATGATGTCCTGGGCGGCCCGATAACCACGCACCAGGCGCTGGGCGTCATGTTGGCGATGGCTGTCGACGGCCTCGCGACCGTTGACCATGTCACCGCGATACACCGGCAACTCGACGTCGCCGATGCGTTCGCTGTTGTTGGAACGGGGCTTGGCGAACTGCCCGGCGATCCGCCCCACTCGCACCACCGGCTGTTGGGTCACCAGGCGCAATGCACCGGCGAGCATGTCGAGCACCGCGGCTTTGCGGGCCACGTGGTTGGGAGAGCTCTCGCTCATGTCCTCGGCGCAATCACCGGACTGGATGACCATCGCCTCGCCGGCGGCGACCTTGGCCAAGGTCTCCCGCAGCACCAGGACGTCTTCGACGCGAATCAGCGGCGCGCTGTCCCGGAGATAGGCCTGCGCATCGTGCAATTGTGAAGGTTCGCTCCATTGAGGTTGCTGCAACGCTTCACAACTTAGAACTCGGTTCAGTAAGTCTTCCATGATGCGATCACTCTCTGGATGGGATTCAGGTAGGAATGCCTTCGCGCTTGATCTGCGGCACCGGAATACCCAGGGCGCGCAGTTGCTGGAAGACATTCATGAACTCGCGGTTCTGTTTGATCTTGCCGTCCTGCAATTCGAAAGAATGCAGGAAGTGATTTTCGTAATAACCTTCCGGATATCCTGGAAACAGGATCTTGCCGTGTCCATCGCACTCGACCCAGATATGATTGGGATCATCGGTTTCAAATATCTGGATGTTGTACCACTCCCAATCCGGGAAGCACTTGAGTGACCAGACAGCATGTTCGGCCAACTTGGACTTGCCGTTGATGGCAATTGGCGCACCGGTATCCGTGGTCCAGAGGCCGCCAGAACCATCCTCGGTAAATAGCTCGTGACGACGCAGGCGGTCTTGGCCCTTGGTATGCATGTATTGCTCTACGGTGGCGCGATTTTTCCGGCGAAGTTCAGTGGTGTCGTGCTCATTTAGTTGACGTGCAGCGCTGTTTGGCATGGTCTTTCTCCAATGTTTTAAGGACTTGACTTATGAGGCAGGAATACCTGCGCGCTGGATCTTCGGTACCGGGACACCGAGGCCGCGAAGTTGGTCGAAAGGGTTCATGAACTCACGGCTCTGGGTGATCTTGCCGTTGTCCAGTTCGAAGGAATGAATGTAATGATTCTCGCAATATCCCTCGGGATAACCCGGTACCCGAGTCTTGCCACGAGCGTCGCTTTCCACCCAGAAGTGATTGGGATCGTTGGTGGCGAAAATCCGTACATTGTGGAATTCCCAGTCCGGGAAGCACTTCTCGATCCACGCGCCGAGAGCGGCGAGCTTGGCATGGCCCCTGAATTCCAGGGGTTTTCCGGTTTCGTTGGTCCAGGAAGCGACGCTGCCATCCTTGGTGAACAACTCATGGCGACGTAGGCGATCTTTGCCATTAGTACGCATGTACTGCTCGACGGTAGCTCGATTTTTCCTGCGAAGTTCAACTTGATCATCAAAGTCGCTGGGAGCGCTTGAAGCAGTCATGGGCAGCATCCTCACTTAATTAGAACCATCGTTTTCTAAAATAAAGTAAATGTCTGGTTAACTATTTCTGGGCGAAATTAGTTTCAGCCATCAAGAATCTTGCTGTTGTAACGGCGTTGAATGGGGGTTGTTTATACACTTGCGTTTCTTGGCGTTGGAACTACCAGATCTTGTAGCGAGGGTGGCTAAGAAGCCATTCGGAAGGACTGTTTCAGTATCGTGAAGAGAATCGTGCGTTCGTCGTCTTAAGACCGGTAATGGCCTAGTAATATCGAGAGTAGATACTGGCTTATGGCTAGCGAGTTTAACTATATAGTACAAATCTAGTATTAGTACGAAGACGTCTATGGAGCTTCCGATTTACCTGTTGACATGAGTTCAGTTTGGTCTAGTCTCACGACCTCGTTCAAACTTTAGTGGTGTTCAAAATGGAATTAGGACAGCTGTTTGGATGGGACGCTTATTTTTACAGTATCTTTGCACAAGCCGCTGATACTGAAGAATTCAGGGTTATCGCGATGAGAGCCTTGCATGAACTGGGTTTCGACTTCTTTGCCTACGGCATGTGTAGCGTGACCCCATTCATGCGCCCCAGGACATCTATATATAGCAATTACCCCGAGCACTGGGTGCAGCGCTACCAGGGGGAAAACTACGCCTTGATCGATCCGACGGTGAAGCACAGCAAGCTTTCCCCGGCCACGATCCTGTGGACTAACGAGCTATTTCGCGACAGCCCGCAGTTCTGGTCCGAGGCCAGGGATTCGGGCCTGTGCCATGGCTTGGCGCAACCTTCGTTCAATGCCCAGGGGCGAGTCGGCCTGCTGAGCCTGGCACGACGGAGCAAGGCCATCAGCCTCGAGGAGTTCGAGGCCTTGAAACCTGTGACCAGGGCATTCGCCATCGCTGCCCATGAGAAGATCTCTGAACTGGAAAGCGATGACAGCGTGTTCAATGCCCAGGTCGAGTTCAGTGGACGGGAATGCGATGTGCTGCGCTGGACTGCCGATGGCAAGACCTCGGAAGAAATCGGCGTGATCATGGGGGTGTGCACCGACACGGTGAACTACCACCACCGCAACATCCAGCGCAAGATCGGCGCCAGCAACCGGGTCCAGGCGGTGTCCTACGCGGTTGCCCTGGGCTATATCTGAGCCGCTGCCGAGTCGCCTGCGGGCGGCTCGGCCTGTTCAGGCGGTTTCCTGCAAAGGGGTATTGCCACTCAAAGTCGCCGGTGCCAGGGCACGGCGATGCTGTTCGCGATGGGCCGAAAGCTTGATGGCGATGAGTTTTTCATCCTGGTGCAGGGTCGGCGGCCCCAGCCGTTCATAGTGCACGCCATTGATCTGGTAGTAGCGCGCCATGCTCCGGTTGACCACCCCGACGATGGCCTCGGCCCCCGCCTGGCTGGCGACCTTCAGGCTTCTCCAGAACAACGGCATCGCCAATTGTGATTCCCGAGTAGTGAATCGGGTCATTTCCCAAATGGCTGGGTGCCTGGGCGGTGCGCCTGAGCAGGTCTGGCTGAAGACGCCTTCGAGCAGGTTGGGGCAGGTGGTGGGTATCAACCGCGAACAGCCGACGATGGCGCCTTGCCGGTTGATGGCCAGGATATACCGGGCATGTTCGGTATCGTACTGGTCCCATTCGCATTGGTCCGGATGGGGATGGGCCGGCAGTCGCCATCCCAGCCGTTGCACGAACTGTTCGTAGCGGAAACGCCCTAGCGAAAATAGCAACTCATCGTTCATCTCGCTCAGCCTGTGCTCTTCCATGTGCATGCTGGATGTCCTCGAGGGTAGGTAAAGCGGTCCCTTATAGAGGACCGGTATCGGCTTGGCACCTACAAGATCTGGTAGTTTCCAAGGCCTTCCATTGGGGCTGGGCGCTTAACACGGGGGCCGTTCCTGGAGGCCAACACCTCACCGCCCCCTCGTCGGTACCGCTGGGTGTAGTGCAGGTGCGCCATGGTTGGCGATGAGTTCCTGGCCGATTGCGCAGATTCTCCATTGCCCGCAGCGCTTGGCCAGTTCGAAGAAGTAGCGACCATAGGAATAGAGAAGAGGGCCAGGGGCTGGCCCTCGTGCGATCAGCTGCGAATGAATGCCAGCAGGTCGGCATTGATGGTATCGGCATGGCTGGTAGGCATGCCGTGGGGTAAACCGGGGTAGAGCTTGAGCGTGCCCTTGGCCAGCAGCTTGGCCGAGAGCACCCCCGAGTTATGGTGGGGCACGATCTGGTCGTCATCGCCGTGCATCACCAGCACCGGGATGCCGATGCCGGCCAGGTCGGCACTGAAGTCGGTCTGGGAAAACGCGACGATGCCATCGTAGTGGGCCTTGGCGCTGCCCATCATGCCCTGGCGCCACCAGTTGCGGATCACGCCCTCGGACGGTTTAGCCCCCGGTCGGTTATAGCCATAGAAAGGCCCGGCCGGAATGTCCTGGTAGAACTGGGCGCGATTGGCTTCGAGCTGCGCCTGCAAGTCGTCGAACACCGACTTGGGCAGACCTTCAGGGTTGCTCTCGGTCTTGACCATCAGCGGCGGTACGGCGCTGATCAACACCGCCTTGGCTACCGCATCCTCGGGATGCCGGGCGATGTAGCGCACCACTTCGCCACCACCGGTGGAATGGCCGACATGCACTGCCTTCTGTACCCCGAGGTGCTTGACCACCGCCGCCACGTCATCGGCGTAGTGGTCCATGTCGTGCCCGTCCCACACCTGGCTCGAGCGCCCATGGCCACGGCGGTCATGGGCCACCACCCGGAAGCCGTGCTTGAGGAAGAACAACATCTGCGCATCCCAGTCGTCCGAACTGAGTGGCCAGCCGTGGTGGAAGTAGATGACCGGGGCATCTTGCGGGCCCCAGTCCTTGTAGAAAATCTCGACTCCGTCTTGGGTGGTGACATATCCCATGTTCGCATCTCTCTCTTATGTAGTGCAGGAGCGTTGGAGGTCGGTTGCGTACGAGCCTGCGGTGCCTGGCGTTGAGGGGCAATGGTCGCGCGTAGCTAGAGCGTAGCGGCTTTGGCGCGCACCATCGTTCGGGGGCAGCGCGAGTCTGTCCCGGCTGTCCGGGAGTCGAGGCTAGGTTTGAAGCCGACTTGAAGGTCAATACCTTTGGTCGGTCCGCCTCGGCCTGTGTCGCTGGGCGTCATGACGCCCCTATACCGGACAACGCATGGGGTATGGAGTTGCAGTCCGATAGCGGCCCTTGAGTTCGTCGCCACACCGCAATTGCGGGCGCCGGGTCGATGGCGTTCGGGCCTGTCGGTGCCAAGTCCGTGGATCGAGGTTTGACAGCTGACCTGTTGCTACTACGCTCGTACCGTCGTCTTGCGGCAATCGACCCGGGTCCGCAGGACCACGGCAAAAACAACAAAGTCATTGATCACGCAAGGTATGCATCGTTGCTGCCGGCAAGCCTCGGACAGTCACTGTTAAAGGGAATTACTGTGTTCAGGAACACGGATACGTCGGCCTTGCTTCTCGCTGAACCTCCATCGAAGCCATGGCTGGAACCGGGGTGGCCTTGCGCATCCGTGCTCCCGGGCAGTCGCCTGCGGGATCGTCACCCGCGTCCCCTGGAGGACGATTAGCCGCCCGCGCACCCCCGCACGAAATCGATTCTTCATTTGCCTGAGCCCGTGGCCGGCGCTCCCATGAGCCTGTCCCGCCGACGGGATGACACGGATAAAAGCTGCCGGGCCCGGTGGCCGAACCTGACAGGGAAGTCGCGCAGTGTCTGACAACAACTCGACCAATGGCGGCCCACGGGGCATGTCGCAAGAGGGGCGGCCTGGTGACCAGGTTTCGGAAGCAGCGATCATCGCCGGCTGGAACGCTACGGACCACCCATACCCGCTGGACCTGTGCCTGCACCAGTTGATCGAACAACAAGTGCTGCGTAGCCCCGACGCTGTGGCCGTGGCGTTTGCCGACCAGTGCTTGAGCTTTGCCCAGTTGAATGCCCGGGCCAACCGTCTGGCTCACTACTTGCGCGAACTGGGAGTCGGGCCCGACAGCCTGGTGGGCGTGCAGATGGAGCGCTCGCTCGAGCTGATGGTGGCCTTGCTGGCAATCCTCAAGGCCGGTGGCGCCTACTTGCCGCTGGACCCTGGCTATCCGCAGGAACGCTTGGCATTGCTCATCGGTGACGCCTCGGTCAGCGTGGTGCTGACCCAGCGGCGTTTTGCCCCGCGACTGGCCGAACACGCCGTCCAGGCATTGTGCCTGGATGACCCGCAGAACCAGGCGCTGCATGCCAGCGAGGCCAATCCCTCGCTCATCAACAGTCCCGCCGACCTGGCCTATGTCATCTACACCTCCGGCTCCACTGGCCGCCCCAAGGGCTGCATGTTGCCGCACAAGGCCATTTGCAACCGGCTGCTATGGATGCAGCGCCATTACGCCGTGGGGCCGGATGAGCGGATCCTGCAGAAGACTCCCTTCACTTTCGATGTGTCGGTATGGGAGTTGTTCCTGCCGCTGCTCAGTGGCGCCTGCCTGGTCATGGCCCGGCCCGGTGGCCACCAGGATGCCCACTACCTGGTGGAGATCATCAAGGCGCAACGGATCACCATCTGCCACTTCGTGCCTTCGATGTTGCGCTTGTTCCTCAAGCATCCGGCGGTGGACGAGTGTCGATCGTTGAGCAACGTGTTCGTCAGCGGCGAGGCCCTGACCCACGATCTGCTGCTGCTCTACCGTTCACTGCTCCAGGCCCGGTTGCACAACCTGTACGGCCCCACCGAAGCTGCGGTAGACGTCACCTGGTGGGTCGCCGAGCCACGGGCCGACCGGCGCGTGCCAATCGGACGACCCATCGACAACATTCGCATCCATATCCTCGACGCCGGAACCGCGGCGGTGCCCATCGGCCAGACCGGCGAATTGTGCATCGGTGGTGTCGGCCTGGCCCGCGGGTATCTCAATCGACCCGAGCTGACGGCGGAGAAATTCATCCGCGATCCGTTCTGCGACGAGCCCGATGCTCGTCTGTACCGCACCGGCGACGAGGCACGTTTCCTCGATAACGGCGAGATCGAGGTGCTGGGGCGCTTCGATTCCCAGGTCAAGCTGCGCGGCTTGCGCATCGAGCTGGGCGAGATCGAAACCACCTTGAAGAGCCACCCTTCGATCAGCGATGCGGTGGTGCAGGTCCAGGATGCGGGATCGGAGGACCCCAAGCTGGTGGCCCATGTCGTTGCCCAAGGGCTGGACAAGAAGGCCGTGCGCGATTTCATCAAGTCGCGCTTGCCGGAATACATGACGCCGAACCGGGTGCTGTTCGTCGAGCAGATCCCGGTCACCGCCCATGGCAAGGCTGACCGCAAGGCACTGCTCGAGGGTAGCAGCGGCCCTGCAACCGGCGCCCGGGCATCGACGCTGGATGTCCAGGCGCTGGCCGCGTGGCTGCAAGCGCACTTTCGCCAAGCGCTGGAACTGACCGAGCTGGCACCTGACGACGATCTTTTTGACCAGGGCGCGACCTCCTTCACCCTGGTGCAGGCGATCCACAGCATTCATCAGCAGTATCAGGTCACCTTGCCGGTGCAGGTGCTGCTGGAGCGACCGACCATCGCCGCTATCATGGCCTATATCCTGGACGACAAGGGGGGGCTGGCGGACTCGCCAGCGCCGGCAACGACGGCGCCAGTCTCGTCCACCCATGGCGCGTCCGGATCGGAGCCAATCCGGCTGGAACCGGTGAGCTTCGATCCAGCTGCCTATCTGCGCACTACGCAGGTTACGCCCGCCGGCCGCGAGCAACTGGGCCAGCTGTTGTCGTTGCTGCGCGAAGTCTCGCTGCAAGGGCAGGGCAAGTACCTTTATTCATCGGCCGGCGGCCTCAATGCCATCCAGTGCTACCTGTACGTGGCCCAGGGGCGGGTCGAGGGCTTGCCGGGAGGCGCCTGGTACTACCAGCCACGGCTCAACCGGCTGCTACCGGTCAGCGTGCCGGCCCGGGACGTGCCCCAGGACCCGCGACTGGCCGGGGCCGATTTCGCGCTGTTCCTGGTCGCCGAGATGGCCGCCATCGAACCCATCTACAACCATGCCGCGCCGGCGCTGCTGGTCCTGGAAGCGGGGTACATCGAGCAGCTGTTGCTGTCGCGCCAGGCAGGACTGGGCCTGGCGCTGGCCCCGGTACAGGGTTTCGAGGTTGCGCCACTGCGCCAGTTGTTCGCCTTGCAACCCAGCCATCGGGTCCTGCATTGCCTGGTCCAGGGCGGCTCGGCCGCCAGCGCGAGCCTGGTACCGGGAGCTGGATTCGGCGATTTCCTGAGTGCCAGCACCAACGGTTTCGACTTGCCGGGTCAGGCAGCGCTGGAGCAGTTGCACCAACAGCAACGGCAGATTCGTCGCGACTTGCCGGAGCAGGGCGAGCAGGTCATCGAACTGCCTTGCCTGGCGATCGGTGCTGAGGCGCTGCGCCTGCGTGCCACCAAGCGCCAGTACGCCGAGACCCCGCCGAGCCTGGCGCAATTGAGCCGCGTCCTGGGCATGCTGCGGGCCGCCGCGGATGGCGCCCATCTGTATCACGTCGACTCCAGCCTGGAGCTGAAGATCTACCTGCAACTGACCGCTCCGGCGCCCCGGGAGGCGGGGCAGGAGCCATGGCTGCCTGCCGGTATCTACCGCTACCACGCCGCCAGCCATGCCCTGAGTCGCATCGGCGAGGCTGACCCGCAGTTGTTCAATGGCAGCTATACCCCCTTCAACCGCAAGCACGGGCAACAGGCCCGGCTGCGGATCTTCATCATCGCCGGCCAGGCGCCGGCCCATGGTGCGGACAGTCGCTATTTCAACCTGCTGCAAGCCGGACGGATCGGCCAGTTGCTCCTGGAAAGACAAGGCGAATTCGATATTGGGCTGTGCCCCATCGGCTCGATGTACTTCGATAAGGTTCGCGCTGCCTTCGCCCTGGACGAGGGCGACGAGCTGCTGCACAGCTTCGTTGGCGGCACCGTGATCCAGCAACTGCCCCGGGGCTGGCCGCGCCTCGAAGTGGCGGGCACCTGCGCCGCGGAGCCTGATGAGCCGCTGGCGATCGTCGGGATCGGTGGCCGCTATCCGGGCGCCGCCGACGTCCGGGAGCTGTGGGATAACCTGAGCGCCGGGCGTTCGTCCATCGCCAGCATCAACGCCGGTACGCTATTGCATGGCCAGCAGGCGGCAGCCGTCGGGCCGCATTGGTCGGTGGGAGCCTTGGCCGATAAGCAGCTGTTCGATCCGTTGCTATTCAATATCACCCCCGCCGAAGCCAGGACCCTGGACCCCCAGGAGCGCCTGTTCCTGCAAGCGGCCTGGCATTGCCTGGAGAACAGCGGCCATACCGCCAGCAGCCTGCGCCGCAGTGCCGGGCGGGTCGGAGTCTTCGTTGCCGCGATGTGGGGCGATTACCAGCACCACCAGCCCGGCACGCAAGGCCAGCGGGCGAGTTCCTTGCATTCGGCGATTGCCAACCGAGTTTCGTTCTTCAACGACTTCGATGGTCCCAGCGTAGCCTTCGACACCTCCTGTTCCTCGGCACTGACCGCCCTGCATTTCGCCTGTGCGAGCATCCGCCAGGGCGAGTGCCGGGCAGCGCTCGTCGGTGCAGTGAACCTGATCAGCCACCCCTCGCACCTGGAGCTGTTGAGCTCCCTGGAGCTGCTGTCCGCAGAGGGCCAGGCCCATCCGTTCGGCCTGGAGGCCAATGGCTGGGTGGCGGGCGAGGGCGTCGGTGCCCTGTTGCTCAGGCCGCTGGCGGACGCCAGGCGCGACGGCGACCAGATCCTTGGCCTGGTCCGCACCACGGCCATCGGCCACAGCGGCAGGACGCTGCGCTACGGTGCTCCAAGCACCGACAGCCAAGCGGCGTCGATGAGCCAGGCATTGCGCCAGGCCGGGCTGGACGCCGAGGCTATCGGCTACGTGGAAGCCGCCGCGCCGGGCGCCAGCCTGGCCGATGGCGCCGAGTTCGCGGCTATCGCCAAGGTCTTCGGCCAGCGCCAGGGCGATACACCGCTGCCCGTGGGCTCGATCAAGGCCAACATCGGCCACCTGGAGTCGGCCTCGGCGCTATCGCAGATCACCAAAGTGCTGATGCAGTTCAAGCACCGGCAATTGGCACCGACCCTGGGGTGCGTACCCCTGAGTCCCCTGGTGGCCATGGAGCACGGCAAGCTGGCCATCGTCGACAGCCTGCGTCATTGGCAAGGGCCGCCGCGAGCCTTGATCAATGCCTTCGGTGCCAGTGGCTCCGCTGGCCACCTGATCCTCGAGGCGCCGCCGCCGGCCGATGCCAGGACGCAGCCTCACGGTCCCTGGCTGTTTCCATTCAGCGCCGCCAGCGATGAACAACTGCAGCGGCTGCTGGCGGCCTTTGCCAGCGATCTGCAGGCTGGCCGCCTGGATGAGGCCAGCCTGGGCGACATCAGCTATACCCTGTGCGTGGGCCGGGTCGCCCTTGGCCATCGCCTGGCGTTGGTGGCCGAGAGCGCGGCGCAATTGCTCGAGCTGCTCGGGGCTGGCACGGGTTCGTCGTTGCTGCGTGGAACGGCGGGCCGGGAAGTACGGCCGCCGGTCAGCGAGGCGGATTTGCAAGGACTGGATCGCCAGGCCCTGGAGGCCGTCGCCAGCCGTTGGGTCGCAGGCCAGGTCGACTTGCAGCAAATTGCCCGGCATGAATGCCGGCGCGTGGCCCTGGCGCCGTATCCCTTTGCGGGCCTCGATTGCCATATCGCCGCTCCCGCCAGCAGCGAACTGACCGGGCCCGCCCGCGACGACAGCCTGCAAGCGGCGCTTGAGAGCTATCTCAAACAGCATTTTTCCAAGGTCTCGGCCATTGCCGAAGACAGCCTCGACAGCCAGCAGAGCTTTGATCGCTACGGCCTGACCTCGTTGATGATCACCGAGCTCAACCAGCGCTTGGCGCAAGCTTTCGGTGAGTTGTCCAGCACCTTGTTCTTCGAATACCAGAGCATCAGGGCCCTGGCGTCCTGGTTCGCCACCGAGCATCCGGCGCGCAGCCGCCAGCTGCTCGGGCTACGGGAGCCGGCCAAGGCTGGCATGCAGATCGCCGGCAGCGAGCCAAGGTCCGCGCCCGAGCGGCAGCCGGCGCAGCAGGAACAACCGATCGCGATCATCGGCCTGGCCGGGCGCTTCCCCGGGGCGCCCGATGTTGAGAGCTTCTGGGACAACCTGAAGAATGCGGTGGACAGCATCGGCGAGATTCCCGCCGAACGCTGGCAGAACCAGTACTACTACAGCCAGGACCGCGGCCAGAAAGGCAAGATCAACACCCAGTGGGGTGGCTTCATCGACGATGTCGATCGCTTCGACCCGTTGTTCTTCAATATTTCCCCGCGCGATGCCGAACGCATGGACCCCCAGGAGCGGATCTTCCTGGAGACCGCCTGGCACACCCTGGAAGATGCGGGCTACGACCGCGCCGCGCTGCAACGTCACTACCAGGGCAACATGGGCGTGTTCGTCGGCGTGATGCACGGCGAGTACCTGCTGTATACCCGCTCCACTGCCAGCGACTGCACTGACGATGCGGTCGATGCCTCGTTCGGCTCGATCGCCAACCGGGTGTCCTACGTCCTGGACTGCAATGGCCCGAGCATGGCGGTGGACACCCTCTGCTCTTCATCGCTGACGGCCTTGCACCTGGCGGTACAGAGCCTGCGGCGGGGTGAGTGCCGAGTGGCCCTGGCCGGGGGCGTCAACCTGTCGCTGCACCCGAACAAGTATTTCATCCAGTCGCAGTTGACCATGTCTTCCAGCGACGGACGCTGCCGCAGTTTCGGCGAAGGCGGCGACGGCTTCGTGCCTGGCGAAGGCGTCGGCGCGGTGTTGCTCAAGCCGCTGGCCGAGGCCCAGGCCGATGGCGACAACATCCACGCGGTGATTCGTGCCACCTCGATCAACCATAACGGCAGGACCCACGGCTACACGGTGCCCAGCCCCAACGCCCAGGGCGCGATGATCGCCGAGTCCCTGGCCAAGGCCGGCATGGATCCACGGGAACTCAGCTACATAGAGGCCCACGGCACCGGCACGGCGTTGGGCGATCCGATCGAAATCAGTGGCCTGCAACAAGCCTTCGCCCAACGCAGCGCCGCCTTGGGCCGGCCGCCGGTTGCGGCCCGGCACTGCGCGCTGGGCTCGGCCAAGTCGAACATCGGGCACTTGGAGTCGGCCGCGGGGATCGCCGGGGTGGCCAAGGTACTACTGCAACTCAAGCATCGGCAGTTGGCGCCATCGCTGCATTCGCAACGGCTCAATCCGGCGATCGCCTTCGCCGAGTCACCGTTCCATATCCCGCAGCAACTGCAAGAGTGGCGCCAGCCGCGGCTGGATCTGGACGGTAGCGAACGCGAACATCCATTGGTCGCTTCTGTCTCGTCCTTCGGTTCCGGCGGCTCCAACGGGCACGTGATCATCGCCCAGTACCAGGCCCCGGAGCGCTCGCCGGCCCTTGCCGACCAGCCTGCGATCATCCTCTTGTCCGCGCGGACGCCGCCCCAGCTGCTGCAACAAGTCGAGCGTCTACGGCAATGCCTGCAACGTCGCGCCCTGGAGGGCCAGCTGCCGCGTCTGGATGACCTGGCCTTCACCCTGCAGCAGGGCCGCGAGGCACTGGAGTATCGCCTGGCGTTCAGTGCCACGAGCATCGATGAGCTACAGCAGCGCCTGGCCCAGGGCCAAGCATTGCTGGCCAGCACGCCTCAGTGCTCGGGGTGCTTCGACAACTTGTACCTGGGCCGCGTCCAGGAGAACAAGGCGGCGATGGCGGTGCTCGCCCATGATGAAGACATGGCGGCGACGCTAGTGGCCTGGGCCGACAAAGGCAAATACCAGAAACTGCTGGAGCTCTGGGTCAAGGGCCTGGCGTTCGACTGGACACTGCTCGGGGCTGCGCCGGGGACGCTCCGGCGGATCAGCCTGCCGGGGTATCCCTTCGCCCGCGAACGCACTTGGGTCCGTGGCGACTTCCAGTTCCCGCCCCAGGGCCAGCGGGGCGATGCCGGGCATCTGCATCCGTTGTTGCAACGCAACGTGTCGGACCTGGCGCAGCAGAAGTTCACCTCGATATTCACGGGTAACGAATTTTTCCTGCGTGATCACCGGGTGCGCAAGCAGAGGGTATTGCCCGCGGTGGCTTACCTGGAAATGGCACGCGAGGCCATCAGCCAATCCCTGGGTGAGCAGGGGGCCGCTCCCCTGGCCCTGTGCAACCTGGTATGGGCGCAACCGCTGGCGCTCGACGAACAGGACGGCGAGCCTCTGGGTGTCGAGATCCTGGTGGACAGCCTGGACCCGCAGCGCCTGGGTTTCCAGATACGCGCGCCGCAGGGCCAGGCGCTGTACTGCCAGGGCGAGGCGCTGCTGCAGGGTATACCCGAGCCACCAGCGTCCCTGGCGGCGTTGCAGGCGAGTATCCAGGAGCGAAGCCTGGACGCCGACACGCTGTACCGCGCCTTCGACAGCGTCGACATCCACTACGGCCCCAGTCACCGGGCGGTAAGCCAGTTGCACACCGGTGCCGGACAATTGCTGGCGCAGATCGAACTGCCGCAGTCGTCGAGGGCAGGGCATGGGTCGTTCGTCCTGCATCCGAGCCTGATGGATGGCGCCCTGCAAGCCACCGTCGGGCTGCTCCTGGCCAAGCGGCTGGAGCAGGGCCAGGCGGCGCTGTTGCAGACCACCCGAGTGCCTTTCGCATTGGCCGGGTTGTGGCAGAGCGGGGCGGCGCTGGGGGAGCGGATATGGGCCTGGGTGCGTGATGCCCGGCAGGCCGTGGATGTCGGTCAGTCGAGCTTCGATATCGATATCTACAACCAGCAGGGCGAGCATTGCCTGGCCCTGCGGGATTTTGTCCTGCGGGAGCTGAAGGCGCCGTCGGCCCTGCAAGGCTTGCTGGACGATCGCGCGCAGGCCGATTGGTACCTGCTGGAAAAATGGCAGCGTGTCGGTGTGCAAGTACAAGCGCCGGACACCGGACGGTTACTGGCGATCGCCCATGACGTGGATGGCCAGCGGCAGTTGGCGGCGCGTTATCCGCAGGCCGCCGCGTTGCTCCTGGACGGCAGCGAGTCCATCGAGACCCTGGCCGCGCGGTTGGCCGAGCTGGGCCCGTTGGAGCAGGTGCTGTGGCTGGCGCCGAGCGAGGCACAGCAGTCGAGCGGCGTCGCCGACATGATCCACGCCCAGCAGGCTGGGGTCCTGGGTTTGTTCCGCTTGCTCAAGGCGGTGCTGGCGATGGGCGGCGACAGCCAGCCGCTGGCCTGGACGCTGATCACCCGCGCCACCCTGACGGTATTCGATCAGGCCAGCACGCTGCACCAGGCCGTCCATGAACCGGTGGCGCCTGCCCATGCCAGCGTCCACGGCCTGGTCGGCGCGATGGCCAAGGAGTACCGCCATTGGCGGATTCGGCTGCTGGACCTGCCGGCCGGCGACGCTTGGCCGAGCCAGGACCTGTTGGCATTGCCCGCCGACCCGCAAGGCGATGCACTGGCCTGGCGCGACGCGGCCTGGTATCGACCCAGCCTGGTGCCTTGCCTGCCCCCCCAGGCCGCTACGCTCAAGGACCCCTATCGCCAAGGCGGGGTCTACCTGGTGGTCGGTGGTGCCGGTGGCATCAGCCGCTGGTGGAGCGAGCAATTGATCCGCAGCCATGCGGCGCAGGTCATCTGGATCGGGCGTCGTGAACAGGACGACCCGATCACCGCGGCCATCGACCAGCTCGCCCGGCTGGGCCCGGCGCCACGCTACATCAGGGCCGATGCCGGCAATCATGCCGCGCTGCAACAGGCCGTGGCGCAAGTGCTGGCCGAGCATGGGCCGATCCATGGCGTGATCCACGCCGCGCTGCAGCTCGAGGATCGAAGCCTGGCGCGCATGCAGCCTGGGGAGTTCGCCGCCGCGCTGGCCGCCAAGGTCGACGTCAGCGTATGCCTGGCCGAGGTATTCGAGCATCAGCCGCTGGATTTCATGCTGTTCTTCTCCTCGCTGCAGAGCTTCACCAAGTCCCCGGGCCAGGGCAACTACGCCGCCGGCTGCACCTTCAAGAACGCTTTCGGCCGCTATCTGGGGCAACGCCGCAGCTACCCGGTGCAGGTCATCAACTGGGGCTACTGGGGTGAGATCGGCTCGGTGGCCGGCGAGGACTATCGGCGGCGGATGGCCGGCCTCGGACTGGGCTCGATCGACGGCGAGTCGGCGCTGCAAGCCCTGCGGGTGCTGCTCGCTGGTGGGGCCGAAGGCCAGGCGCCGAGCCAGTTGACCTTCCTGCGTGCCACACGCAGCCTGGGTGAAACCTTCGGCCAGCTGGCACTGCCGGCCCCTGCCGGCGGCCCGTTGGGGGAATACGCCGAACTGCGTCCGGCTGCCTACCCCTCGTTGCTCCCGCGGATCCAGGACCGCCTGCGTCCGGACAGCCAGCAGGTGCGCGGCGTGGTGGCACAGGTGCAGGCGCACAAGGCGCTCATCCATACCTTGCAGTTGCGCCTGCTGCAGGCCCAGCTCGAGCGCTTGGGCTGCTTCACTTGTCCAGGCGAATCGGCCATCGATATGCAGCAGCGCTGCAAGCTGTCACCGATGTACCAGCGCTGGCTTGCCAAGAGCCTGGATGAATTGGCGCAGCATGGCTACCTGCGGCTGGAGGACGGCGTATACCACGACACCCAGGTGCGGCCGGTGGCACTGGAGGCGTTATGGCAAGAGTGGGCCGGGCACCAGCCGGCTTGGCTCGAACACGCCAGCCTCAAGGCCGAGGTATTGCTGGCCGAGGCGAGCTTGCAGGCCCTGCCGCGGATTCTCGATGGCCGGATCCCGGCCACCGACATTCTCTTTCCCGATGCCTCGATGGCTCTGGTCGAGGGCATCTACAAGCACAATCCGCTGTCCGATTTCTTTAACGAAGTACTGCTCGACGCGGCCTTGGAGTTCGTCCGCGGCCGCCTGGAGCAGGCGCCGCAGGTGCCGATCCGGATCCTCGAGGTCGGTGCCGGCACTGGTGGCACCAGTGCCCGTGCCTTCGAAAAGCTGCGACCGTTCCAGGAGTGGATCGCCGAATACTGCTATACCGATGTCTCCCAGGCGTTCCTCAGGCACGCCCGCCAGGCCTATGGCCCGCAAGTCCCGTACCTGGCCTGCCAGCCGTTCGATGTCGACCAGCCATTGGCGGTCCAGGGTATCGAGCCAGGCACCTATGACCTGGTGATCGCCACCAACGTCCTGCATGCAACGCAGGATCTGCGCCGGACCCTGAAGAACGTCAAGGCGCTGCTCAAGCACAACGGCCTGCTGATGATCAACGAGATCGCCGGCAATGGCTTGTTCACCCACCTGACCTTTGGCCTGCTCAAGGGCTGGTGGCTGTTCGATGATCCGCAGCTGCGCCTGCCCGGCGGTCCGGCGCTGGCTCCACGGCAGTGGAAGCAGGTCCTGGAAAGTGAAGGCTACCGCCAGGTGCTGTTTCCGGCCCTGGCCGATCACGACCTGGGCCAGCAAGTGATCATCGCCCGAAGCAATGGCGTGGTCTGGCAGGATCGCTGCGAGCCCCTGGCAAGCGGCGCCGGCACCGCGGCGCGCCCGTCACGCAGCGCGGCGCCAGCGCCATCGCCAGCGCCAGCATTGCCCAGGCCGCTCGCCGCGCCATTGGCGGTGGACGACAGCCAGCTCAAGGCGGGCATGATCGACCACCTCAAGCAGGTCATCGGCGGGCTGTTCAAGATCGCTCCGCAAGAGATCGACGCTCGCGAAGCGCTGGAGACCTACGGCATCGATTCGATCCTGGTAGTGCAGCTCACCAACTTGCTGCGTGACCAGCTCGATGGGGTCAGCAGCACGCTGTTCTTCGAATACCAGACCGTCGAGGCCCTGGCCGGGCATTTCGTCGCTACCCAGAAAGAACGCCTCAAGTCCCTGCTGGGCGTGGACCAGGCCGCGCCACCGCCGGCTCCCGCCGCCGGAACGAGCGGGCAACCGATCATCCCGGGCAAGTCACGTTTTGCCTCGCCGCCACCCGTCCAGCCCCCATCCGGCAGGCCCGGTACCGATGTGGCCATCGTCGGCCTGGCGGGACGCTACGCCAATTCGGCCAACGTGCGCGAGCTGTGGCAGCACCTGAAGAACGCCAGCAACTGCATCAGCCAGGTACCGCGGGAGCGTTGGGACTGGCGCCAGTATTTCGACCAGGTTCCCGGTACTCCCGGGCGCATCTACACCCCTTGGGGTGGCTTCATCCACGAGATCGACAAGTTCGACCCGCTGTTCTTCCACATCTCGCCCCGCGAAGCCTTGAAGATGGACCCACAGGAGCGCCTGTTCCTGGAAGAGGCCTACCAGTGCATCGGCGATGCCGGCTATACCCCGGCGCGCCTGGCCGAGGGACAGCGGGTCGGAGTGTTCGTCGGTGTGATGAACGGCACCTATAACCGGCAGTCCAGCTACTGGTCGGTGGCCAACCGGGTGTCCTACCAGTTCAACTTCCAGGGGCCGAGCCTGGCGGTGGACACCGCCTGTTCCTCATCGCTCACGGCTATCCACCTGGCGCTCGACAGCTTGCACAGCGGCGTCAGCGACTGTGCGCTGGTCGGCGGGGTCAGCCTGCTGGTCGATCCAGTGCACTACATGGGCCTGAGCGAAATGCAGATGCTCTCCACCGGCCAGCGCTGCAAGGCGTTCGGCGCCGACGCCGACGGATTTGTCGCCGGCGAGGGTGTAGGCGCCTTGTTGCTCAAGCCGCTGGCCCGGGCCGAGGCCGATGGCGACCGGATCTACGGCGTGATCAAGGGCAGCATGCTCAATGCCGGCGGCAAGACCAACGGCTACACCGTGCCCAACCCCCTGGCCCAGGCGCGCCTGGTGAGCGATTCGCTGGCCCGCGCCGGCGTCGACCCCAGCTCCGTGAGCTATGTCGAAGCCCATGGCACCGGCACCGCCCTGGGCGATCCGATCGAGATCGCCGGCCTGGCGCGGGCGTTCAATGCCGGGGCGGGCACTGCGCGCGCTCAGCACTGTGCCATCGGCTCGATCAAGTCCAACATCGGCCATTGCGAAAGCGCGGCCGGTATCGCCGGGATCACCAAGGTGCTGCTGCAACTCCAGCACCGGCAGCTGGTGCCGTCGCTGCACGCCGATGCGCCAAACCCGGAAATCGATTTTGCCGCCACCCCCTTCAGGGTGCAGAAAACCCTGGCCGAGTGGCCCCAGGCCCAGGTCGAGGTCGGCGGTGTGCTCAAGGCGGCGCCGCGCATCGCCACCGTGTCGTCTTTCGGCGCCGGTGGCGCCAATGCCCACCTGGTGATCCAGGAGTACCAGGAGCAACGGCCCAGGCCCGCCATGGTCGTGGACGAACAGCGACCGGCGATCATCCTGCTGTCGGCCAAGAGCCGCGAGCAACTGTTGCAGCAAGCCCGTTCGCTGCTCGACGAATTGACCCACGAGGCAGTGCAAGGGGCTGGCTTGCCAGCGTTGGCCTGCACCCTGCAACTGGCGCGCGAGGCCATGGAGCAGCGCTGTGGATGGCTGGTCGGTTCGTTGGCGCAATTGCAGGAACGGCTGCGCGACTTCATCGCCAGTGGTGCCACCCAGGCCCGCACTCGAGCCAAGTCCGCCACGCCGTTGCCCGGCCCGGCGCTTGGCCACGACATGCACCGGGCGGCCAGCCAGGCCGCCCTCGACGCCTGGCTGGCCGGTGCCGACCTCGACTGGCAGCAGATGTATCCGCAGGGCCGTCCGGCGCCCCTGAGCCTGCCGGGCTATCCCTTCGCCCGCGAGCGATACTGGCAGGCTCCCGCGGCCCGGGAGCTGCCTGTCAGCAGCGGCGAAACCCACCTGCATCCGCTGCTCCAGCGCAATGTATCGGACCTGCATGGCTTGCGTTACCTGACCCGTTTCAGCGGTACCGAAAGCCTGCTGGCCGAGCATCGTGTCAACGGCCAGGGCGTGCTGCCCGGGGCGGCGATGGTCGCGATGATCCAGGCGGCGTTGACCGCAGCCCTGGGCCGCGCGCTACCCGCCGGCCAAGCGTTGCTGGTTCGCGACCTGGCCTGGCACCAGCCGTTCAGCGTCGAAACCGCCGCTGCCGGGGAGCTGTTCCTTGAGGTGCAAGCACAGGCGCAGGACCAGTACCGGGTCGGCCTCTATTCCTACGATCATGCCGCCCAGCTGCAACTGCATTGCCAGGCGCAGGCCGCCCTTGGCGTGGTCCCGGCGCCGTCGCTGGAGGCCGCCGGCGGCGCTCCGCGGACAGTGGATATCCAGGCCTGTTATCGGTGCCTGGCCGCCATGGGCATCGAGTATGGGCACAGCCATCGTCGCCTGTTGACGCTGGAGCGCTGGGAAGACCGAGCCTTGGCCCGGGTGACCCTGGAGGATCCGGCGGCGAACGCGGGCTTCGCCATTCATCCAGCCTTGCTCGATGCCGCCATGCAAGGGGTCATGGCCTTGTTGCTGGATGAGCTGGGCGAGCGACCACCGCTGCTGTTGCCCGACAGGGTGGGGCAGTGGGTGCTGCTGGCCGATTGCCCGGCAACGTTGCAGGTACGAATTCGCCGGGCGGGCGGCACGGCCCCGGGCTATCGCTTCGACCTTGAGTTGTTCGACGAGCAGGGCCAGTGCTGCGCCTTGCTCCACCAGTTGTCGTTCCGGGTCGCCACTGCCGGTCCCGAGGCGAGCGACGGCTTGCTGTGCCGCAAGCAGTGGCGCGAGGTCCAACCGGCCAGCGCGACTCCCGCGCCGGACCTCGATCGACAGGTGCTGGTCCTGGGCCAGCATGAAGCCTTTGCCGGGCTGGCCGAAGCGCTACAGGCCTCGGGCATCGGCTGTCTTGTCTTGGCGCCGGGCGACTACCAGCAAGCCGCGCAGGCCCTGGCTGCGCAACTCAAGCCCTTGCTCCAGGACGCGCGGCCATGCCTGCTGCAGTTGTTGATCGCCGCCGATGAGCCTGTGGGTCATGTCGGCCTGGCCGGGCTGTTGCGCAGCGCCAGTCGTGAGCAGCCGGCATTGGCCTGCCAGGTGGTCGAGGTGGCGGCAGGGCTCGCCCCTTGGCAACTGGCCAGTGCCTTGGCGGCCGAGGCGGTCGATCCTGCGGAGCGCCAGCTGCGCTACCTGGCCGAGGCCGGGACGTTGCGGCGCCAAGAGTTGTGCTGGCTGTCCCAGCCCCTTGGCGACGGCCCCGCGCCGTGGCGAGCGGACGGCGTGTACCTGATCACCGGTGGCCTGGGCGGGATCGGCATGATCATGGCCCGGGCGATCGGATCGGCGGCGCCCCGAGCCCGCGTGGTGCTCTGTGGCCGCACGCCGGCGACTGCGCCCGAGGCGCTGGAGAAGCTGGCCCAGTTGGGACCGGGAGTGGAATACCAGGCCCTGGACCTGGCCGCCGCCGACCAGGTCCAGCGCTTGATCGACGACCTCATCGAGCGTCATGGCGCACTGCACGGGATCCTCCATTGCGCGGGTATCACACGTGACGCCCTGCTGGTGGACAAGAGCGCGCAAGACTTTGCCGCCGTCCTTGCCGCCAAGGTCGCCGGCGCGCAGCACCTGGACCGCTGCAGCAGCGGCCTGGCGCTGGACTTCTTCGTGCTGTTTTCCTCCATCGCCAGTGTTCTGGGCAACGCCGGACAGTGCGACTACGCCGCCGCCAATGGTTATCTGGATGCCTTTGCCAGCCTGCGCAACCGCCAGGTCGCCGCTGGCGACCGGCAAGGCCGGACCCTGGCGATCAACTGGCCGCTCTGGCAGGCGGGCGGCCTGCACATGAGCGCTGGCGCACGTCGCCTGCTGGCCGAGCGCACGGGCATCGAAGCCATGGCCAGCGCCACCGGCGTCAAGGCGTTCTACCAGGCCTTGCACAGCGATGCGGAACAATTGATGGTCCTGGCTGGCCGCGACGGCGAGAAACTGCGCGCCTTGCTCGACGCCGGCCCGGCGCCGGTGGCCGAAGTCGTGGCGCTGGAGGCTGTGGATCTGGCGAGTTGGCTGCGCCAGTTGCTGGCCAGGACCCTGAAGCTGGCACCGCAACGGCTGGACGAAGAGCTGCCGTTCGAGCAGTACGGGCTCGATTCGCTGATGATCCTGGAAATGACCGCCGTCCTGGAAAAACGCTTCGGCCCGCTGTCCAAGACGTTGTTCTTCGAGTACCCGAGCCTGCGCGAGCTGGCTGGCTATCTTGCCGCACGCCAGGTCCCGAGCCCTGTATCGGCACCGCTCGCTGAGCAACTGCGCGGCCTGCTGGCCGAGGTCTTGCAGCGGCCGCTGGAGCGCAGCGACGACTCGCGCTGTTTCGAGGAGCTGGGGTTCGACTCATTGCAGATCCTCAAGCTCACCCGGCGCCTCGGACAGGTGTTCGGTGCGTTGCCGCCGGCCTTGCTGTTCGAGCACTGCAGCCTCGACGCCCTGGCTGGCTACCTGGCGGCGCGGACCACCAAGGCGCCAGGGCGCGCCCCTGGCGCTGCGCTCCGGCGTCTGTTCCACAGCGCTGCGCCGCCGCCCCTGGCGAACCCGCCGGTGCATGACGATATCGCGATCATCGGTATCGCCGGGCGCTATCCGGACGCCGAAGACCTGGAGGCCTTCTGGCAGAACCTCAGCCAGGGCCGCAACAGCATCCGCGAGATTCCTCCCGAGCGCTGGGACTGGCGCGACTACTACAGCGCCGACCGCGGCCAGGCCGGCGTACATAACAGCAAGTGGGGCGGGTTCATCGCGGACATCGACCGGTTCGATCCACTGTTCTTCAATATCTCGCCACTGGAGGCCGAGCTGCTCGATCCCCAGGAACGGCTGTTCCTGCAAACCGCCTGGGCGGCCATGGAGGACGCCGGCTACAGCCGCCAGCTCGGCGCCGGGCAGGAGGGCTCGGGGCTGCAGGTCGGCGTCTATGCCGGGGTGATGTACAACGAGTACCAACTGCTGGGCGCCGAGGCCAGCCTGCGCGGCCAGCGCATGGGGTTCGCCGGCTCCAGCGCGAGCATCGCCAACCGCGTGTCGTTCTGCCTCAACTTGCAGGGCCCGAGCCTGGCGGTGGATTCGATGTGCTCCAGTTCGCTCACGGCCCTGCACCTGGCTTGCCAGGACTTGCACAGCGGCCGTACGACCATGGCCATCGCCGGCGGCGTCAACCTGACGCTGCATCCGAACAAGTACCTGATGCTCAGCAGCGGCCAGTTCATCTCCAACCAGGGCCAGTGCGCCAGCTTCGGTGAAGGCGGCGACGGCTATGTCCCGGGCGAGGGGGTTGGCGTGGTGGTGCTCAAGCGCCTGGCAGATGCCGAGCGTGATGGCGACCAGATCCATGGCCTGATCAAGGGCAGCCACCTCAATCACGGCGGCAAGAGTACCGGCTACAGCGTGCCGGACCCCCGGGCGCAGCAAGCGGCCATCAGCGGCGCGCTGGCCGATGCCGGGCTGGAGCCGGCAGCTATCAGCTACATCGAAGCCCACGGCACCGGCACCCGCCTGGGCGATCCGATCGAGATCGCCGGCCTGGACAAGGCCCTGGGCCCGCGTACGCCGGACCAGACCTGCTGGATCGGCTCGGTGAAGTCCAATATCGGACACTGCGAGGCCGCGGCTGGAATCGCTGGCCTGACCAAGGTGCTTTTGCAGCTCAAGCACGGACAAATCGCGCCTTCGCTGCATTCGCAGACCCTCAATCCCTTCATCGATTTCGCCGCCACGGCCCTCAAGGTCAACCAGCAGCTGCGCCAGTGGCCGCAGGCAGTGCAGGCGGGCCGGCCCATGCCACGCATCGCCGGGCTGTCGTCGTTCGGCGCCGGGGGCTCCAATGCCCACCTGATCGTCGCCGAATACCCACGGCCCCGACCGTTGGCGAGCGATACCGCACAGCCGCAGATGATCCTGTTGTCGGCCCGCGAGCCCGAGCAATTGCGGCAGATCGCCGGGCGCCTGCTGGCCAGGCTGGAACGGACCGAGGCCGGCGACAGCCTGGCGGCGGTGGCCTGGACCCTGCAAGTGGGGCGCGAGGCCATGGCGCATCGCGCGGCGCTCGTCACTTCGTCCCTGCATAGCTTGTTGGGGTCGCTGTGCGCGCTGGCCGGCGGCGACAGCAGCAGCTGGATTCGCGGTGACAGCCAACTGGCCAGTCAACGGCTCGAGCAATTCAAGCAGCAATGGCCCGACTCCCGGCAGGAGCCGCTGATCGAGTTGCTGGCCCAGGGGCAGTGGCAGCAGGTGCTGGAATTATGGTGCGACGGCTTGCGGATCGACTGGGCCGCGTTGCGCGCCGGGCAGGGCGAGCGCCCCCGGCGCATCGGCCTGCCGAGCTATCCCTTCGCCAGCGAGCGTTACTGGGCGCCCGTGGGCGGCCCGCGGCCACCGGTCCCGGCGGCACATCCATTGTTGCAGGCGCGGCACCCGAGCCCGGAGCATCCGGCCTTCACCAGCCTGCTGCGGGGTGACGAGCCCTGGCTGCGCGATCACCAGGTGGCCGGGCACAAGACTTTGCCCGGTGTCGCCTACCTGGAGATGATCAGGGTCGCCGTCAGCCAGGTTCGCGACGCGGGAACCGCTCGGGGCATGGTCATCGAGCCGCTCCATTGGCTGGCGCCCTTGACGGTGCTAGGGACGCCGCGGCGCTTGCAGCTGGACCTGCAAGCCACGGCGGGCCACCTGGCGCTCACCCTGCACAGCCTTGACGGCGACCAGCCGGTGGTGCATTGCCAGGCCCGGGTCAGCGCCGCGACACCCGAGCCAACCCAGACGCCGGACCTGGCGCAGTGGCGGGCACGATCCTGGGCACGCCAGCTGGAGGCTGAAGCCGTCTACGGGCTGTTCCAGCGGATGGGCCTGGACTACGGGCCCAGCCACCGCGCGATCCGCCAGCTGCAGATCGCCGAACAGGACGGCCAGCGCCAGGTGCTGGCGCGGCTGGAACTGCAAGACCTCACGCCCGGATCTGACTGGTGGCTGGAGCCCGGCATGGCCGACGGCGCATTGCAGGCAGCCATCGGCCTGTTGCTGCCACTGAGCGGCGAGCTGGCCGGCCCCTGGCCACTGCTGTTGCCCTTCGCCTTGCAGCGCCTGGAACTGATCGCCCCTTGCCAGCGACGGATGTGGGCGTTGCTGTGCAGCGACCCGCCACGCCAGTGCTGCGACATCGACCTGGTGGACGACCAGGGGCGGCTGTGCGCACGGTTCATCGGCTTGAGCTCCAGGAGGCCCGATACCGTGACGGAAAACAAACCATCCAGCGCTACACGGCACCTGCTGGCGCCGGTCTGGTCGGTGCTCGACGGCGCATCCCAAGAACAGCAAGCCCAGGGCCCGGTATTGGTCTTGGGCGCCACACCGGCGCGCCGCCAGGCGTTGGCCACGCTTTATCCCCGGGCGGAGCTGCTGGAGGATGGCCGGAACGACTATCTCGGCGTGCTGCAGGCCCACCCCGGCCTCGAGGAAGTGGTGTGGCTGGCGCCGCCCGTAGAGCCCGGCGCGGACCTGGTCGCTGCGCAGCAACAGGGTGTCCTGGCGCTGTTCCGGCTGATCAAGGCCCTGCTGGAACTGGGCCATGGTCGCGCCTCGCTGCGCCTGACCCTGCTTACCGCCCAGGCGCTGGCTATCCATCCCGGCGAGTCCTGCGATGTGACCCATGCCGCGGTGCATGGGCTGGCCGGCTCGCTGGCCAAGGAATACCCGCATTGGACGGTGCGCCTGGCGGACCTGGCCGAGCAGCAACTGCCGTCGCTGGGTGGCGCGCCGTTCGCCGCGCTCGCCTCCGGCGAGCCGCTGGTGTTGCGCCAGGGCCAGTGGTGGCGCCGGCAACTGGTACAGGTCAAGGCCGATGCGCTGGCGGCCGCGATACCGGTCTATCGCGACGGCGGCGTTTACCTGGTCATCGGCGGTGCCGGTGGCATCGGCGCCGTCTGGAGCCAGCATGTGATCAGCCGGCATCGCGCCCGTGTGATCTGGGTCGGACGGCGGGCGCTGGAGGGGGAGGTCGCGGCGAAACTCGACGAATTGACCGCCATCAGCTCGATGCACGGCGCTCCGGCGCCGGTCTACCTGCAGGCCGACGCCGCGGATGCGCAGCAGTTGGCCAGGATCGAACGCGAGGTGGGCGAGCGCTTTGGCCGGATCAATGGGGTGGTGCATTCGGCCATCGTGCTCAAGGACCGTAGCCTGGCCAACATGGATGAGCAGACCTTCAGCCAGGTGTTGCAGGCCAAGGTCGCGACCAGCGTGGCCCTGGCCCAGGCCTTCGGCGCGAGTGCCGCGACCCTGGACTTCGTGCTGTTCTTCTCTTCGATGATGTCCTTCAGCACCGCCGCCGGACAAAGCAACTACGCGGCGGGCTGCACTTTCGCCGACGGTTTCGCCCGCCAGCTCGGGGAGCGCTGGGCTTGCCCGGTCAAGGTGATCAATTGGGGCTACTGGGGAAGCGTCGGCACGGTCAGCGACCCGCGTTATCGGCAGCGCATGCAGGCCCTGGGGCTGGGCTCCATCGAGCCGGAGGAAGGCTTGCGAGCCATCGATCAACTGCTGGCCGCAGACCTGGACCAACTGGCACTGCTCAAGCTCCTGGCGCCCGTATCGAACGAGGGCCCGGACAGCCTGGACGGATTACTGGGCCGCGAGCAACTCACGCTCGACACCCGGCCGGTGCCCGACACCGCGGCCCTGCAGGAGCGGCTGCGGGAACGGCTGCTGGCCTTGGCCGCGCTTACCTAGAGGCCGCAGCCGGCATTCATTCATCCAAAGCAGACGCGTCACAGGGAAGTTGAAGCATGCAAACAGCCGCACATCACACCGGCGCTGGAATTTTCGCTGAGCTTGAGGCACTGGCGCGTCGCCTGTTGGCCAGCCAGCTGGACGAGTTGGGGCTTGCCCGCGCCGAGGACCTCAAGCGCCTTGGCGCGAATGTCCCGGATTACCTGCGGCCCTGGCTGGAGGAAAGCCTTGAGTATGTGGCCGGGGTCGAGCGCGGCCCGGCCCAGGCGCTGTGGCAGCAATGGCAGGAGCAGTTGCCGCGCTGGAGCCGCGAACCTGAACTGGTGGCCAGGGCACGTCTGCTCGATGCCTGCCTCAAAGGCTTGCCGGCGCTGCTGCGCGGGGAGCTGAGCGCGCCACGGATCCTCTTCCCCGAGGGGACGATGAGCCTGGTGGAGGGCGTCTACAAGAACAACCAGCTGTGCGATTACTTCAACCAGGTGCTGATCGCCGCGGCGCTGGCCTATATCGAAACTCGCCCGGAGCCGGCCGAGCCGTTGCGGATCCTGGAGATTGGCGCCGGTACGGGCGGCGCCACGGCGGGCCTGCTGGCGGCCCTGGCGCCCTGGCACGCGCAGATCGCCGAGTACTGCTACACCGATCTGTCCCAGGTCTTCCTGCAGCATGGCGCCGAACAGTTCGGCGCGGCCAACCCTTTCCTGCGGACCCGGTTGTTCGACGTGTCCCGGCCTTGCGCCGAGCAGGGCATGGAGGTCGATCGCTATCACCTGGTGGTGGCGAGCAACGTGTTGCACGCCACCGTCGATATCCGCCAGACCCTGCGCAACGCCAAGGCGCTGTTGCGCAAGGGCGGCTTGCTGCTGCTCAACGAAATCAGCCAGGCCTCGCTGTTCACCCATCTGAGCTTCGGCCTGCTCGAAGGCTGGTGGCTCTACCGCGATGCGGCCTTGCGCATTCCCGGTTGCCCCGGCCTGTCGCCGGCTGGCTGGCAGGCGGTGCTGGAGCAGGAAGGTTTCGGCCCGGTGCTGTTCCCGGCTCGCGAAGCCCACGACCAGGGCCAGCAGATCATCCTGGCCCAGAGCGACGGCATCGTCCGCCAGCCCCTGGGCGGGCCAGCGCCTGCCCCCAAGCACGAACCTGCACCGCTACCTGCGCCGCTGGCGCAGCCGGCCGTTGCCGGTGACTGGTGGCAGCAGGTCGCCGGGTTCCTGCGCGACCTGGTCGGCACGACCCTGAAAATCCCCGCCGCCAAGCTCAGCCTGACCCGGCCGCTGGAAGACTATGGCCTGGACTCGATCCTGGTAGTGCGCCTGACCCATGCCTTCAGCGCGCATTTTTCCGCCGTCGACAGCGCGGTGTTCTTTGAAGTGCCGACCCTGGCGGCGCTGACCGACCACTTCATCCTGCATCGAGGCCCCGAGCTCGAGGCGTTGCTGGGGTCATCCGAGCAGGTACGGCCCGACGCCGGCGTGCCATCCAGCGTTACGCCGGCGATACCCGCAGGCGCGGCGGCCGGTATCGCCATCATCGGCCTCGACGGGCGCTACCCCGGGGCCCGATGCATGGATGAGCTGTGGCACAACCTGGCCACCGGGCACTGCGCCATCGGCGAGATTCCACGCACACGCTGGGACTGGCAATGTTACTTCGCCTCGGAAAAAGGCACCCCCGGGCATCTATACACGCGCTGGGGCGGCTTCATCGAGGGTATCGACCAGTTCGATCCGGGGTTCTTCCGCATCTCGCGCACCGAAGCTGAACGCATGGACCCGCAGGAGCGGTTGTTCCTGGAGGTGGCCTACCACAGCATCGAGGACGCGGGCTACAACCCGGCGACCCTGCATCGCCAGGGCGAGGTCGGGGTGTTCGTCGGGGTCATGAACGGCAGCTACAACCCCATCAGCAACTACTGGTCGATCGCCAATCGGGTGTCTTACCAGCTGGACCTGCAGGGGCCCAGCCTGGTGGTGGACAGCGCGTGCTCGTCGTCGTTGACGGCGATCGACCTGGCGGTCCAGAGCCTGCTCGGCGGACGCTGCGAGGTGGCCATCGCCGGTGGCGTCAACCTGATCGTCAATGCCCGGCATTACCTTGGCCTATGCGAAATGATGATGCTCTCGTCCGGCGACCAGTGCCGTGCCTTCGGTAATGAGGCCGATGGCTTCGTCGATGCCGAGGGCGTCGGCGCCGTGGTGCTCAAGCCCCTGGCCCGAGCGCTCGCCGACGGCGACCGGATCTACGGGGTGATTCGCGGCAGCGCCACCAATGCCGGCGGCAAGACCAACGGCTATACCGTACCCAGCGCCACGGCGCAGCAGCGGGTGCTGGAAAAGGCCCTGGCGCAAGCGGGCCTGGACCCCAGTCGGCTCAGCTATATCGAGGCCCATGGCACCGGCACCGCGCTGGGCGATCCGATCGAGATCAGCGGATTGAACCGGGTCCTGGCCAAGCAGGCGGGCATGCAATGCGCCATAGGCTCGATCAAGAGCAATATCGGCCACTGCGAAAGCGCCGCCGGCATCGCCGGGCTGAGCAAGGTGCTGCTGCAACTCAAGCACCGCCAGCTGGCGCCGTCGCTGCATGCCGCGCAGCCCAATCCACGGATCGATTTCCACGAGACCCCACTGCGCCTGCAGCAGCGCCTGGCACCCTGGACGGCCAATGGCGCGACGCGCATCGCCGCGATCTCGTCGTTCGGGGCCGGCGGCGCCAATGCCTCGTTGATCGTCGAAGAGCATCTGGCCCAGGTGGACTTGCGGCCGGCCATGCCCGGCCCCTGGTTGATCCCGCTGTCGGCCAGGGATCCCCAGCGCCTGGCGGAGTCGGCTACGCGGCTGCTGGGTTTGCTGGCCGGTGAAGGAGCCGCGGACCTGGCCCTGGCCGACCTGGCGTGGACCCTGCAGACCGGGCGCGAAGCCCTGGCCGAGCGCCTGGCGCTGACAGTGGCGTCATTGGCGCAACTCCAGCAAGGCCTGGAGCAGTGGCTGGCCGGTACGGTGCAGGGCCACGTATTCCAGGGCCAGTGCGATCCCTACGGGCCGCCGGCCGCCGACGCGCAATTGCCGGAACAGGCGCGGCTGGAGCAACTGGCGGCCGCCTGGGTGCTGGGTGCCAGCGTGGACTGGCCACGGCTCTACGGCGATGACACCCATCGGCGGCCCAGGCGCATCAGCCTGCCGGGTTATCCCTTCGCCCGAGACAGCTACTGGCTTCCTGGCCTGGCCCAACCACCAGCCCCTGGGGGACCGGTCGAGACGCCGACGGCGGCGGACCTCGACGATTGCTGCTACCTGCCACGCTGGGAGGTCCAGGCAGCCGCGGAACCGGCGCCGGAGCCAGGCCCCGGAGCGGTGTTGCTGGTGACCCTGGGCCAGGCCGGTAGTATCAGCGAAGCCTTGCAGACGGCATTGCACGCGCATTACCAGGACCGCCGCCGGTTGTTGCGGATTGATTGCGAGCAGGGCGCGTCTGCCGAACTGACACCGGGTCACTGGCGCTGCGATGCTGGCGACCCGGCAGCCCTGGTCGACACCTTGGCGACGCTGGGGCCGCTGGCGCAGATCCTGGTGAGCGTCGCGCCACAAGCGGCCGACCTGTCGCTGGCAGAGCTGGCCGACAGCCTGCAGCACCATGAGCTGCCGCTGTTGCGCCTGTTCAAGGCCCTGGGCCAGCAGGCTGGCGAGCACGTCATCGATTGCTTCCTGTTGTCGTTCGCTCGCCACGACTTCGCCGGCTCGACGCCCTCGGGCAATCCCGTGGGGGCGGGTAGCACCGGCCTGGGTTATGCGATGGCCCAGGGTGAGTACCGGGTGCGTCTGCGCCAGCTGGACCTGGACCCCGCCGACCTCGAAGAGCCGGCCAGCCGGCAGCGGCTGCTGGCGCAGATCCTGGCCGAACCTGCCGCATTGCGCGGCGAGCCGGTCAAGCTGGCCGTCGGCGAACGCTTCGTCCAGCAACTGTGGCCGCTGGTGCTGCCGCCACCGTCCGGCACCAGCCCCTCGGCCCTGCGGCACGATGGGGTGTACCTGATTCTCGGCGGCAGTGGAGTGATCGGCCAGGTGCTCAGTCGGCAGCTGGTCGAGCATTACCAGGCCCGGGTGGTCTGGCTGGGCCGGCAACCCGCGGACAGCGAACCGGTGCGCCAGCGCCTGGCGGCCCAATCGCTGCGTGGACGGGTCGACTACCTGCAGGTCGATGCAACGGACCTGGCGCAGTTGCAGCGGGCCGTGGCCCAGGTCACCCAGCGCTACGGACGGATCAATGGCGCGGTGTTCTCGGCCATGGTCTTCGACTTCGAGAACAGCATCCGCCACACCAGCGAAGAGCAGTTCCAGGACATTCTCCAGGTCAAGAGCCGCGGCAGCCTGAACTTCTACCAGGCCCTGGCGGGGCAGCCGCTGGACTTTCTCTGCTACTTCTCGTCCGGGCAGGGCTTTGCCTTTTCCGGTGCGGCGAAGCTGTCCGCCTACGCCTGTGGCATCACCTTCGCCGATGCTTGCGCCGCCAGGATCGCGGCCACCGCCAGTTTTCCGGTGGGGGTGATCAACTGGGGGTTCTGGCGTGCTTCGCTCCAAGCGCAGCCGATCAGCGAGCACCTGGACGCCCTCGAGGATGCCGAAGGGTTTGCCTGCTTCAGCCACTTCGTCGGGCACTTGGCCAGCGGCTCGCTGCGTCGCTTGGTGTGCCTCAAGGCATCGCCCGCGGTACGCCAGTTGATGGCGGTGCCCGAGGGCCGGCAGTTGCGTTTCGAGCCTGGCGAGCTGCTGCCGGCCGCCGCCCCGTCGGTCGAGTTGCCAGTGGCCGAACACCAACGCCTGCAAGGGATATTCGAGCCACGGATACTCGATCAGTCCATCGCCGTGCTGTTGTTGGTCCAGTTGCAGACCCTGGGGATCTTCGTGACCAGCGACGCCCATGACGCCGAACACTGGCGCCAGCGCGCCGGGATTGGCGAGCGCTACCGGCGCTGGTGGCAGGAATGCCTGGCGATCCTGGTGGAACAGGGTCACCTGCGCCGGCAGGGCGCGACATTCGCCGTGGCCACCCCCATCGCCCGGAACCGGCGTGAGGCGATCCTGGCCGCCTGGAAGGACCAGCGCGACCGATATCTGGCGGACCCCGAGCGGCAGGCCCAGGTGACGCTGATCGACGATTGCCTGCTGCACCTGCCACGCATCCTGACCGGGCAGCTCCAGGCCACGGACCTGCTGTTCCCGGACGGTTCGATGGACAAGGTCGAGGGCATCTACAAACACAACAGCCTTGCGGACTTTTTCAACCGGCAACTGGCCGTCCAGGTCTGTGCCCACATCCAGCGGCTGACCGAAGCCGAGCCCGGCCGGGCGCTGCGCATCCTCGAAGTGGGCGCCGGCACCGGCGGCACCACCGCCGCCTTGCTGGCAGCGCTGGAACCCTGGGCCGGGCACATCGGCGAGTACTGCTACAGCGACCTGTCCCGGGCCTTCCTGCACCATGGCCAGGCCAGCTTCGCCCAGGGGCGGCCCTACTTCACCACGCGCATCCTGGACATCAGCCAGGGCCACGACAGCGTCCCGGCCTATGACGTCATCGTCGCCACCAATGTGCTGCACGCCACCGGCGACATGCGCCGCACCCTGGGGCGGGTCCGCTCGCTGTTGCGCAATGGCGGCCTGCTGGCGTTGAACGAACTGAACCGCAAGACCTGCGCCGCTACCGTCACCTTCGGTTTGCTCGATGGCTGGTGGCTGTACGACGACCCGGCATTGCGCATCCCCGGTTCACCGTTGATCGCCGAGCGAACCTGGCTGCAGCTGCTGTGCAGCAGCGGTTTCGAACGGGCCCTGGCGCACATCCCGCCGGCCATCGACCTGGGACAGCAGATCATCACCGCCCATGGCGACGCCCTGGCGCGGCCAGTCGTCGCGCTGCAACAACCGGCCGCGCCCGCACCCGACAAGGAGTCCAGCGTGAACCTGCCACCTGCCAGCGCCACCACCCCCTGCACCGATGTTCCAGGCAGGTTGCGGCAACTGATCGTCCAGGCCCTGGCCAGGACCCTGAAGGCCGAAGAGCAGGGCATCGCCCTGAATACGCCATTCTCCGACTACGGCGTGGACTCGATCCTCGGCGTCGGGTTCCTCAAGCACCTGGGCAGCCAATTGGGAATCACGCTCAACAGCGCGATCCTGTTCGAGCAGGCCACGGTGGCCAAGTTGCAGGCCTACTTGCTGCAGGCCCATGGCGCGCCGATCGCCGCGGCCCTGGCCGGTAGCGCGGCCAGTGTCCAGGACCCGCCAGCGTCCCGGTTGCCGGGCAACCCGGTCGTGGTCGCCGCGCTGGCGGGTACGGTTCCCGGCGGCACCACGCAGGGCCGTCCGGGGCCGATCGCGGTGATCGGCATGGCCGGGCAGTTCCCCGGCGCCGACAACGTCGAGCAGCTATGGGCCAACCTGCTGGCCGGTTACGACAGCGTGCAGGAGCTGGGGCCGGACTATCTGCGGCCCGAGGCCTACAGCACGGATGGCCGGCCGGGCACCAGCCGTTGCAAGCGCGCCGGCATCCTCAAGGACCGCGATTGCTTCGATCCATTGTTCTTCAGCCTCACTCCCCATGAGGCGGAGTCGATGACGCCCCACCAGCGACTGGTGCTGCAAGAAAGCTGGAAGGCGCTGGAGGATGCCGGCTACGACCCTCGGACCCTGGCGGGCCAGGCAGTGAGCCTGTATGTCGGCGCCGAACCGGGGGGCTACCAGCACGACTCCTTTACCGGCGGATCCGAGGCCATCATCGCTTCGCGGCTGTCCTACTGCCTGGATCTCAGGGGACCGGCGATGGTGGTCAACACCGGCTGCTCGTCCTCGGCGGTGGCGATCCACCAAGCCTGCGAAAGCCTGCGCCACGGCGAAAGCCGCATGGCGCTGGCCGGCGGCGTATATGCGTTGCTGGACCAGCGCGGGCTGGTCAGCCTGTCGGCCATCGACATGCTCAGCCCCAGCGGCCAATGCCATGCGTTCGATGCGGCTGCCGATGGCACCGTGATCTCCGAGGGCGTGGCCATGGTGGTACTCAAGCGCCTGGAAGACGCCGAGGCCGACGGCGACCCGATCCATGGGGTCATCGAAGCGTCCGGGATCAATCAGGATGGCCTGAGCAACGGCATCACCGCGCCCAATGGCGAAGCGCAGGAGCAACTGTTGCGTGATACCTGGCACAAGTTCGCCATCGACCCGGAACAGATCAGCTATGTCGAGGCCCATGGCACCGGCACCCGGCTGGGAGACCCGGTGGAGGCCAACGCGCTGATCCGCGCCTTCCGCTCGTTCACCGAGGCCCGGGGCTATTGCGTGCTGGGCAGCGCCAAGGCCAACCTGGGCCACGCCGCGGCAGCGGCCGGAGTCATCGGCCTGGTCAAGGTCCTGCTGTCGATCCGCCAGCGCACGTTGCCGGCGATGCCCGGTTTCACCTGCCTGAATCCACTGATCGAACTGGAACATTCGCCGTTCTACATCAACCGCCAGGCTCAGGACTGGCAAGCCAGCGGTGGCACTCGCTTGCTCGCCGCGCTCAATTCCTTCGGCCATAGCGGCACCAACGCCCACCTGGTGGTCGGCGAATATCAAGGGCAGCCGCTAGATGCCCCGGGCCAGGCGCCGGAAACTGTCGGCCGGCTCGTGCCACTCTCGGCCAAGACCCTCGATAGCCTGCGTGACAACGCCAGGGCCCTGGGGCAGTGGCTGGAGCACAACGACGTGCCGCTCCAACACCTGGCCTTCACCTTGCAAACCGCCCGGGAACCCATGCCCGTGAGGGCGCTGGTGGTCGCCGAGGATGCCGGGCAATTACGCGCGCGGCTGCTGCGCCTGGCCGACGGCGAAACACCGGAGCTCAGCGGCGACCACGACCCCCTGGCCAGCCAGTGGCTGGCCGGAGCGCAGGTCGATTGGGCGGGGTTGTGGCCGGCCGGTTCGGCCAGGCGCATTCACCTGCCGACCTATCAATTCGCCAAGGAGCGCTACTGGATCGAGCAGGTGCCCGTGTCTGCCGCCGAGCCGGCCCGGTCGTCGACGCCCGAGCTTGCGCCGGCGACCGGGCTGTTCCTTGCTCGCCCGGTGTGGCAGGAACCCCTGGGCACGAGCCTCGATGCCGGGGCCGGGAGCCATCGGCGCTTGCTGTTGTGGGTCGGCTTCGACCCGGCACAACTGGCGCAGTTGCAGGAGCTGGCCCGCGTTGGCGGTGCCGGGGTCCAGGCGCAAGTGCTGGCCTGCGACAAGAGCACTCCGGGAGCCTGCTACCAACAGCTGGCCGTTGCTTTGTTGCGGTGCGTGCAAGGGTTGAAGGAGCGGGTCCAGATAGAGCTGATGATCGCCGAACGGACCCCGGAACAGGGGCTTTACGCAGGCCTGGAGGGGCTGTTGAAAACGGCCTGCCTGGAGCAGCCATTGCTTAGCGCCAGGTGCCTGCTGCTGCGGGTGGACGCCGGCCAACCACTGCCGGCGGCGCAGTTGGCGCGCTTGACCAGCCTGTGGGGGGAGCGCCGCCAGCGCGCCAGCTCGGTGCTGCAACGGATTGCAGCGCAGGGCGAGCACCAGGAACTGCAATGGCAGGAACTGGCGGACGACGGTGCTGCCAATCGCGGCGGCGTGCATGTGCCCTGGAAGGATCGCGGGGTCTACTTGATCACTGGCGGTGCCGGTGGCCTGGGGCTGATCTTCGCCCGGGCGATTGCCGAGCAATGCCGCGAGACCACCTTGATCCTGGTCGGGCGCTCGACCCTGGACGAGGCGCGCCAGGCGCAGTTGCAGGCCATTGGCCGGCTGGGCGCCACGGTGGTCTACCAGGCGCTGGACCTGACCGATGCCCAGGCCCTGGAGCGCCTGGTCGGAAGGATTCGCGCCGACCACGGCGGGCTCGATGGGGTACTGCATGCCGCCGGGATCAACCGGGACCGCTTGCTGGCCCAGAAAACACCCCAGGACCTGGTCGAGGTATTCGCCGCCAAGGTATTGGGCACGGAACTGCTCGACCATGCCTGCCGCCAGCTGTATCTGGATTTCTTCGTGTTGTTCTCGTCCTGTTCCGCGGTGCTCGGCAGCATCGGCCAGGCCGACTACGCCGCTGCCAACGGCTTCATCGACCATTTCGCCGCGTGGCGTAACCAGCGGGTCGAGCAGGGTTTGCGTTTCGGCCAGACCCTGGCGCTCGCCTATCCGTTGTGGCGCGACGGTGGCATGCGCATCAGCGCCGCTGACCAGGCGCATATTCGCCAGCACAGCGGCATGGTGCCCATGCAGTCGTTGCAGGGGATCCAGGCCTTGCAGCTGGGCTTGGGCGCGGGCCTTGAACGGCTGCTGGTGATCGAGGGCGACCTGGCGCGCATTCGCGGGCACTTCGCCGCCACCGAACCTGGGGTAAGCGAGCCGGAGCAGGGCTCGATGGCACCCGCTGGCGACTCCACGCAGCTCGACGAAGCGATCCTGGACCGGCTCAAGGCGGTGTTCTGCGCTGTCACCAAGTTACCGGCCAGTCGGGTCGAAACCCTGGCACCGCTGGAGCGATACGGCATCGACTCGATCATGATCATCCGGCTCAACCGGGCGCTGGAGGAGGTGTTCTCGACGCTGACCCAGTTGCCCCCGGCGGAGCGCCTGCTGTCCAAGACGCTGTTTTTCGAATACCCCAACCTGCAGGCGCTGGCCGCCTACCTGGTGGCCGAGCACCCACGCGCTTGCCTGCTGTGGAGCGGCCTGGGCGCCCAGCCGGCCGGCCAGGCGCCTGCCCAGGCGGCAGCGCCAGCCGCGCCGCTGGACACCGTCGAGCCCATCGCCATCATCGGTATCAGCGGTCGCTACCCCCAGGCGGCCAACCTCGAACAATACTGGGAGAACCTCAAGGCCGGGTGCGACAGCATCACCGAGATCCCCGCGCAGCGCTGGCCACTCGAGGACTTCTATGTCGACTCGGTCGCCGAGGCCCTGAAGCTGGGCCGCAGCTACAGCAAGTGGGGCGGGTTCATCGACGGCTTCGCCGAGTTCGACCCGCTGTTCTTCAATATCTCGCCGCGCGAGGCGCTGAACATGGACCCGCAGGAACGGCTGTTCCTGCAGTCCTGCTGGCAAACCCTGGAAGACGCCGGGATCACCCGGGCCGACCTGGCCAGGCAGTACCAGGGCAAGGTCGGGGTCTTCGCCGGGATCACCAAGACCGGTTATGGCCTCTATGGTCCCGAGTTGCGTGCCCGGGGCCAGCTGATCTTTCCCCGTACCTCGTTCAGTTCCACTGCCAACCGGGTGTCCTATGTGCTGGATCTCAACGGCCCGAGCGAACCGGTGGACACCATGTGCTCGTCGTCGCTGAGCGCTCTGCACCGGGCCTGCCAGAGCCTGCGTCGCGGTGAATGCCGGATGGCCCTGGCCGGTGGTGTCAACCTGTACCTGCACCCGTCCAACTACGTCGAGCTCAGCGCCGGGCAGATGCTCTCCAGGGACGGCCGCTGCCGCAGCTTCGGCGAGGGCGGCAATGGCTTCGTGCCGGGCGAGGGGGTCGGCACGGTGCTGCTCAAGCCCTTGTCCCAGGCCCTGGCCGATCGCGACAACATCCACGGGTTGATCCGCGCCGTGGCGGTCAACCACGGCGGCAAGACCAACGGCTACACCGTGCCCAACCCCCAGGCCCAGGCCCGGGTGATCCGCCAGGCCATCGCAGAGGCCGGGCTCGATGCCCGCCAGATCAGCTATATCGAAGCCCATGGCACCGGCACCGAGCTGGGCGACCCGATCGAGGTGAGCGGCCTGGTCCAGGCCTTCGCCCCCGATGGCGTGGAGCCTGGCCGCTGCGCCCTGGGTTCGGTGAAAGCCAACATCGGTCACCTGGAAGGTGCCGCCGGCATCGCCGGGTTGAGCAAGGTGCTCCTGCAGTTCAAGCACAAGCAATTGGTACCGAGCCTGCACGCGGCGACGCTCAATCCCAACCTGCACCTGGAAACCACGCCGTTCCACCTGCAGCAGCGGCTCGCCGACTGGCAGCCGGCCGATGGCGGGCGGCGTATCGCCGGGGTCTCGTCCTTCGGGGCCGGAGGCGCCAATGCCCATGTGCTGCTGCAGGAGCATGCCGAGTACCGCGAGCTGCCCAGCGCTGGGGCGGTCGAGGTGATCCTGCTCTCGGCCCGGGACCCGGAGCGCCTGCGCGACTATGCACAGGCGCTGCTGGCCTACCTGGAGGCCCGTCCGGCGCTGGCGGGCGGCGAACTGGCGAACCTGGCGTACACCTTGCAGCAGGGGCGGGAAACGATGGCCGTGCGACTTGGCCTGATCGTCGATTCGCCTGCGGCGCTGACCATGGCCTTGCGCGCCTTCATCGACGACGGCGCGGCCCCGCCGGGGGCATATGGCGCCGACCTGCGCGGCAAGCGCGCGGCCGCCGAGCTCCCGGCCGAGCTTGGTGATGCCCCGGGCGCGCCCCTGGCGCAATCCTTGCTGGCGGCCTGGACCCGTGGCGAGGCCGTCGACTGGTCGCAGTTGCAGGTCGGGCGTGAAGGGTCGCCGCCGTATCGGATCAGCCTGCCGGTCTATCCCTTCGCCCGGGAGTCCTACTGGCTGCCGAGCCTGGAGCCGGTGCCCGGCGCCGAGGCCGCAACGGCGCCCAGCGGATTGCCGCTAGCGACCAGCATTGACCACCTGAGCTACCTGGCCCGCTGGCAGGCCGATGACCAGGACGATCAGGCGCAGATTGCCGAGCGGGCGATTGCCGGGCACCGCTGCGTGCTGATCGTCGCCGATGCCAGCAACCGGCCCATGGTCGAAGCACTTGCCGCCCAGTACCTGCTCGGCGCCGGCTTCGCCACCGACGGTGGCCGGGTGATTCGCCTGGAACCCGGCCAGCGCACGACCTGCCTGGCCCCGGACCACTGGGAACTGGACGTGGACGATCCGCAAGCACTGGAGCAGTGCCCGGGTACCCAGGCGCCCATCGACTGCCTGTACTTTTTCGGCGGCCATGCCGAGCCCAGCCACTGGCAGGCGCAACTGGACAGTCCGAAGGCCAACGAGATCCTCCTGTTGCGCCTGGGAAAATGGCTCAAGCAACACAGCCCTTGCCCGTCCATCGACAGCTACATCATCAGCCAGGACAACTTCGCCATCGGCACCGGGTCGGTGAACGTCGTGGGCGGCGGGCTGACGGGCATGGCCTATGCCATGGCCCAGGGCGAGCATCGGTTTCGCGTGCGCAACCTGGATGTCGATCATCGCGAGTTGCTCGATTCCCGGAGCCGGTCGCGCTTGCTGCGCCAGATCCAGGGCGAGGCCGGGCTGGCCCGGGGCGAGGTGGTGGGGTTGCGCGATGGCGTGCGTTATCGCCAGCGCATCTTCAACCTGGGCTGGCAACCCCAGGGGCAACCGGCCGACGGCCACTTCAGCACGCCGGCGCTCAAGCGAGGCGGGGTCTATGTGATTCTCGGCGGCGCTGGCACCGTGGGTTCGATCATCAGTCGCCATCTGCTGGCCGATTACCAGGCCCGGGTGATCTGGCTCGGGCGCCGCGCCGTGGACGATCCCCGGGTGCAAAGCCGGCTTGCCCACTGCCGGCAGCAGGTTCCCGGCCTGGCCGCGCCGGCGCAGTTGCACTACCTGCAAGCCGACACCAACGATCCGACAGCGCTGCACGGCGCCGTGGCTGAGATCAAGCAGCGCTACGGGGCGATCAATGGAGCGATCTTCTCCGCGGTGGTGTTCAGCCATGAAGATCCACTGACGCGTATCCCCGAGCCGCAGTTCGAGGCGATCCTGGCAGTGAAGAGCCGGGGCGCCATCGAGTTCTACCGGGCGCTGGCCGATGAGCCGCTGGACTTCATGTGCTACTTCTCGTCCGGGCAGAGCTTTGCCTTTTCCGGCGCTGCGCGCCTGGGCGCCTATGCCGCCGGCATCACCTTCGGCGATGCCCTGGTGCGCAGCCTGGGACAGCAGGCCGGGTTCCCGGTGGGGGCTATCCACTGGGGGTTCTGGCTGGCTTCCCTGGCCGAGCAACAGGAGGCCGATCCGGCGGCGCAACCCATGAGTCGCCACGCCGCGGCCCTGGAGGACCGCGAGGGCTTCCTGTGTTTCGCCCGCTTCATCGACGCCCTGAGCCGTGGCCAGCTGGAGCAGGTACTGTGCATGGCGGCTTCGGCGCCGGTCCGCCAATTGATGCAGTTGCAACCCGCACGGGTGGTCCTTGGCCAGGATGCGGCACCGGGGAGCGAGATTGGCTTGGAGCCCTATCGCCTGGCTGCCCGGCCGTTGCTTGCGGCCCACGACCCGTTGCCCTTCGATGCCGCCCTGGCGGCCATGACATTGGCCCAATTGCGCCGCCTGGGCGTGTTCTTGCAGCCGGGACAGTTCGATGAGTGCGATGCCCTGCGCCAGTTCGCGGGTATCGGCGAGCACTATGGCCGCTGGTGGACCACCAGCCTGCAGTGGTTGCAGCAGCATGGGCTGATCGAACAGCGGGGGAGCCAGGCCGCCCTGGCTGCCCAGGCGCCCGTGGAACAGCTGGAGCAATCCTGGGACCGGCTCAGGGACTCGTTGCTCGCCGAGCCCCAGCGCAAGGCCCAGGTGCAGTTGGTGGACGCTTGCCTGCGGCAGTTGCCGGCGATACTCGCCGGTCGCACCCAGGCCACCGATGTGCTGTTTCCCAACGGTTCGATGAGCAAGGTCGAGGGGGTATACCGCGACAACGCCATGTCCGACTACTTCAACCAGGTGGTGGCCGCAGTGGTGCGACAGCATCTGGAAATGCTGCCTGCCAGCACAGCGCAGCGACCGCTGCGGATCCTCGAGATCGGCGCCGGCACCGGGGGCACCAGTTCCATCGTGCTGCCGGCGCTGCAACCCTGGCGCGAGCGCATCGCCGAGTACTGCTACACCGACATTTCCCAAGCGTTCTTGCTGTACGCCAGGAAAACCTATGGCCCGGACCATCCCTTCCTCAGCTACCAGGTGTGGAACGTCGAGCAGCCGCCACACACCCAGGGGCTGGAGGAGGGCGGCTATGACATCGTCATCGCCGCCAATGTGTTGCACGCCACCAGCAACATCCGCCGGACCGTGGCCCATGCCGCGTCCTTGCTGCGCGGCGGTGGGATCCTGGTGCTGAACGAAATCAGCCAGCAATCGCTGTTCTCCCACCTGACCTTCGGCCTGCTCAAGGGCTGGTGGCTGTACGAAGATCCGCAGTTGCGCATTCCCGGTACTCCGGCGCTGGCCCCGCAGAGCTGGGCCAACGTGCTGGGCGAGAGCGGTTTCGACCAGGTGCTGTTCCCCGCACAGTGCGCCCATGAGCTGGGCCAGCAGGTGATAGTCGGGCGCCGTGACCAGACTCGACAGCATCCGCAGGCCCTGCCCAATGCCGCGCCGCGCGCGATCCCGCCCGCGACAGCGCCTGTCACCACCGCGACCACCGAGGGCGCGCGCACGGCGCTCACCGCCCTGGCCCTGGAGGGCCTGGCCAAGGCCCTGCAACTGGAGCCCGGGCGTATCCAGGTGGACCAGCCGTTCGCCGACTACGGTATCGACTCGATCCTCGGCGTGAGCTTCGTCAGCCACATCGGCGACGCCCTGGGCCTGGAACTGAACACGGCGCTGTTGTTCGACTACCCATCGCTGCAAGCCCTGGTGGACTACCTGCTGGAGCATCACCCGAAGCAATGCGCCCGCCTGGACGCAAGCCCGGAGCAGGCCATGGTGGCGCCGCCAGGCGCATCCGTAGAGCACCTGGAGGCGGCGTTTCTCAACGGTGAACTGGCAATCGATGAATTGCTGAAAATCGTCAACGACAGCGTTGCGGCCAACCAGGGCATCGCGCAGGCAGCGGTGGGGAAGGGACAATCATGAGCAGCCAAGCATTTCAATCCATCATCGCCCGGCTGCAACAGCGCCAGATCAGTGCCGACGAGGCCGGGCAACTGCTGCGGCGGCTCAAGGCCGATGGCCAGGGCGTGGTCCAGGAGGGTCTCGGAGAGCGGCCGGCGGTTGCCGAGCAAATCGCGGTGATCGGCATGGCCGGGCAATTTCCCGGCGCGGCCGACGTCGAGCGTTTCTGGCACAACCTCAGCACCGGCGTCGACGGCGTGGGCGAACTGGGTGAGCGCTACCTGGACCAGCGACGGGCCTTTTCGGCCGAGCGCCAAAGCGGCAAGACCTATTGCAAGTGGGGTGGGGTCCTGGAACAGCGGGACGACTTCGACCCGCTGTTCTTCAATATTTCCCCCCGCGATGCCGAGTCGATGAATCCGCACCAGAGGCTGGTGCTCCAGGAGAGCTGGAAGGCCCTGGAAGATGCCGGCTACAACCCCAAGGGCTTGCGTGACCAGGCCGTGGGGATCTTCGTCGGTGCCGAGCCGGCGGGTTATTTCCACGAGACCTTCATCGGCGCCTCCGACGCGATCATCGCTTCGCGGCTGTCTTACTACCTGGATTTCAAGGGGCCGGCGCTGGTGGTCAATACCGGTTGTTCGTCCTCGGCCACGGCGATCCACCTGGCCTGCGAAAGCTTGCGCAACGGGGAGTCGACGCTGGCCCTGGCCGGCGGTGTATTCGCCACCCTCGGCGAGCCCGGGCTGATCAGCCTCGCCCAGATGGACATGCTTTCGCCCACCGGGCGCTGCCATACCTTCGACCAGCGCAGCGACGGCATCGTCCTGTCCGAGGCGGTGGGCATGCTGGCGCTCAAGCGCCTGTCCGAGGCACTGGCCGATGGCGACCCGATCCACGGGGTGATCTGCGCCTCGGGAATGAACCAGGACGGCGCCAGCAACGGGATCACCGCGCCCAGCGGCCAGGCCCAGGAGCGGCTGATCGGCGAACTGTATCGGCGCCATGGCATCGACCCACGGCAGATCAGCTACGTCGAGGCCCATGGCACCGGCACGCCGCTGGGAGACCCGGTGGAGGTCAACGCGCTGGTGCGAGCGTTCCGCCAGTTCACCAGCGACACCGGTTATTGCGCGCTGGGCAGCGCCAAGGCGCACATCGGCCATGCCTCGGCGGCCGCCGGGGTGGTCAGCCTGATCAAGATCCTGTTGTCGATGAAACACCGGCAACTGCCGGGGCTGCTGCACTTCCAGCAGCTCAACCCGCGCATCGAGCTGGCGGGCTCGGCGTTCCATATCCATCGCGAGCCTCGGGAGTGGCCCGCCGACGGCCCGAGGATGGCCGCGCTCAATTCCTTCGGGCATAGCGGCACCAATGTGCACATGGTCATTCGCCAGGCGCCGCAAACCCTGGCTGCCCCCACCGAGGAGCCGGGCCAGCCCTGCCTGCTACCGTTGTCGGCGCGTACCGCCGATAGCCTCAGGCGCTATGCCCGGCGGCTGCGCCAGGCCTTGCTGGACCCGGACCTGCGCCTGGCGGACCTGGCCTATACCCTGCAAATCGGACGGCAGGCCCTGGCGCATCGATTGATGTTCCTGTGCGGCGACAAGGAGCAGTTGCGCCAGCAACTCAACCACTGGCTGGATCGCCGCGCCTGCCGGCATTGCTGGGACGGACAAGTCGTGAGCGGTGAACGCCGGGACATCCCGTTACCCGTCGCTGGCGATCCGGCGAGCCTGCAAGCACTGGCCGAAGCCTGGGTGGCCGGGGGCAGCCTCGACTGGGCTGCGTTCAATCGCCAGCACCACAGCACCGCGCGACGGATACACGCGCCGGTCTATCCTTTCGCCCGACAGAACTTCTGGATACCGCCAGCACAACGCGGCGCCGCGGCGGGCGAGGCCGGCGCCGGTATCGCGGCGCCCATGCATCCGTTCCTCGAACGCGACACTTCGGATCCGCAGCGGCAACGCTTCACCAGTCGATTCGATGGCCAGGAGTGGTTCCTGGCGCAGCATCAGGTTGCGGGGCAACGGATCTTTCCCGGGGTCGCTCACTTGGAAATGGCCCGGGCCGCCGTGGCCCTGGTCGCGACGGGACGACAACCGTCACTGAGCCAGGTGGTCTGGCTGCGGCCCCTGATCGTCGAGGACCGGCCACGGCAAGTGGAGATCGAACTCACGGCCGAGGACGATGGGCAACTGCGCTTCGAAATCAGCAGTCGCGAACTGGATCCGGCGACCGGCCAGGCGATGGGCCAAGCGCTGTTGCACAGCCAGGGCCTGGCCAACTTCGCCGCGCCCGCCGCGCCGCAGTCGGCCGACCTGGCGGCGTTCAAGGCACGCATGAACGGTGGCCAGCTTGGTGCCGGGCAGTGCTACCAGGCTTACCAGGCCATGACCTTCGATCACGGTCCGGCCTACCAGGGCTTGCAGAGGGTGTACCTGGGGCATGGCGAGGTGCTGGCGCAACTGGCGCTGCCCGCTTGCCAGCAGGCGAGCCTTGGCGACTATGTGCTGCACCCATCGCTGCTGGACTCGGCATTGCAGGCCGCCATTGCCTTGAGCCTCGGAGCCGATGTGGTGCTGGACGAGGAACAGCGGCAGCAGTTGCCGGCGTTGTCCCGGCCGACGCTGCCGTTCGCCCTGGAGGCCTTGCAGGTCCTGGACCGCTGCAGCGAACGGATGTGGGCCCGGGTGAGCTATGCCGAACGCCGCGGGGACCAGCAGGCCGAGACGGCCCTGCAGCGCCTGGACATCCAGTTGTTCGACGAGCAAGGCAAGCTGTGCGTGGCGCTGCGAGGGTTCACCTCCCGGGTACTGAACCCGGTGGACGAGCCGGTGGATGGCGCAACGGCGCTGCCACAGACCCTGTTGTTCCAGCCGCGCTGGCTTGATGAACCCGCGCCCGCGGCAGCCGCGCCGGAGTTCGAGCAGCGCCTGGTCCTGCTCAGCGGCTTCGAGCCGGAAAGCGCCGGCCAGGTCCAGCGGCAACTGGACGGGCAGGGCGTCGGGGGCCAATGCCGGGTGCTGGACTTCATCGAACAGGACTGCGCCCTGGACTATGAACGGACCGCCCTGGCGCTGTTGCAGCAAATCAGGGGGCTGCTCGGCGCAGGTGGCGGCCGGCGCCTGTTGCAATTGGCAGTACATGACCCCCAAGGCGAACGCCTGGTCGGCGGCCTGGCGGCGCTGCTGCGCAGCCTGCAACTGGAGGTGCCGGCGGTGCGTGCCCAACTGCTCGAACTGGACGAACCCCAGTGCCTGGCACAACGGTTGGCGGACAATGCGCCAGCGTCCGATATCGCGATCCGTTACCAGGGTGGCCGGCGCCAGGTCCTGCACTGGCTGCCTTGCCCCCCGATGGACCTGGCGATCGAGGCGCCGTGGCGGGATCGCGGGGTGTACTTGATCACTGGAGGCCTGGGCGGCCTGGGCCGGGTGTTCGCCCAGGCCATCGTCGCCAGCGTCAGCGACGCTGTGTTGATTCTCACCGGCCGTTCGCCAGCGACCGCCGATGCCACGGCCGGGATCGATCCGCGGCGCAACCGCATCGAGTACCGGCGACTGGACGTCAGCGACGAACCGGCGGTACGGCGCCTGGTGGCAGAGATCGTCGCCGAGCATCGGCATCTGGACGGCGTGCTGCACTGCGCCGGGGTGATCCAGGACAGCTTGCTGATCAACAAGCAGGACGAGCAGTTCAGGCAGGTGCTGGCGGCGAAGGTCGTCGGTACCCGTCACCTCGACCTGGCTACCGCCGACCTGGCGCTGGATTTCTGGATCGGTTTTTCCTCGGGAACCGGTGTGGTCGGCAATGTCGGCCAGGCGGACTACGCCGCAGCCAATGCCTTCGTCGATCGCTATGCGGCCTATCGCCAGCGGCTCGTCGCCCAGGGGCTGCGTCAAGGCCACAGCCTGGCGATCAACTGGCCACTGTGGAAGGACGGCGGCATGCGGGTGGATGCCGCCACCGCCCGGCAAATGCAGCAGGACACCGGCATGCTGGCGATGCCCAGCAACGCCGGGATCCATGCCTTGCGCCAGTGCGTTGCCCTGGCATTGCCCCAAGTGTTGGTCATGCACGGCCAGCCTGGGCCGATCATCCGGCTGGTGGCCGGCGCGCCACGGCCGGCAGCGCCGCCGCCCGGGTCCGCCGGCGTGGCGCCCCTGGCTCCCGGGCTGGGCCAGGCCTTGCAGCGGGCCTTGATCGAGCAGGTGTCCGCGCAGATGAAGATTCCCGCCAGCGATATCCGCACCGATGCCGAGTTCAGCCAGTACGGCTTCGATTCGATCAGCCTGACCACGCTGGCCAGCAGCCTGAAGCAGCAATGGCGGCTGAGCCTGGCGCCGACGATCTTCTTCGAACACGCCACCATTGGCCGCTTCGCCGCTTACCTGGAGCGTGAGCATCACGATGTGCTGGCTGCGCGGTTTGCGCCGCGGAGCGAGGCGCCCCAGGAACAAGCCCTTGAGCAACCGCAGCCGACAGTGACGCCACGGCCAGCCGCGCCACCGCCGGCCACGACGGCGGCAGGTGCGGCCCTGGATGACATCGCGATCATCGGGGTCAGCGGGTGTTTCCCCATGGCCGAGGACGTCGCTCAGTTTTGCCGCAACCTTCAAGATGGCCGCGATTGCATCAGCGAGGTGCCCGCCAGCCGTTGGGACTGGCGCGAGTATTACGGCGATCCGCACCGGGAACCGAACAAGACCAACGTCAAATGGGGCGGATTCATTCACGGTGTCGACCACTTCGACCCGCTGTTCTTCGCCATCTCGCCGCGTGAGGCGCAGTTGATGGACCCCCAGCAGCGGTTGCTGATGACCCATGTCTGGCTGGCTATCGAAGACGCCGGTTATGCCGCCAGGGACCTGGCCGGCAGCGATACCGGGATCTTCGTCGGCACCGGGGTGACCGGCTACAGCAGCCTGATCGCCAAGGCCGGGGTACCGGTGGAAGGCTACAGTGCCACGGCGATGGTGCCTTCGGTTGGCCCCAACCGCATGAGTTTCCTGCTGGATTTCCATGGCCCCAGCGAGCCGATCGAAACCGCCTGTTCCTCCTCGCTGGTGGCCATCCACCGCGCCGTGCAAGCCATTCGCAGCGGCGATTGCGCCATGGCGATCGCCGGCGGGGTCAATACCCTGGTCGCTCCCGAGGCCCAGATCAGCTTCAGCAAGGCCGGCATGCTGGCGCTCGACGGGCGCAGCAAGACCTTCTCGGCCCAGGCCAACGGTTATGCCCGGGGCGAGGGGGTGGGGATGATCGTGTTGAAAACCCGCGCCCAGGCCGAAGCCGATGGCGACCCGATCTACGCGCTGATCCGCGGTACCGCACAGAACCACGGCGGCAAGGCCAACTCGTTGACGGCGCCCAACCCCCGTGCCCAGGCCGAGCTGCTCAAGAGCACTTACCGCAAGGCCGGGGTCGATCCGCGCAGCATCGGCTACATCGAGGCCCACGGCACGGGGACCGAACTGGGGGACCCGATCGAGATCAATGGCCTGAAGATGGCGTTCCGCGAACTGGCCGATGAGCTGGGCGGCGAACAACCGGGCCAGGGTTACTGTGGGGTCGGTTCGGTGAAATCGAACATCGGCCACCTGGAACTGGCCGCCGGGATCGCCGGGGTGATCAAGGTGCTGTTGCAACTCAAGCACAAGACCCTGTTCAAGAGCCTGCACTGCGAGTCGCTCAACCCCTATATCGAACTCGATGGCAGCCCCTTCTACGTTGTCCAGCACAGCCGTCCCTGGGCCGCCTGCAAGGATCGAGACGGCAACGAGCTACCGCGCCGGGCAGGCATCAGCTCGTTCGGTTTCGGCGGCGCCAACGCCCATATCCTGCTGGAGGAATACCGCGCTCCGCAGCCGTTGCCCAGCGAGGCGTCGCCGGGCCCCAGGGCGTTCCTGCTCTCGGCCCGCACCGAAGACCAGCTGCGTGAGTCGGCGCGACGCCTGGCGCAGTTCATCGCCAGCGTCCCAAGCCAGGCCGCTGGAGATGTCCAGGGCTACCTCGACGCCCTGGCCTACACGCTGCAAGTCGGCCGTGAGCCGATGGCGCAGCGGCTGGCCTTGTTGAGCGACTCGCTGGCGGACCTGCAACGCCAGCTCGACACCTTCGTCGCCAGCGGCGAGGCGCCGTATCGCGGCCTGGCCACGGGCGACAACCCGGCGCTGGCGCTGTTCGGCCAGGATGACGACATGGCGGCCGCCTTGACGGCCTGGATCGCCAAGCGCAAGTACCACAAGCTACTGGAACTCTGGGTCCAGGGCCTGGCGCTCGACTGGCGCCAGTTCTACCGGGAAGGACGGCCGATGCGCCGCCTGAACGTGCCGGGCTACCCCTTTGCCGGCGAGCGCTACTGGGTCACCGATCTTGCTTGTACCCCAGGCAGCGGCCAGCCGGTCGCTGGCGCCTGGTTGCATCCACTGCTGGAGCGCAACACCTCGGATTTCTCCCGGCAGCGTTTCAGCAGTCGCTGGCGGGGCGACGAGCCCTGGTTCGCTGACCATCGGGTCGCGGGCCAGAGCACCATGCCCGGCGTGGCCTACCTGGAAATGGCCCGGGCGGCGATGGTCCGCGCGCTGGCCCCGCAAGTCCTGGATGGCGGCACGTTGCAACTGCGCAACGTGGCGTGGCTGGTGCCCTATGGGCCGATGCCACAAGCCGACGAGCTGCACGTGGAGTTGAACCTGGAGCAGGAGCGGATCGAATTTCGGATCTATTCCCAGGTCGGTGCCGTGGTGCAGGAGCATTGCCAGGGCAGCGCCCAGGTGGTCACGACGAGCCAGGCGCCCGCGCTGGACCTGGATCGACTGCGTGCGGACGGCTGGATGCGCAGCATCGAAGCCGACGAACTGTATACCCGCTTCGCCGCGCTGGGCATCGACTATGGCCCGAGCCATCGCGGGGTGTCGCGACTATGGCTGGGCGAGGGCCGGGTGCTGGCCCAACTGGAGTTGGCGCAACAGTGGTTCGAGGGCGATTGGCTACTGCATCCGGGCATGCTCGACTGCGCGGTCCAGGCGTCCATCGGCCTGCTGCAAGGCCCGGAAGGCGAGGGTGAGACACTGCTGCCTTTCGCCGTGGAACAGGTGCAAGTGCACGGTCGCTGCCAGCCACGGATGTGGGCCCTGGTCAGCCTGGACAAGCGCGCAGGTTCGGCCGTGCAACGGATCGAGATCCAGCTGTGCGATGCCCAGGGGCACGTCGCCGTGTCACTGCGCGGCTTCAGCTCGCGGCCGCTGGGCAAGGCGCGCGAACCGGTGGCAGCGCTGGCCGGCTCCCCAGCGCTGCCGGCAGGCCTGAGCCTGTTGGCACCACGCTGGTCGGCTTGCACCGCTCGACCAGGCCCGATACAGGCACTGCCGACCCTGGTCATGGGGGCATCCGAGGGACATCGCCAATGGCTGTCCGGCTTGTACCCCGGGCTCGAGTGCATCGCGGCGCAGTCCGGCGACATCGAGGAACTCGCTGCCCAGCTGGCCGCCTGCCGGCCATTCCAGCGCCTGGTCTGGGTGGCCCCGGCACAGCAGGCCACGCTGATGCTGTTTCGCTTGATCAAGGCACTGTTGCAGTCGCAGGTGGCGCAGCAGGCGCTGCAACTGCAGTTGGTCTTCAGCGCCAGCGTGACGTTGCATGCCGCTGAGCCCTTGCTGCCGGAACTGGCCGCCTGCCACGGCTTGGCCGGCTCTCTGGCCAAGGAGCAGGAACAGTGGCGGGTGGAACTGGTGGATCTGCCGTCGGATGACCAGGCATTGCCCCAAGCGCTGCTTGAGCCGCAAGTGCCGGGCCAGTGCCTGGCCTGGCGCGACGGGCAGTGGTTCGAGCAACGCCTGCTGCCCCTGGCCGACAGCCCGGAGCCGGGCGCCGGCACGGTGCATTACCGCGAGGGCGGGGTCTATGTGGTGATCGGGGGGGCCGGCGGAATCGGCGAGGCCTGGAGCCGCCATCTGATCAGCCACTGGCGGGCGCGGGTGGTCTGGCTCGGGCGGCGTGCGGCCGACCAGCGGATAGAGGACCAGCTCGAGCAATTGGCGCAACTGGCCCTGCAGCATGACGCGGCCCCACCCTTGTACCTGCAGGCCGATGCCACCGACCCGGAACAGTTGGTGCGGGCCAGTCGGCAGGTCGCCGAGGCCTGCGGGCCGATCAATGGCTGGGTGCACTCGGCACTGGTGCTGGACGATGCGCGCCTGGCGCAGATGGACGAGGCGAGATTTCGCGCGGTGTTCGATGCCAAGCGCCTGAGTTGCATCGCCCTGGCCGCGGCTTGCGGCGCGGCGGACAACCCGGCGTTGGACTTCGTACTGTTCTTTTCGTCGATGAATGCCTTCAGCCGTGCCGCCGGCCAGGGCAACTACGCCGCCGGTTGCGCCTTTGCCGACGCCTTCGCCGCGCAGCTCGGGCAACAGCTGGCCTGTGCGGTCAAGGTGATGAACTGGGGGTATTGGGGTTCCGTCGGGGTGGTGGCCGATCCGGCCTATCGGGCCCGCATGTCTGCCCAGGGCCTGGGCTCGATCGAACCGCCGGAGGGCATGGCGGCGCTCGATCGCCTGCTGGCCGGCCCCTTGGCGCAACTGGGCTTGATCAAGCTACTGCGGCCCATGGCGATCACCGGCATCGACAGCCAATGGCAGTTGGCGTGCTACCCGGCGCGGTCGGCGCTGGTTCGCGAATCGTGGTCGGAGGTGGCCCATGGCGCCGGCGCGGCACCGCAGCATCACGCGGCGGCCGGGGAGATGAACCGGCTGCTGCTGGCCCATATCTTCGCCTGCCTGGGCGAGTTGGCCGGCGGCGGGCCCCTGACCGAACAGCGGATAGCCGCCGCGCCGGCGGTGGCGGCCAACCTGCTGGCCCAGCCGTTCTACCGCCGCTGGTTGCGCGAGAGCCTGCGGCTACTGGTACAGAATGCCGATATCGACGAGCAGGGCCACCTGCTCTCGCCCCTGCCCGAGCCGACGGCGCTGCGCAGGCAATGGCAACAAGCCAGCCAGCCGTGGCGGGGCGATGCCGACTTGCAGGCGCAGTTGCACCTGGTGCAAGCCTGCATGGAAGCATTGCCGGCGATCCTGCGGGGTGAACAGGCCGCCACCGCGGTGATGTTTCCCGATGGCTCGATGAGCCTGGTGGAGGGCGTCTACCAGAACAACCGGATCTGCGACTATTTCAATGCGGTGCTGGGCCAGGTAGTGGCCGATGTCGTCCAGCGCCAGGCCGCCAGTGGCCAGGCATTGCGGATCCTGGAGATCGGCGCCGGCACCGGCGGTACCACCGCCACGTTGATCGAGGCGTTGCGGCCGTGGCAACAAGGCATCGAGGAGTACTGCTATAGCGATATTTCCCAGGCATTCCTGCGCCATGCCCAGGTCCATTTCGCGCCCCGGGCGCCTTATTTGCGCACGGCGATCTTCGATGTCGACAAACCCTGCGCCGAGCAAGGCATCGAACCGCAGCGCTATGACCTGGTCATCGCCACCAACGTATTGCATGCCACGGCCGACCTGCGGCGTACCTTGCAGAACGCCAAGAGCGCGCTGCGCCAGGGCGGCCTGCTGGTGCTCAACGAAATCAGCGACCGTTCGCTGTTCACCCATCTGACCTTCGGCTTGCTCGAAGGCTGGTGGCTGCACAACGATACGGCGTTGCGGATTCCCGGCTGCCCGGGCCTGTATCCCGAGCGTTGGCGGCACTTGCTGCAGGCCCAGGGCTTCGAGCGCATCGCCTTCCCCGCTGCGCCAAGCCATGGCCTGGGCCAGCAGATCATCGTCGCGGCCAGCGATGGCGTGGCCTGCCTGCCGGTCGCGGTCGAGTGGGCGCCAGCCGTGGTCGCGGCGCCGGTGGCCGCCGACACCGAGCCCATGGCCAGCGACGATCAACTGCTGGCCGGGCAGTGCCGGCAATGGGTCACGCAGGTGGTGTCGCAGTTGGTCAACATGGCGCCCGAACGCCTGCAGCGGGACATGGCCTTCGATCGCTATGGTATCGACTCGATCCTGCAGATCAGCCTGATCCAGGCCCTGGAGAAAAGTACCGGTGAGCTGTCGCGCACTCTTCTGTTCGAACACAACACCATCGACCAATTGGCCAGCTACCTGATGGCCGAACATCGACCGGCGCTGGCCGCGCGCTTCGCGGCGGCGCTAACCGCGGCCACGCCGCCGATGACAGCGCCCGCGGCGCCGACGGTACGCGCGCCCCTGGCCAGTCGGCTACGAGGCCCGGTGGCCGGCGCGCAACTTGCGGGTCCTGCTGAGCCTGAGGTTCACGGACGCGATATCGCCATTATCGGGGTGGGCGGCCGTTATCCACTGGCAACCGACCTGGAGGCGTTCTGGGACAACCTGCGCAACGGGCGCAATTGCGTCAGCGCGGCCGAGGGCCAGCGCTGGCCAACCCCTGATGGCCAAGTACAAGGCCATTACGGCGGCTTCCTGGAACAGGTCACGGCCTTCGACCACCAGGCATTCGGCATCGACGAAGCCCAGGCGCGACATTTTTCGCCGCCGCTGCGCCAGATGCTCGAAGTGGCCTGGCTGACCTTCGAGAACGCCGGCTACAACCGCGATGCCCTGATGCGCTTGCAGCAGGAGGCTGGAGCAGCCGTGGGGGTCTTCATCGGCTCGATGTACAACCAGCCGGCGGCGGGCCAGGAGAGTGACGAGCTCGCCGCGATCGCCGCCAATGTCACCGACTGGCAACTGCCTAACCGGATTTCCCATCACTTCGATCTCAAGGGGCCGAGCCTGGCGGTCAATACCGCCTGCGCCAGCTCGATGTCGGCGATCCACCTGGCCTGCCAGAGCATCCTGCAGGGCGAGTGCGCGATGGCGTTGGCCGGCGGCGTCAACCTGATCCTCGATCCGTCGCGCTACCAGACCCTCAAGCAGGCCAATCTGCTTGGCACCTCGACGCTCAGCCGTGGCTTCGGCCTGAGCGACGGCATGTTGCCAGGCGAGGGCGCCGGCGCCGTGCTGCTCAAGCCGCTGGCGACGGCGCTGGCCGATGGCGAACGGATCCTCGGGGTGATCAAGGGCTCGGCCCTGAACCATGGCGGCGGCAAGCTGCAATATTCGGCACCCAATACTCGCCAGCAGACCAGCGTGATCACCGAGGCCTTGCGCCGCTCGGGCCTGCAACCGGCGCAAATCGACTATATCGAAGCGGCGGCCAATGGCTCCGAGCTTGGCGATCCGATCGAAGTGGCGGCGTTGAAAAAGGTCTTTGGCGAACTGCCTCCCGGCAGTTGCGCCCTGGGCACGGTGAAATCCAACATCGGTCATCTCGAGGCGGCGTCGGGCATCTCCCAACTGACCAAGGTGCTGCTGCAACTGCAACATCGACAATGGGCACCGACCATCAACGCCGAGCCGCTGAATCCGCATATCCGCCTGGAAGGCAGCCCATTGCGCCTGCAGCTCGAGGGCGGGCCCTGGGAGCCGGGGGCGAACGGCCAGCCACGGCGCTGCCTGATCAACTCCTTCGGCGCCGGCGGTGCCTACGCCAGCCTGGTGGTGGAGGAATACCGGGACGCCCGGGCGCAGCGCGAGAGGACAGTGGGCGAGCAATTGTTGATCATCGCCGCAGCCAGCCGCACGAGCCTGATGCTCTACCTGCACAAGCTCCAGGCGCTGGTAGAGGAACATCCGACTATCGAAATTGCAGATCTGGCCTACAGTTTAGCCCTGCGCGAACACCGCCTGGCCCACCGGGCCGCGCTGGTGGTCCAGGATCGGGCGCAACTGCTGGCCGGACTCGAGTCGTTGCGGGCCGGCCTGCCCACAGGTGATTGCTGGCTTTCGGCGAGCACGGGCATCGAGGCTGGCGAGCCGCCGCTCGCTGCGGGTTCGCTGAGGCAAGCAGCCGCAGCCTGGTGCCGTGGCGCCGGGTTGGACATCCCGGCGCGGTATCCCCGGGGCGGCAATCGCATCGCGCTGCCCGGCTATGCGTTCGAGCATCCGCTACCTGCATCGGAGCCTGTCACGACCTCTTCGGCGTTGTTCTCCGGCGAGCTGTACCGGCGCATCAGCGGTGGCGAAATGGACATTGCGCAATTTACCCAACTGCTCACCCGCTCAACCAGCGAACAGGGAATGTTATGAGCCAGACCCAGGACACACCCACAGCGATCCAAGGAGATACCGGCGCAGTCCACGGCGCGGGCCGGCACGCCCAGTCGTTGGCGGCCAATCTGAAGCTCAAGGACGGCTTCCCGGTCATGCCGGGCAAGCTCCCCTTGCTGGGCCATGTCCACCGGATCGGCAAGGACGCCCTCGGCGAACTGCGCCAGGCCGAGGCTGCATGCGGACCGATCTTCTGGACCTACTTCGGTAGCCAGTTGCCGGTGCTGCAGATCACCGACGAGGCGGGCCTGGCGATCCTGCAGAACAAGTACACCGACAACTCCTACCTGCGCGAGCAAATGCCGGTGATCACCGGTGAGGCGATGAACGCCTTCGATGGCCCGCGCCATCGCAATGCGCGCAAGGCCAGCACCGACGCCTTCACCCCCAGGGGGCTGAGCCGGGCCCAGGTCGGCGAAGCCATAGTGCAGACCATCGAGCGGCGCGTCAGCCGCTGGTGCCGGGAAAACAAACTGGCGATCTTCCCGCAGACCAAGGACATCGCCCTGGAGGTGGTGTTCCGTATCCTGGGGATCCAGACCCAGGAGCTGGAGCTGTGGCGCCATCAATACGAAGAGTTCTTCCTCGGCATGATCCCGTTGAAGATCAACCTGCCCGGTTTCCCGGCCTGGCGCTGCCGCAAGGCGCGGCGCTGGCTGGAGCAACGGGTGGCGCAGATCGTCGCCGACACCCGGGCCAGGAATGATCACGACAGCCTGGTAGGGGCGATGATCTTCGGACGCGATGACCACGGCAATGGCATGTCCGAGGTCGAATTGGTGCACAACATCCTCGGCCTGGGCTTCGCCGGTTCCGAGACCACCGCGGCGGTGATGGCCTGGTCGGTACTGCAGCTGTCGCAACATCCCGGGGTCTGGCAACAGCTGTGCGAGCAGGTCGCCCGGCTGCCGAGCATGCCCGTGACCCACGAGGAGCTGGCCAGCCAGGTGCCGCTGGCCGAGGGGATATTCCGTGAAACCATGCGCTTGTATCCACCGGCGCCCTTCGAGATGCGCAAGGTGCACACCAGCTTCGAGCTGATGGGGCACACCATCCCCGCCGGAGTGATGGCCGGGGTCAGCCTGCTGCACGTGTCGCGTAATCCAGAGCGCTACCCGGACCCGGACAGCTGGCGGCCGGAGCGCTGGCTGGGCCTGGACCGTGCCTTGAACCAGGTGGAAACCTGCCAGTTCGGGGGCGGGCCCCACGCCTGCCTCGGGCGTCATGTCGCAGCGCTGGAAATCACCCTGTTCATCGCCATGCTGGCCAGGGAGCTGGGACCCAGGGGCATCGTGCCGCGCCTGGTGGGCAAGTTGCCGCCGCCGGCCTACCTGCCATTCCTGCGCCCTTCGAACAAGGCCCTGCTCGACTTCAGTGGCGCATGAACGCGCGGGGCACAGCGTACTTCTGGCTCATGCAGGCACTACCGCAACCAAGGATTGGAGAGAGCAGTGGACAGTAGAATCAGGGCTCTGCACGGCAGGATCCAGCGCCAGGAGATCAACCCGGAGCAGGCGGCGCGGGAGTTCGAGATGTTGCGGGCCAGCCTGCGGGCCGGGCCGGCAGGCCGTCGGCTGCAGGTGCCCACGGCCGGTGCCGACCTGGTCGCGGCCGCGGTGTATCGCTACGACGAACCCTGCCTGCGCGATCATCGCTTCGATCAACGACGGATCCTCCTCGGGCTGACCTATGCCAGCCTGGCGCTGGAGCAGGGGCTGGGCCAGCTCGCCGAGGGCGAGGCGTTGCGCTTGAACCAGCTGCTGTTCGCCGCGCCAGTGGCACTGGCGAGTGGCGAGCAGCTGGAGGTGGCGATCCGGGCTGGCGGGCCCGGGTTCGAAGCGGTATGCCGACGCAGCGCGCAGGCGCCCTGGCAAGTGGCGGCCAGCGGCGAGCTGACGGCGGTGGCTGCCGAGCACCAGGCCATCGCTCCCGTCGAGTTGAGCAGCACGATGACCCGGCTGGACCCGGCCTCCATCTACCAGGTCAGCGAACAGCTGTTCATCGGCGACAGCTATCGCACCCTGCAAGCGCTCTACCGGCAGCCGGAACGTCCCGAGGTGCTGGCCCGGGTGGTGGTGGATGACGAGCGCCACTACGGCTTGCACCCCTTGCTGATCAACAGCGCATTCTTGAGCATCGTCCCGCTGCTGGACGGGGAGAGCCTGTCCGGCATGCATATTCCCCTGGGGATCAAGTCCTTGACGCTGCACCGCCGCCAAGCCCCGATGAGTGGCTGGATCCGTGGGCAGTTGTTGAAGAACTCCGGCGAACTGCTGCTGTTCGATGCCGGGCTGTACAGCGACGACGGCGAATTGGTCGCGCAGTTCAGCGGCTGCTCGCTCAAGCGCCTGCGCAACAGCAACCTGGAACCGGCTTTACCGACCGAGGGCGCCAGCCGCGAGGCCATCGAGGCCTACCTGCTAGCCCAATTGCACGGGATCGGCGCCAGCGGCATCAGTCGCCAGCAACGTCAGCGCAACCTGATGGACCTGGGCCTGGAGTCGGCGCACCTGGTGGACCTGGCGCAACGCATCGCCAGCGCCACGGCCATCGAACTGGAGCCGACGGTGTTCTTCGAATACCCGAGCCTGGTCGAGCTGGCGGGCTTTCTCTGGCAGGAGCACGGCGCGGCCTTCGGTCGTTTGCTCGACCAGCCGGATACCACGGACACCACCGGCACGACGCCGGCGCCCGTCCCGAACAGCGCGCCGACCGCGCGGGCCGGACACAGTGACGCAAGCGAGCAGGATATCGCCATCATCGGCCAGCACGGGCAGTTCGCCGAGGCCGGCGACCTGGAGCAGTTCTGGCGCAATATCTGGCACGACCGCGAGCTGATCAAGACCGTGCCCGAGGATCATTGGGACATTGCGCCCTGGTTCGATGCCGACCCCGAGGCCAAGGACAAGACCTATTCGCGCTGGGGCAGTTTCATCGACGGGGTCGACCGCTTCGATGCCGGCTTTTTCAACATGTCGCGTCGCGAGGCGCAGTGGATGGACCCGCAGGTGCGCCTGCTGCTGCAGAGCGCCTATACCTGCGCCGAGGATGCCGGGGTGATCCGCCGGTTACGTGGCAGCGACACCGGCGTGTTCATCGGTTCGTGCTTCAACGAGTATGTGGACAAGATCGGCGAGCTCGGCCTGCCCATGGACCCGTACATCGCCACCGGCAGCGGCACCATCGCCGCCAACCGGATTTCCTTCTGGTTCGACCTCAAGGGGCCGAGCCTGATGTTCAATACCGCCTGCTCTTCGTCGCTGGTCGCGTTGCACGCGGCCTGCGTCGCCCTGCGCAACGGCGAATGCGGCATGGCCCTGGTCGGTGGCAGCAACCTGTTGCTGTCGTCCTGGCACTACCGCTATTTCTCGACGATCCGCGCGTTGTCGCCCACTGGCCGTTGCCACACCTTCGACACCCGCGCCGACGGCTATGTGCCAGGGGAGTGCGTAGCGACCCTGCTGCTCAAGCCGCTGTCCCGGGCCCTGGCCGATGGTGACCCGATCCATGCCGCGATCAAGGGCTCGGCGGCGCTGCACGGCGGCTATACCCCATCGCTGACGGCGCCCAGCGTGACCGGCGAGGAAAACGTGATAGTGCAGGCCTGGCGCAACGCCGGCATCGATCCGCGGACGCTTGGCTACATCGAGGCCCATGGCACCGGCACCCGGCTGGGCGATCCGATCGAGATCAATGCCCTCAAGCGAGCCTTTGCCCGCTATACCCAGGACCGGGGTTTCTGCCATATCGGCTCGGTCAAGGCCAACATCGGCCATGCCGAGGGGGCGGCCGGCATCGCCGGGGTGCTCAAGGTGGTGCAGCAGCTGAAGCACCGCAAGCTGCCCGCCCTGGGGCACTTCCAGGAGCAGAACCCCCATATCAGGCTCGATGACTCGCCGCTGCTGATCGACGTGGAAGGCCGCGACTGGCCGGAACAGGCCACACCACGGCGTGCCGGAGTCAGTTCCTTCGGGTTTTCCGGCACCAATGCCCACGCGGTGCTGGAGGAGTACCGTGAACTCCGCCGGTTCGCCATCCACCATGGCCAGCCGGTGCTGGTGCCACTCTCGGCGCGCGATGACACGCGCTTGCGCCAGCAGGTGCAGCAACTGCTGGCCTACCTCGAGCACCAGGCTCCGGATCTCGGCGCCCTGGCCTACACCCTGCAAGTCGGCCGCGAGGCCATGGCGGCCCGGGCGATTTTCCTGGTCACCGACTTGCAGCAACTGCAACACCAACTGCAAGCCTGGAGCGCTGGCGAGCGCGACGCCACCTTTGCCGCCGCCAGCCTCGATATCAACCAGGCCCTGGACCGCGCAGACCTTTCGCAGTTGGCCGCGCTTTGGCTCAGCGAACCGGCGCAGAGCATCGACTGGGAGCGGTTGCATGACGCCGACTGCTTGCCGGCACGAATCAGCCTGCCCGGTTATGCCTTCGCCCAGGACCGCTACTGGCTGGAAGCCCCGGCCCAGGGCACGACGACTGGCGAAGCCACAAGCCTCGGCACCGGCAGCGCCGACAGCGCGCTACTGGGTTTCAGCGAACAGTGGCTGGCCGTTGCCGAACCCGAGGGTGAGGCCCGGCCGCTGCGGGTGCTGTGCCTGCTGGGCGATCCCTCGCTACGCCGGCAACTGGCCGATGTGGCGCAGACCCTGAGCCCGGGCAGCGAACTGCTGTTCGTGTCTGCGGCCCTGGCCAACGAACCTGAGGAGGATGGCCAGCGCCGAGTCGCGGCACAGGATCCGCAGCGACTGCAGCAGGGCCTGCACCAGGCGCTGGCCGATTTTTGCCCCGACCGCGTGCTGTACCTGTGGGCCATGGACGATCGGCGCTGGAGCAGCGACAGCAGCCCGATCGTCGCCTTGCTCAAGGCCATGGCCGCCAGCGCGAGGCCCATCCAACGGCTATTGTTGGCCGGACGCGCCAGGGATGTCCTGGAACGTTGCCACCTGGAGTCGTGGATCGGCATCGAGCGCTCCCTGGGCACCTTGCTCGACTGCCCGGTGACGGTGGCTATCGATTGTCCCCAGGACTCGCCCGACGATCACCGCTGGTTGCCACGGGTGTGGCGGCAACTGAGCGGCGAAGTGCTGGGCAGCCGCCTGTACCAGGACCTTGAGCCGCTGCGGCCGACGCTGGTTCCTGTCACCCTCGAGGCTGGCTGCGCCCCCTTGGCCCTGGAGCGGCTGGACACCTTGTTGATCACCGGCGGGCTCGGCGAACTGGGCTGGCTGCTGGCGAGCCACCTGTCGCAGCGGGCCAGGCAACGCTCCAGCGGCCGCTTGCAGCTGTTGCTCAACGGGCGCTCGCCGTTGTCGGCAAGCGCCCGGGCGCGCATCGAGGCGCTGGGGCATGCGCGCTGCCGGGTTTTCCATGTCCAGGCCGATTGCGCCGATGGCCAGGCACTGACCGCCGCGCTGGCCCAGGTCCTGGTCCACAGCGGGCCGATCGATGGCCTGGTGCATGCCGCCGGCCTCAAGGCCAGTGGCAACGTGCTGGCCAGTTCGCCGCAGGAAGTCGCCGCGGTGCTCAAGGCCAAGGTCGAGGCCAGCCAGGTGCTGGACCAAGTGCTGGCGGAGCAGCCACTGGCGCTGATCTGTCATTTTTCCTCGAGCTCGGCGCTGCTCGGCGACATGGGCGCCTGCAGCTATGCCATGGCCAACCGCTTCCAGCAGGCCTACGCCCGGCATGTCCAGGCCAAGCAGGCCCGGCGGGTGGTGACGATCAACTGGCCGTTATGGCGCGAAGGTGGGATGACGCTGGGCGAGGGCGATTCCACCGAGTTCTATCTCAAGTCCAGCGGCCAGCGGCTGCTGGAAAGCGCCGAGGGCCTGGACTGGCTGGAAAGGGCGGTCGCCAGCGATATCCAGCAGGTCATGGTTCTGGCCGGCCAACCCGAGCGTCTGCGGCAACTGGTGGCCGGCATCGACCGGCCGCTCGCCAAGCCCCAGGCCGCCACCGTGGCGTCGACGCGCCATGCAGGGGCAGGGCGTCCGGAACTCAAGGGCCTGAGTCTCGAGCAGGCGTTGGCCTGGGACCTGCGCGACTTGGCGAGCAGGCCCTTGCAGGCCGAACGGCAGGCGCTGGACGACGACCGCAACCTGGCCGACTTCGGTTTCGATTCCATCAGCCTGGCCGAATATGCCGGGCTGCTGAGCCGGCACCTGGGGTTGAAGTTGACCCCGGAAGTATTCTTCAGCCACTCGACCCTGGCGAAACTGGCCGCTTACTTGCTCACGCAGCACCGGCAAGCCGTCGAAGCCTGCTACCTGCGGCCCCAGGGCCCAGCCCCCGCGCCTGAGCCTGAGCCTGAGCTTGAGCCTGCCACGCCGATGCCACAGGCCACGAGCCCGGGGGGCCAGGCGGACAGCATCGCGATCATCGGCCTCAGCGGACGGTTTCCCGGGGCTCGTAGCCCCGAGGAACTATGGCAGTTGCTGGCCGAAGGCCGGGACATGGTCGATGAGATCGCACCGCAACGCTACGACTGGCGCGAACACTACGGCGATCCCCGGGAAAACCCAGCCAAGACCCGTTGCATCTGGATGGGCAGCGTGCCGGGAATCGACGAGTTCGACCCACTGTTCTTCGAGATCTCGCCCCGCGAGGCGAGCCAACTCGATCCCCGCCAGCGCTTGCTGTTGCAGGAGGGCTGGAACGTCCTGGAGGATGCCGGAATCGGCCCGCGCCAGTTGGCGGCGCAGCGGGTGGGAATGTTCGTCGGCGTCGAGGAGGGCGACTTCCAGCGGCTGGCCGGCGAAGAAAGCCTGACCTCCAGCCATAACGGCATCCTCGCCTCGCGGCTGGCCTACTTCCTGAACCTCACCGGCCCGGCCATGGCGATCAATACCGCCTGCTCGTCGGCGCTGGTGGCATTGCACCAGGCCGCTTCCAGCCTGCGCAACCAGGAATGCGAGATGGCCATCGCCGCCGGGGTCAACCTGATCTTCTCGGCCGACGCCTTCATCGGCATGACCCAGGCCGGGATGCTCTCGCCGGATGGCAAGTGCTTCGCCTTCGATCACCGGGCCAACGGCATGGTCCCGGGCGAGGCCGTATGTTGCGTATTGCTCAAGCCCCTGGCCCGGGCCGAGGCCGACGGCGACCGGATCTACGCGACCCTGCGGGCCAGCGGCATCAACTACGACGGCAAGACCAACGGCATCACCGCGCCCAGTGGTGCCTCGCAACAACGTTTGCTGGAGGACGTCTACCGGCGCGCCGGACTGCAGACCCGGGAGGTGGACTACATCGTGGCCCACGGCACTGGCACCCAGTTGGGCGACCCGGTGGAGATCAATGCCCTGAACGATGCGTTCCGCGGCAATCCCCCGGGGCATTGCGCACTGACCTCGACCAAGACCAACCTGGGCCATACCTTCGCCGCCTCGGGCCTGGTCAGTGTCATTGCCCTGGTGCAGGCGCTGCGCCACGAGACCATTCCCGCCAGCCTGCATTGCGAACAGGAAAACGACTACATCCAGTGGCAACAGAGTCCGTTCTACGTCAACAAGGCCAACAAAGCCTGGCCCCGGGCCGGACGCGGGCACGAACGGATCGGGGCGGTCAGTGCCTTCGGCATGAGCGGTACCAATGCCCACGTGGTGCTGCAGGACTACAGTCGGCAACCGGCCGCGGGGCAAGCACGGCAGGCGTGCTACTTGCTGGTGCTGTCGGCCAAGAGCGCCGAGGCCCTCCAGGACCGGGCCGCACAGCTGAAGACAGCGCTGGAGCGCGGTGGCTACCTGGATGAGCAACTGCCCTCCATCAGCCATACGCTGCTCGAAGGTCGCCATCACTTCCGGCATCGCCTGGCACTGGTGGCGGCGGACCTGCAGGAAACGTGCTACGCCTTGCAGTGCCACCTGGCCGGCGAGAAACGGCCCAACCTGTTCGCCGGCGAGGTGGATCGCGACTTCACCCCGGGCAAGACCGTCGTGCGCTATATCGAGCAGTTGCAGGGCGATTGCCGGGGCGCGGAGGCAGAGACGCTGCGCGAATCCCTGGCGGGGCTGGCGGACTGTTATCGCCAGGGCTACGAACTCGACGGCGGACGGCTGTTCGCCACGCCGCCGGCGCGCATAGCGCTGCCGGGCTATCCGTTCGCCCGCGAGCGCTACTGGCCCCAGGCCCGCCAGCGCCAGTCGTCCGCGACCGGGCCGCAAGCCCAATGGCTGCATCCGCTGCTGCAGCGCAACCTCTCGACCCTGGCCCGCCCGTGCTTCGCCAGCCGCTTCAGTGGCCAGGAGCGCTTTTTGGTCGATCATCGGATCGGCGAGCAACGGGTGTTTCCCGCGGTCGCCTACCTGGAGATGGCGCGCGAGGCCATCGTCCGTGCCAGCGAACGAACCATGCAGCACGTCACCTTGTGCAACCTGGCCTGGCTGCGGCCACTGGTTTTGTCGACGGTGGAAGCCGGTGAGATCGAGTTGTTCTGTGAACTCACGCCCCAGGCAGCCGATCGCCTGTCGTTCAAGATCTACAGCCTCGACGGCAGCGAGCAGCAACTGCATGCCCAGGGCGATGCGCTGCTGGCAGCGGTGGTCGCTCCCGCCGCCCTGGACCTGGCGCAGCTGGAAACCGGCTGCGACCTGGGCGAGCGCAGCCACGAGGCGCTGTACCAGGGCTTCGCCAGCCTGGGCGTGCACTACGGCAGCAGCTTCCGCGCGGCCGGGCAGATCCGCCTGGGCCGCGACCAGGTGCTCGGCCAGTTGTCGGCCGGTGCCCTCGATCCGCAGATGAACGGCGTCGCGCTGCCCCCGGGCATCCTCGACAGTGCACTGCATATCGCCACGGTATTGGGGCAAGGTCCGCAGGCGACGGGCCCGGCGCTACCGTTCGCCTTGGACCGCCTGCGGGTGCATGGCTCGCTCGCGCAGGCGCTGCGCGACGGTCCACTGACGGTGCTCGCCAGCCGTGGAGCGCTGCCGGCCGGCACGACGATCGACAAGGTCGACCTGCAGATCCACGACCAGGCCGGCCAGTGCCTGCTGCAACTGGAAGGGTTCAGCTCACGGCGGACCCAGGATCAGGCCTCGGTGTTGCCGGTAGCGCAGGCCAGGCAAGACGACAGCGAGTTGGCACGCTCGATCCGCACCCCGTCCTGGCAGAGCCTGGATGACCCCGGCGAGCCGCTGCCAGAGGGCGTCCGGCCACAGTTGCTGCTGTTGGGGCTGCCGGATACCGTGGTAACGCGACTGCGCGAGCAGTTCAGCGCCCAGGTCAGCCTGTTGCCCGGGGCGCCCGGGGCCACCGGCGCGGCGGTGTACGAGGCTGCGGCGCTGGCCTTGCTCGACTACCTGCAACGGCGGGATGCCACGGCGGGCGACTACCTGCAGCTTTATGTCGTCCAGGGCCAGTCCGACCTGCGCCTGGGGGCGCTGGAGGCGCTGCTCGGCACCGCGATGATCGAAAACGGCCAGTTGCAGGCGCGCCTGGTGCTGCTGGACCCCGACCTGGGAGAGGCGGGGATGTACCGGATGATCGAACAGCAGAGCCGCGTCCATTGCCGGCAGCGGGTGCGAGTGCTGGCCAACGGCAGCCTCTATGCCCGTCAATGGCATGAGCTGGCCGTCGCCTCCAAGCCACAGCGCGAGCCCGGGCCATGGCGCGACGGCGGGGTATATGCAATCACCGGCGGCGCCGGCGGCCTGGGCTTGTTGTTCGCCCGGCACATTGCCCGTAGTTGCCGCAACCCGGTGCTGTACCTGGCCGGGCGTTCGGCCAGCGAACCGAAGATGCAGCAGGCCTTCGAGCAACTGCAGGCGCTCGGTGCCCGGGTGTTCTACCAGGCGCTGGATGTCGCTGACGCCGCGGCCGTGAACCGGTGGATCGATGCCATCCACGCCGGGCAGGGTGAACTGCACGGGGTGATCCACAGTGCCGGGGTGATCCGCGATGGCCTGATCCCGGGCAAGCGCGCCAGTGATTTCTCCCAGGTGCTGGCGGCCAAGGTCAGGGGGCTCGAGGCCCTGGACCTGGCCGTTGGCGAACGGCCACTGGACTTCTTCGTCTGTTGTTCATCCCAGGCGGCCCTGGGCAACCTGGGGCAGGCGGACTATGCCTGTGCCAACGCCTGGATGGATGCCTACATGCATTATCGGCAAGCGCTTTGCGCCGACGGCAAGCGCAAGGGCCGCTCGCTGAGCATCAACTGGCCGTTGTGGCGCGACGGTGGCATGGGCCTGGCGCCAGTGATCGAGCAACAACTGCGCGAACGCTTTGGCATCGTGCCCATGCCCCAGGAGGTGGGCCTGCAAAGCCTGCAACTGTTGTTAGCCGAGTCGGTCACCGCCCAGGCCTGGGTGGTGTATGGCGAGGCCGCGCGCCTGGCCGGTATCGGCCTGGCCCCTGCCGGCCAGGGACTCCCCCCGGCTGGAGCGCCACCCCGCGTCGACAGCGGCGCAAGCCTCGGCGACAGCGAGCTGCGCCAGCGGATCCAGGCCTTCATCGTGCAGATCGTGGCCAAGGTGACCCAGGTCGATGCGGCGAAGATCCACCCGGCGGAGAAGTTCGAGGCCTACGGGTTCGATTCGATCATGGCGGTCGGGGTGACCAACGAACTGGAAAAACACCTGGGCTCGTTGCCCAAGACCCTGCTGTTCGAGCACGTCAACATCGCCGGCATGGTCGAGCACTTCGCGCAGAAGTATCGCCAGCACTTCGTCGCTATGTTCGCCGGTGATGCCTTGACGCCAGCGGCCGGCATCGCCCAGGGGCCATCGCCGGTGGATCGCTTCGCCCGTGCCGCAGCGGCCGTGGCGTCGGCCTCCAAGCAGCCGGTGCCGGACAGCGACCTGGCGCAATACGTGGCGGTGATCGGCCTGGGCGGCCATTACCCGGGGGCCGACGACATCGACCAGCTGTGGCACAACCTGGCCAATGGCGTCGACTGCATGGACGAGTTCCCCGCCGAGCGCTGGGACCATGCCAAGCTCTACTACAAGAACCGTGACGTGCTGGGCAAGACCACGTGCATCAACGGCTCATTCATCAAGGATGTGGACAAGTTCGACTACAGCTACTTCAAGATGCCCAAGGTCTATGCCGACCACATGTCGCCGGAAGTCAGGCTGTTCCTGCAAACCGCGGTGCATACCTTCGAGGACGCCGGCTATTCCCGCGAGACCCTGCAACGCCGTTATGGCGGCAACGTCGGCGTGCTGCTGGGAGCCATGAGCAACGACTATCACTACTACGGTTTCGAACACAATCTGTCCGCCGGCGCCATGGCTTCTGGCTCGGGCATGGCCACCATTCCCATGACGGTGTCGTACTTCTATGGCCTGACCGGGCCGAGCCTGTTCATCGATACCATGTGTTCGTCATCCTCGACCTGCATCCATACCGCCTTCCAGATGCTGCGCCACGATGAAACCATGATGGTCCTGGCCGGCGGCATGAACCTGATGTACCACCCCTATACGGTGGTCAATACCTCCCAGGGCAACTTCACCTCGATCACTTCCCGGTCGGTCAACAGCTACGGAGTGGGCGCCGACGGTACGGTGATCGGCGAAGGGGTCGGTGCGGTGCTGCTCAAGCGCCTGGATCGGGCCATCGCCGATCGCGACCAGATCTACGGAGTGATCAAGGGCTCGGCGATCACCAATGCCGGCGAGCGCAATGGCTTCAACGTGCCCAACCCGGACTTGCAGACCCTGGCGATTCGCCAGGCCATGGAGCAGGCCAAGGTGCACCCGGCGTCGATTTCCTATGTCGAGGGCCATGGTTCGGGCACACGCCTGGGCGATCCGATCGAGGTCCTGGGGTTGCGCAATGCGTTCATGCCCCATACCCAGGACAAGCAGTTCTGCTACCTGGGCTCGATAAAATCCAACATCGGCCATCTGCTGGCCGCCTCGGGCGTGGCCGGGCTGACCAAGACCCTGTTGCAGCTCAAGCACGGGCAGATCGCTCCCTCGATCCACTCGGGGGTGCTCAACCAGGACATCGACTTCGCCGATTCGCCCTTCAAGGTGCCGCAGCAATTGGTCGAGTGGCGCCGCCCGGAGCACCTGGTCGACGGCCGGCTGCAGAGCTTGCCACGGCGCGCCGGCCTGACGTCGATCGCTGCCGGGGGCATGAACGCCCACATGATCGTCGAGGAGTTCGTGCCGCCAGCCGACGCCGCCGGGCAGATTGCGGATGAGTGCCTGGCGTTCGTGTTCTCGGTGCACAAGTTGGCGCTGCTGGCGGAGAACCTCAGAAAGTTTCGTACCTGGCTGGCCAGCAGCGATGCTTCGCTGGCCCAGGTCGCCTACACGCTGCAAGTGGGCAAGAACAACCTGCGCAACCGCCTGGTGATCCGCTGCGCCAACCGCCAGGCACTGCTGGATGGCCTGGCGGAGTGCATCGAGGGCCGCTACGACAACGCAAGCCTCTATCACTTCCAGGAAACCACGGCGAGTCGCTTGCCCCGGGCGGACGAACCGCTGGCGGCGTTGTTGGGGCGCTGGCTGGGGGGCGACAACGATGTCGACTGGACCAGCCTGTACGAGCGCCAGCCACAGCGCATCAGCCTGCCGGCCTACGCCTTCGAGAAGAACCGCTGCTGGTACACCGAGCCGGGCTACGAGTCGGCGATCATCAACCCGTCGATGTTCACCCGCAAACTGCATCCACTGGTGAGCGAGAGTTGCCCCAGCACCGCTGAGGGCGCGCTGTTTCGCTGCGAACTGGCGCCGGCGCAGTTGCTCGACTACCTGTACCTGGCACCCGGCGGCCAGCGCCTCGGTGCCTTCAACTTCGTCGATGTGGCTCTGGCGATGCCGGCGCTGGTGGAGCGATTCGACGGCAGCACGCTGGCGGTATCCTGCGCCTTCGAGCATTTCATCGGCGATTGGGCGACGGTTGGCGGGCTGCGTTATCGCCTGTTGGAAATCGATGCCGGGCAACTGGAGCTGGATTTCGATGCGCTACGCCAGGATGGCCAGTCGATCAACCTGGGGTTCGCCCTGATCAACCCACTGGCGGGCGGGCAACCGGTCGTGGCGCAATCCTGGCTCGATGCCGCCGACGAGCTGTTGAGCCGCCAACCGGCCACCGATGCCAGCGAACGCCTGGCCCGGGCCGGCTACGATTTTGCTCCCTACCTGGAGAACACCGGCGGGTGGGTCGTCGGCGGCAGTGGCTTGCTGCTCGAAGGCCGGCCACCGCTCAACCGGCACAATCACCACGCCGCCAACCTGCACCTGACGCCGTACCTGGCGACCACCCTCGACAAGGCGTTCTACCTGTTGTTGGACCAGCTGGGGCTGGGCCAGGCCCAGGTAGTGATACGCAATATCGAGCAGCTGTGCTGCTACCAGTCACCGGCCGGCGACTTCACGGTGGTGCTCAGCGGTATCGGGCTGGGAACCGACGGCCTGGCTTGTTGCTTGCTGGTACTCGATGAGCAGGCGCGGATCTGCCTCAAGGCCGATCGGGTCAGCCTGCATCTCGATCAACGCCAGCTGGCGGCTATCGACCACGACCACCCATGGCTTGCGGGGCAGGTCGCCGATGTTTCCCGGTCGTCGCTGCAGGCCAGCTCCGCCAGCGAGGCCAAGCCGCAGGTCGCCAGGGCGGATACCGGTGCCGGCGATCCAGGGGACCAGGTACTGGCGTTCATCCAGGAACAGTTGCAGCACAAGCTGGGGTTCTCGGCCGAGGAGATCGGCCAGTCGGCACAGGTGCATGACCTGGGGCTGGACTCGATCATGGTGATGCAACTGACCGACAGCCTGAACAAGCGCTTCGGCACCCGGCTGATGCCCGACCTGTTCTATGAGAAGCAGCAACTGGGTGAATTGGCGGCAAGGCTGCAAGCACAGCACAAGGCGCTGCATTGAGCGGCAGAAGCGACCCGGCCGGCCAGGCTGCCGGGCGAACCAGGACGGTAAGGGCATGAACGATACAACCTCGAACCATACATCCGACATCCGTCTGCCCAACCAGCGACCGTCGCCGCGCCAAGCCGGTGCGCCGGCGCCCCGGGACAGGCGCCAGGTCAGCGAGATTTCCCGCCCGCGGCCAGCGCCGCAGGCAGCGGGCACCCGGGTGGCGATCGTCGGTTTTTCCGGACGTTTTCCGGGGGCCGCCGACGCCGGGCAATTCTGGCAGGCGTTGCGCCAGGAGCGTTCGCACATCAGTGAGTTGCCCTATTGGCACTTGCCGGGCATCGCCGAGCGTGCCCACCTGCGGGATGCCTTCGCGTGCCCGGGCGGCTTCATCGACGAGCCCTTGGCGTTCGACGCCGACTTCTTCAGGATCAGCGCACGCGAGGCCGAGGCCATGGACCCGCAGCATCGGCTGGTGCTGGAGCAGACCTGGGCCGCCTTCGAGCATGCGGGTATTCGCCCCGGCGACCTGCGAGGCAGCGATACGGGGGTCTTCATCGGCATTTCTTCCGCCGACTACAACGGCCTGCTGGCCCGCGCCGATGCTGGCAGCCACGATGCTACGGGCAATGCCCACTCGATCATCGCCAACCGCATTTCCTACCTGTTCGACTTCCATGGCCCCAGCGCTCCCGTCGACACCGCCTGTTCCAGCTCGCTGGTGGCGGTCCATCGCGCCGTGCAGGCGATCCGCAACGGCGATTGCGCGGTGGCGGTGGCTGGCGGAGTCAACCTGTGCCTGGAACCCATGGTGTTCATCGGTGCGCTGAAGGCCGGCATGCTCAGTCCGAGCGGCCGTTGCAAGGCCTTCGCCGACGATGCCGACGGCTATGTGCGGGGCGAAGGCGTCGGGGTGGTGATCCTCAAGGACTACCAGCAGGCCCTGGCCGATGGCGACAATATCGTCGCGACGGTCATCGGTTCGGCGGAAAACCATGGCGGCCATGCCAACTCCCTGACCGCACCCAATCCCAGGGCCCAGGCCGAATTGCTCAAGCAAGCGTACCGCGGCCTGGACATCGCCAGCATCGGCTACATAGAGGCCCACGGCACGGGCACGCGCCTGGGCGACCCGATCGAGATCAGCGGGCTCAAGCAGGCCTTCGCCGAACTGGGCGCCAAGCCCGGCCAGCGTTGCTACTTGGGTTCGGTGAAAACCAACATCGGCCATCTCGAGTCCGCAGCCGGGATCGCCGGGCTGATCAAGACCCTGCTGGTACTGCACAACGGTTATCTGCCCAGGAGCCTGCACAGCGAACGGCTCAATCCCTATATCGAGCTGGCCGACAGCCCGTTCGAGATCCTCCAGGCCGGGCGCGAATGGCCATCGGCCCAGGATAGCCATGGCAATCCGCTGCCGCGCCGGGCCGGCGTCAGTTCATTCGGCTTCGGCGGGGCCAACGCCCATGTGGTGCTTGAAGCGGTCGGCCCCGTCGAGGTCACGGCGCAACCAGGCATGGCGGCGACCTTGTTCCCGCTCTCGGCCCGCAGCCCCGACGCCCTGCAGGCGCGGGTCCGGCAGTTGCTCGAGTTCCTGCATGGCCAACGACCACCGGCCCTGGCGGAACTGGCCGCCAGCTTGCAACTGGGTCGCGAGGCGATGGAGTACCGGCTGGCCTTCGTAGCCCACAGTCACGCCAGCCTGGTGGAGCAGTTGCGTGCCTGCGGGGCTGGCATCCGGGCCTGCGCCCCGAGTGCTGCGAAGCAAGTGCTTGGCGCTCAGCAGCAGGATGGCAGCACCTTGCTGGGCTTGTGGGTCCAGGGCGCCGAAGTGGACTGGCGCCAGCTCTACCGGCACTGCCGGCCGACACGCATTCCCTTGCCGACCTATCCGTTCAGCCGCGAACGCTACTGGCTCAGCACCGGCGCCGAGCCGGTGCAACCGGGGCCGGGCGCCCTGCATCCGCTGGTACACCGCAATACTTCGGATCTCTCGGGGCAACGCTTTAGCAGTCGCTTCAGCGGCAACGAGTGGTTTTTCACCGAGCATCGGGTCAATGGCCGGAAGACCCTGCCTGGCGTGGCCTACCTGGAGATGGCCAGGGCCGCCCTGGAGTTGTCCCTGGGCGCTGAGCAACGCCTGGCAGGCCTGAAGAACATCGCCTGGCGCCGCCCCATGTGCCATGAGGGCGGTGAGTTGCTGATCGATATCGAACTGGTGGAGCAGGGCGCCGGTGAGATTCGTTTCGAGATCCGCGATGCCCTGGGCGATGACTCGTGTTACTGCACCGGGGTGGCCCTGCTGGGTTCCAGCGAGCAACCGGCACCGCTGGACCTGGCGGCCATCGCCAATGCCACCGGTGAGCGGTCGTTGGAGCCGGAGCATTGCTATGGCGTGTTCGCCGCAATGGGCCTGGCCTATGGCGAGCGGTTTCGCCGGATCCAGGCACTGCAGGCCGGCCACGACCAGGTATTGGCCAAGCTGCTGGGCGAGCCAGATACCGCCACTGACTTACCGTGCGGCCTGCTCGATGCCGCTTTGCAGGCCGGCATGGGCCTGGCCGAACCGGGTCATGAAGCAACCGGTCAGGAGCCACGGCCCTTGGTGCCGTTCGCCCTGGACAGGGTGATCCTTGGCGATCTGCGCTTGCTCAAGCAGCCGTGCCAGGCCTGGGTGCGCCATGGCACCGGCCACCAGCCCGGGCGTATCAGCAAGCTGGACGTGGACCTTTGCGACGATCAGGGGCGCATAGCCCTGCGCCTGCAGGGTTTTTCGTCGCGGGTGCTGGCGCCGGCCGCCGAGCCGCTGCTGGTCCTGCGTCCAGTGTGGCGCGACGAAACCCTTGAACAGCCCGCTCAGCGATCCGTTGCCCGGCAGTGGGTGCTGGTGGCCGCAGCCCCGACCGTGGACCTGCAATCCCTGCAAGATAGTTGCCAGGCCCTGGCCGGCGCGCAGCAATCGATCGTTATCGAACGTTTGCCCCAGGTGCCCGACGATCCGGGCGTTGCCCTGCCGGAGCTGGCCAGCTTCCTGATCCAGCGCTTGCAGGCGTGCCCCGCCGACAGCCTGGTGCAACTGGTATGGGGCGAAGCAGGGCCGGCCACCGCCGTTTTCAAGGCCTTGCTGGCCTTGCTCAAGACGGCCAGGAACGAAGGCCTGGTGGCCGCCGTCCAGCTTCTGGAACTGCCCGGGGATCTGAACCCCCAACGGCTGCTGGACAATGGCCGGCAGGATGCCGAGCAGGTGCGTTACCTCGCAGGCCAGCGCCAGGTGCTTGCCTGGGAGGAAACCACGCTGGCCGACGACCCTGCCGATCCTTGGCGACCGGGCGGGGCCTATCTGTTGAGCGGTGGTACCGGTGGCCTGGGCTTGCTGCTGGCACACAGCATTGCCCGCCAGGCCCGAGGCGTGAGGCTGGTGCTGGCCAGTCGTGGGGCCGACCAACTATCGGCGCACGCGCAGGCTCGCATCGAGGCACTGCGGGCGCTGGGCGCCGAGGTGCATCTGCACGCCCTGGATATCAGCGACCCGCAGGCGGTACGGACACTGGTCGAGCGCTGCGAGCACCTGTTCGGCACGCTAAACGGGATTGTCCATTGCGCGGGCATCACTCGCGACAGTCGCCTGTGCAACAAGCGCGCAAGCGACATGGCGGCGGTACTGGCGCCCAAGGTGGCGGGGGTGCTGAACCTCGACCTCGCCAGCGCGCACCTGATGCTGGACTGCTTCGTGCTGTACTCGTCGGTGAGCGCGGTAATTGGTAACCCAGGGCAGGGCGACTACGCCCTGGCCAATGGCTTCATGGATGAATGGGCCGGCTGGCGCAACGCCCAGGTCCAGGCAGGCCTGCGCCATGGGCGGACCCTGGCGATTGACTGGCCGTTGTGGCGCAACGGCGGCATGGGGATCGATGCCCTGCGCGAACGCCAGATGTTCGAGCACAGCGGAATCCGTCCCTTGAGCGATGCCGGCGGCCTGAACACGTTGCGCCGGCTACTGGCCAGTGCCCAAGGCGCTGGGCGCTGGCTGGTGCTGCAAGGAGATATCGCCAGGATCAGAAGCTTCATCGCCGGGCAGCGCCAGGCGCCTGGACCAGCGACGGTCGAGCCAGAAGCCGCACCCGTGCCGCAGGTCATGGAGGATGAGCTGGAGAACCTGGCGCTCCGCTATTTCAAGCAGCTGCTGGCGAAGACCCTCAAGCGTCCCCAGGAGAAGATCGACAGCGACGAGTCGTTCGAACGCTATGGGGCCGATTCGATCCTGCTGACCGAGTTGACCGGCCAGCTGGAGCGAAGCTTCGGCTCGCTGCCCAATACCCTGCTGTACGAACACCAGACTGTGCGCGAGTTGAGCCAGTATTTCAGCCGCCAGCAACCGGAGCGGCTGCGCCAGTTGCTGGCGCCGGGACAGGCGCGCCGTGCGCCGCCCGGTCAGGCCGACGCCGCGCCCCGGGTGGCACCGGCAGCCGCGCGGCGACAGGGCCAGCGCCAGGCCCGGGCCGCACAGCCAGCGGCCACTGGCGGTCGCGACCTGGCGATCGTCGGGATCAGTGGGCGCTATCCGGGCGCCGAAGACCTGGAGACCTTGTGGCGCAAGCTGGCCGCGGGCCAGGATCTGATCAGCGAAGTACCAGCCGCGCGCTGGGACCACCAGGCCTATTTCCACCCGGAGCGCGGGCGCTTCGACAAGACCTACTGCAAATGGGGCGGCTTTCTCGATGGCATCGAGGATTTCGATCCGCTGTTCTTCAATCTCTCGCCCCGCGAGGCACCGATCATCAACCCCAACGACCGGTTGTTCCTGGAGACCTGCTGGAACCTGCTGGAAAGCGCCGGCATCACCCGGCAACAGCTCAAGCAACGCTATCAGCAGCAGGTGGGAGTCTTCGTCGGAGTGATGTACCAGCAATACCAGGCGTTCGCCGCGGATCTGGTCCGCGAGTCCCTGGTGTCCGTGACGTCCTACAGCGCCATCGCCAACCGGGTGTCCTATTTCTTCGATTTCCAGGGACCGAGCCTGGCCATCGATACCATGTGCTCGTCGTCGATCTCGGCGATCCATGCCGCCGGCGAAGCGCTACGCAACGGCGATTGCCGGTTGGCGATCGCCGGCGGCGTCAATCTCAGCCTGCATCCGAAGAAGTACATCGGCCTGAGCATCGGCCAGGTACTGGGCAGCCATGCCGGCAGCCGCAGCTTCGCCGACGGCGATGGCTACCTGCCGGCCGAAGGCGTCGGGGCGGTATTGCTCAAGACCCTGGCCGACGCGGAGCGCGATGGCGATCCGGTGCTGGCGGTGATCAAGTCGACGGCGGTCAACCATGGCGGCCATACCCATGGTTTCTCGATGCCCAGCGCCAAGCTGCAGGCAGCGTTGATCGAGGGCAACTTCAAGCGGGCCGGCATCGACCCGCGCACCATCAGCTATGTCGAGTCGGCGGCCAACGGTTCGGCCATGGGCGACGCGATCGAGTTGAGCGCCCTCAGCCGGGTATTCGCCGAGGCCGGGGTTGCGCCCCGGTCTTGCGCCATCGGTTCGGTCAAATCCAATGTCGGGCATGCCGAGGCCGCCTCGGGCCTGTGTGCCCTCAGCAAGCTGGTACTGCAATTGCAGCACCGGCAATTGGCGCCATCGTTGCTGCTCGGCCAGTTGAATCCACAGTTGGACTTCGAGAACTCGCCATTCGTGTTGCAACGTACGCTGGCCGACTGGCCGCAGCCGCTGCTGGAGATCGACGGCATGGCCCAGGCCGTGCCGCGTCGGGCCGCGCTCAGTGCCTTCGGCGCCGGCGGCTCGAATGCCCACCTGATCCTGGAGGAGTACCCAGGCACGAACGCGGGCGAGGCACCGCCAGGACCGGACGAAGAACAGATCGTGCCGCTGTCCGCGCGCACCCGGTACTCCCTGCACCAGGCGCTGGCCAGGTTGGCGCATCATCTGGATCGCCATCGGCCAGCGCGCCTGCAAGACCTGGCCCATACCCTGCAGGTTGGTCGTGAGGCCATGCCGCTGCGCCTGGCGTTGCGGGTGGCCAGCATCGACCAGTTGCGCACGCTGCTGGCCGAGATCCTGGCCGCGCTTGCCCAGGGCGAAAGCCTGGTTGCGTTACAAGCCCGAGGCTTGCCGCTGGCCTTCGGTGATGTCGAGGCGGTTCCGGCGGCGCTCGCCAGTCTGTTGTCCGGGCCGGGGGCCGCGGCCTTCGGCCAGGGCCTGGTCGGTGCCGGCGACCTGCAGCAGCTGGCATTGCTCTGGACCCAGGGGGGCGAGGTTCCCTGGCATGAACTGGCCCCGAAGGCCGGTGCGCGACTGATCGACCTGCCGACCTATGCCTTCGACAGGCAGCGCTATTGGCTGGAGCAGGGCGCCGCGCCCAGTTCGACGGATGAGCTGCCCGCCGCTGGCGCGAGCGCTCCCCTGGAATCCGGAAAAGCACCGCGTACCGCCGCAGAGCAGGGCTTGTACCTGCTTGCGGAACTGTTGGGCATGGCGCCTGAGGAACTGGCGCCGGCCAGGCCGCTCACGGCCTACGGCGCCGATTCGATCGTGATGGTGCAATGGGCGATGCAGGTGCAGGCCCGGATCGATCCCCGATTGGTGCTGGCGGATATCCAGCTCTGCAATACCCTTGGCGATGTCCTGGAACTGCTCGACCGGCCGCTGGCGCCGGATGACCGGCCAGAGGTGGCGCTGCCCGCGCAGATCATCGACTTGCTCGGCGGATCGCCAGCGCGTTTCCCGGAACTGCAGCGGCTCAACCAGGCGCAGCACGGTCGTCCGGTGTTCTGGTTCCACGGCGCCCTGGGAGGCAGCGAGATCTACCAGGGGCTGGCCCAGCAGGTGCAACGCCCGTTCTTCGGCCTGCAGGCCAGGGGCTGGATGACCGATCGCGCGCCGCTACAGGGTATCCAGGCCATGGCGGCCTATTACATCCAGGTCATCCAGTCGGTGCAGCCGCAGGGCCCCTATGACCTGGGGGGCTATTCCCTGGGCGGCATGCTGGCTTATGAAGTGACCCGGCAGTTGCAGGAACTGGGGGAAATCGTCGACAGCCTGGTGATGCTCGACTCGCCGGACGTGACCGGCGAGCGCACCGCGCGCCTTAGTGACAAGACCCGCCTGTTGCAGACCGTCAACATGTCCTTGCAAATGACCATCGGCCAGACGCCGGAGCGTTTTGCCCAGGTGCTGATCCACCGCGACGAAGTGGACCTGGCCCTGGCGATCGCGGATTACCGCGAGCAACTGATCGGGCTGGCTCGCCAGCGTGGCCTGGCCATCAGCGAGCAACGCCTGCAAGAGCGGCTGGAGCAAGTCACGCGGGTCCAGCAGGCCTACCAGGTCGAGCACTACCGCATCCTGCCGCTGCCCAGGGCCGGGGAAGTGGCCTGCCGTTATTTTCGCAATGCCAGTGGCTTGTGGATGGGCGAGCTGGAACCGTTCTTTTCCACCGACAGCCAGGAGTTCGCCGCTTTCAATCACGCCGACTATTGGCAGGAATGGCAACGCCAGCTGCCGAATTTCGAAATGACCGATGTGGCTTCGGCCAACCACATGACCCTGTTGACCCAACCGGAGGTATTGCGGGTGATCGCCCGGTCGTGTGCGGCCCTGTATTGCCCAGAGGCGGTGGAGAGTGCCATTGGCTGAGGCCCGAGGCGGTCTCTGCACCTGTTGTCGATGGGCTTCAGGGGGCTTTTTTCAGGCGCCAGAGCTTGTACGCCAGATGGCCGTTCCTGTAGGCCTTGACGCCGCTGTCATCGAAGAAGTGGAACATGGTGTCGAATGCGTGCCAGACCTCGGGCGGCAGCGCCGTGCCTTGTTGCTTCTTCTCGTTCACCAGGCTCTTGAGCAGGTGCTTGAGGTGACCTTGCTCGCTTTCGAAGGCCCTGAGCACGCCTTCGGAAATATCGGCGTGATCGCGCACCTCGAAGCGCGCATGGCGAATCATCGCTTCGTGCTGTTCCAGCACGTTCTCGAAGAAATCGACGCCGATGCTGTCACGCTCGTTCAAGGTGCTGGGGTTGTCGCCCTTCATGGTGTCGGCGTACAGGAACCAGCCATCGTCCTTCAGTACCCGGCGCACCTGCGTGCCGAAGGCATCGAGGTCGGGATAGCAGTGCGACGACTCGATATTGATCACGACGTCGAACTGCTTGTCGGCAAACGGCAGGGCCATGGCGTCGCCCTCGACGAAGGTCAGCCCCGGCAGGGCATGCACCCGGTTGCACAACTCGATATGCGCCGGGCAGAAATCCATCCCGGTGACGGACGCCGCCCCGGTGTAGCGGGCCAGGTAGGAGCAGTTGCCGCCACGCCCAGAGCCGACTTCCAGGACCTTCTTGCCGCGCAGGTCGATATTCCCCAGCAGGGTGCGAATCAGGTTCGCCGAGCATTTCTGCTCCAGGTCCCGGTCATCGATCCAGTCGAAGTCGCTGTCCCTGGCCAGGTAGCCGTAGTTGAGGAACGTCAGGCGCTGGTCGGGGAACATCCGGGTCATCATGTCGTACCACTGGCTGATCGGCGATACGGTCACTGGTTCTTGGGTCGTCATTTCTACCTCCATGTGAGAAAGCTGCAAAGGGCTTCGCCACAGCAGCATAGAAGTGATGGCCAAGATGCCGAGGATTTTTTCTCACGGCCCCGAGCCGTTCCGGATCGGCTCCTATACTGCGAGCCGTCATTATCGCAATTCATTTCAGGATGAAATTCATGCCTTATCTTTTCCAGGGACAGAAGTCTTGCGTGGTGTTCATGTTTCCCGGCCAGGGCTGCCAGTTCTACCAGATGGGTCGCGAGCTCTATCAGAACAACCTGCGGTTCCAGCACTGGATGAACGAACTCGATAGCCTGGTGCGCGCCGAACTGGGCCAGTCGGTGGTCGCCACGATCTACCACGACAGCCATCCACGCTCCCAGGTGTTCGATGACATCCGCCTGAGCCACCCGGCGATCTTCATGGTCGAGTACGCGTTGGGCCGGACCCTGGCCGAGCAGGGCGTCAAGCCTGACCTGCTGCTGGGCGCCAGCCTCGGGGAACTGGCCGGCGCCGCGCTGGCCGAGATCATCGCGCTGCCCGAGGCGGTGCGCCTGGTGGTGCGCCAGGGGCAGTTGTTCCACCAGCAGCAAGGCGCAACGGGCACTGGCGCGATGCTGGCGATCCTGGCTCCACCGTCGCTGTTCCAGGAACTGCCGGCGTTGCACGAGCACTGCGATATCGCCGCCTACAACGCCCCCTCGGTCATGGTGGTGGCGGGCTCGGCCAGTGCGATCGCCGAGGCCGAGCGCCAGCTCAATGCCCGGGACGTGGTCTACCAACGCTTGCCGGTGAACCAGGCCTTTCACTCGCGGCATATCGACTTTCTCAAGCCCGAGGTCGACGCCCTGTTTCGCCAGGTGGCCTGGCAACCGGCACAGACCCCGGTGGTTTCCTGCCACAGCGGCCAGGTCCTGGAGCGGCTGGACGGCGACCACTACTGGCAGAGCATTCGCCAGCCGATCCGCTTTTCCCAGACCCTGGCACAGCTCGAGCAGCAAGCCGCCGAGCGCGGTGAGTCGATGATCTACCTCGACCTCGGGCCCAGCGGCACCCTGGCCAACCTGGTCAAGCAGAACCTGCGCGAGCGCTCCTTGCCGCAGACGATCGCGGTGTTGAGCCCGTTCGGCCGTGACCTGGAGAAGTTCGACGAGGCCCTGACCCTGGGCCGCGCCTTGCAGCCGTTGCCGACCGCCATCCAGCCGGACATGGCGGCGGCACCATCGGTGCAGGCACCGCTCGACATCCAGCGGCAGGCGCCAGTCCTGTCCCCGCCACCACGGCTGGTCCAGCGACCGTCGACGCCATTGCCATCCGGCCCCAAGAGGGTGTACCTGTTTCCCGGGCAGGGTTCGCAACGCCTGGGCATGGGGGCGGAGCTGTTCGAGCAGTTCCCCGACCACCTGGCGCAAGCGGACCAGATCCTCGGTTATTCGCTCAAGACCCTGTGCCTGGAAGATCCCGAGCGCCAGCTGTCCAACACCCGGTTCACCCAGCCGGCGCTCTATACCGTCAGCGCCCTGGCATTCCTGGCCAGGCAGCAGGCCGATCCGCGCAAGCCCGACTTCCTGGCCGGACACAGCCTGGGTGAATACTGCGCCTTGTTCGCCGCCGGGGCATTCTCCTTCGAGACCGGCCTGAAACTGGTGAAAAAACGTGGCGAGCTGATGGCGCTCGCCACCGGAGGCGGCATGGCGGCGGTCATCGGCCCGAGCCCTGATGAGGTCCAGGCGTTGTTGAACCGTCATGCCCTCGGGGCCCTGGACATTGCCAACTACAACTCACCGTCCCAAGTGGTGCTGGCCGGTCCTGTGGTGGCGCTCAGCGAAGCCAGGGAGATCTTCCAGGCGCAGGGCATCACCTTCGTCGAACTGCCGGTCAGCGCGCCTTTCCATTCCCGCTACATGGACAGTGCCATGCGCGCCTTCAGTCAATACCTGGCGACCTTCGATTACCGGCCGCTGCAGACCCCGGTCATCGCCAACGTCAACGCCGCGCCTTATCGCGATGGGGAAGTGGTGGACAACCTGTCCCGGCAGATCTGCGGCTCGGTGCGCTGGCTCGAGAGCATGCAATACCTGATGCGCCAGGGGGAGCTGGAGTTCGAGGAGCTGGGACCGGGCGAGGTTCTGACCAAGCTGGTCAAGGCCGCGCGCAACACCGCCTTATCGTGATCGCACCTAGCCCAGGACGCCTTGTCATGGAACCGACGACCAATGCCGCGCTGACCGACCAGCTGTTGTTCATCGCCAGTGTGCTGGCCCTGGAAAGCCGCCAGCTGATTTCCGCCAGGGGCATCAACCAGACGTTCGGCTTTGCCGAATTCACCGATGCGGCCTCGGTCAACGCCGGTCCGTTGCGCGTGATCTTCGATGCCCTCGAAGGTTGTGGCTGGTTGAGCCAGGCGAGCGATGATCAGTATTTTTTCAAGGCCCCGGCATCGGCCATCGCCTTGCTGCCCAGCCAGGCCAGCCAGCTGTTCTCCTGGCTGGCGCCAGAGCTACCGCAAGCCGCAGAGCTATCGCCGGCAGGCCCCTGGCTGGAACTGGCGGCGCTGGACTGGAACCTGCATTGCCCGGTACTCCGCCAGGGCCTGGACCAGTTGCTGGCGCTGGGGCTGCTACAGCGGTTGCAACGCAACGCAGGAATCGATGTCGACAGCGGCCGGGTCGATCCTGGACGCCTGGCGGCCGGGCCGATGGATCCCGACGCCCGCCGCCGGTTGAGTGATTTCCTGCGGGGCCAGCGCTGGATTCGCCGGGAGGAACGCCATCTGGTGCTCGCCCCCGAGCGCCGAACACTGCTGGCCGAGCTATTGAGCCAACCGTTCCTGGCCTATTTCGCCAGCTTGCCCGCCATGGTCGAAGAGCTCCTGTTCGGCCAGGAGGAGCGCTGGGCACAGGCGCTGCAATGGCTCCAGCAGGCAGGCGAGCAATACGCCTGGCCGGGAGATCGACCGACGCTGGAGCTGCTGTTGGGCCAGCTTTTCGATGCCCAACCAGTGTCTGCCCAGGCGCACTGGGTCGTCAGCCTGGGCCGCTCCCCCGCGGGCACCCTGGACCAGCTGGAGCACTGGGTAGGCCGGCATACCGCTCGGGGGCGGGCCCTGGAACACCACCCGCTGCGATGGCTGGAGCTGGATCGCGCCCTGGCCGGTGAACCGCAGGCGGCGCGCCAACAACTACAAGAAGCAGGCGTACCGGGTGATGCACGGATTCTGTGGCTGGGTATCGGCCAGCAGAACCTGCTGCCACCCCAAGCCTCGACGCCGCGCCCGCCGTCCCTGGTACCACGGCGTCATTACCTGGACCTCGCCGGGCAGGCGGTGGATGGCGCCGCGGTGCTGGCCAGCCTCGAGCGTTCGGCCGCAGGCCTGGCGATGCTGACTGGCGAGCAGTTGCTGGTACTCAGTGACAGCCACTGGTACCCGGGCGACCACTGGGCCGGCAACCTTGCCTGCCACTATCCGGTCGAGGCCGCGCACTACCTGATGGCGCTGGCCGGAGCCGGGCTGTTCGCCGAGCCGGGCATGCTCCACAAGTTCCCCCAGGATGGCCTCGGTTGCAGCGCCACCAGCGGTTGCTACAAGCGCCGCGAGTATCGTGTCCGCCATGCAGCCCCGGGGGACATGGGCGCCTTGCTGGAGCTCGAACAGGCTTGCTGGCCAGCAGGCGGGCGAGTCGATGAAGCGATCCTGCGGCGCCGCTTGCGCCAGGATCCTGCGGGGCAATTGGTCCTGGAACTCGGCGGGCAAGTGGTGGGCGTGATCTATTCCCAGCGCCTCTTGCGCATCGAGGACTTGGCCACGGTCAACTTCGCCACCGTCGACCAGCTGTTCCACGGCAAGGGCAGGATCGTGCAGATCCAGAGCCTGAATATCTTGCCGGCCCACCAGTACAGCGGCTATGGCGACCAGTTGCTGGAACTCATGCTGCAATACTGCACGCTGCAAAACGGCGTGGACACGGTGGTCGGCGTGACCCGTTGCAAGGACTATCCCCGGCACCGGCACCTGGCCCTGGCCGACTATATCCAGGCACGTGACGAGCGAGGAGGACTGCTGGATCCGATATTGCGCTTCCATGAACAGCACGGTGCGCGGATCGAGAAACTGGTTGCTGGCTACCGGCCCGCCGATGCCGACAACGCCGGCCATGGCGTCCTGGTGCACTATCACCTGGCTGGCCGCCAACGCCAGCAACCGCAACCCGTGGCGCCACGGCTCGAGCAACCGGGTATCACGCCCGAAGTCGCCGTGCGCCAGGCGCTCAACCGTTGCCTGGGGCAGGCACCGGAGCGACCCGTATCGGCGCAGCACAGCCTGATGGAGCTGGGGCTGGATTCGGCGGACCTGCCAGGATTCGGCGAAGCGCTGGGCAGGGCCTTCGGCCTGGTCCTGGAGCCGAGCTTTTTCTTTCGCTACAACAACCTCGGGAAAATTCTCGACGCCGTGCAGGAGCGCCTGGGCGGCCCCGCATCGCCCGGGGCCGAAGCGCAGGCGGCCTACCTCGCCCCGGCGTCCCAACCGCCAGCGCTGTCCGCCACTCCAGGGGACGATTTTGCCGTGGTGGGCATCAGCGGTTCCTTTCCCGGTGGCGGACTGGAAGGTTTTTACGCCGCCATTCACAACGGCACCAGCCAGCTTCGCGAAGTACCGCCCGAACGCGGCATGGCCGGGCCTGTGGCCGGCTACATCGACGGTATCGAATATTTCGACCCCGGGTTCTTCTCGCTCTCGGCGGCGGAAGCCGCGCTGATGGATCCGCAGCAGCGTCTGCTGCTGCAGCATGCCTGGCTGGCCCTGGACGATGCGGCGATCAGTGCCGCGGATTTTGCCCGGCAGCCGACAGGGGTGTTCATAACCGCCGCCCCGAGCCAATACCCTGAAGTCGTCGAGGTGCCCTGTAGCAGCCCGTACCTGCTGACGTCTTCTGCGCCGTGCATGTACGCCAACCGGATTTCCTGGTTCCTCGACCTGCGTGGCCCCAGCGAATACTGCAATACCGCTTGCTCGTCGGCGCTGGTAGCCGTGCACCGGGCCATGCAGGCAATGCGCAGCGGCGAGTGCCGGCAGGCGCTGGTGGGCGCGGTGAACCTGTTGTTGTCCGCGGATGAAACCACGGGCTACCGGCAAATGGGCCTGCTCAGCGAACAGGCGCAGACCCGCTCGTTCCAGGCTGGGGCCGATGGTTACGTGCGCGCCGAGGGGGTCGGCGTGCTGCTGCTCAAGCCACTGGCCGACGCGCTGCGCGACGGTGATCGGATTCACCTGAAGATCAAGGGCAGCGGCGTGAGCCATGGTGGCCACGGGATGTCCCTGACCGCACCGGATCATGACGGCATGCAAGCGGCGATGGTCGCTGCCTATCGTCGCGCCGGGGTCAAGCCCCAGACCCTTGGCTACGTAGAAGCCCATGGCACCGGTTCGGCATTGGGCGATGCGATTGAGATCGACGCGCTACAGGCGGCCTACCGAGAGCTGGGAGACGGACAAGCGGTCGTCGCGCCCTGGCACCTGAGCAGTTTGAAGCCGTTGATCGGGCACTGCGAGCTGGCTTCGGGCATGGCGGCACTGTTCAAGGTGATCGATGCGTTGCGCCAGCGGCGGTTACCGGGAATTCCGGGCTATGGCCAACCCAACCCGGCGATCAGCCTCGATCCGCAACTGTTGTCGCTCAGTGCACAGAATCGGCCATGGCCGGCCATGCGCGATGCTCGTGGGCAGGAGCTGCCTCGTCGGGCAAGCATCAACAGCTACGGTTTCGGCGGAGTCAACGCCCACTTGGTGGTGGAGGAGCCTGACGTCCAGCCGCGCCCCCCTGGCCTGGCTCATGGCCCGCAATTGATCCTGCTGTCGGCGCAGGATGGGCAACGCCTCAGGGAACAGGCCGCCTTGCTTGGGGAGGCCATCGAGCGCCAGCCGGAGCTGGACCTGGCCGACATCGCCTATACCTTGCAAGTGGGGCGCACCGCGATGGCTTGCCGCTGGGCCAGCCAGGTGCAAAGCATCAGCGTCTTGCGGCATCAGCTCGACGCACTGGCCCGGGGCCTGGGCGATTCTCCGGTGTGGGTCGAGGAGGTGCCGCCAGGCAACCACGGCTCGCTCGACCAGGCCCTGGCGACAGCGGACCTCGGCGCCCTGGCCGCTGCCTGGTTGCAAGGGCGCAGCGTGCCTTGGCAGCAACTGCAGCGCCCACAGCCGCCGCGGCGCGTCGGTCTGCCCGGCTATGCCTTCGCCCGGCAGCGCCATTGGCTGCCGCCGCGCCTGGCGGCGACCACGCGCCCCGCGGCCCCTTGTCCGCAGCCGGGCCGGGACCTGCGCCAGATCCTCACCCAGGTGCTGGGTTGCGACCCGCAGGCGCTGGCCGGGTGCGAGGCGCGCAGCCTGGCCAGCCTGGGGCTCGACTCGCTGGGGGCGGTGGGCCTCAAGGCCAGGCTCGAACAGCGGTTGCAGGTAGCGGTCCCCCTGGCCCAGCTCAGCCCGTACCTGAGCCTTGGCGAGGTCGAGGCTTACCTGGCGACGCTGGACCACGATGGCGAGCAAGGACTGCTGCCAGTGTTGCAAGCCGAGCCCGAAGCCGCCTGCCAGCCGTTTGCCCTCAACGATATCCAGCAATCGTTCTTGTCGGGGCGCATGCTCCTGGCCGAGACCGAGCGGGTCGGTTGCCATATCTACCTGGAGTTCGACTGGCCGGAACTGGACGTCTACCGCCTGGAGCAGGCGTGGAACCGACTCCTGGCGCAGCATGACGCGCTGCGTTTGAAAATGCTGGACGATGGCCGCCAGCAGGCCGGTCCGGCACTGCCATATCGCTTCAGGGTCCGCGACTTGCGCCGCAGTGCCAGCGCCGAGCGCGAACGCTCGCTGATGGCCTTGCGCGCATCGATGTCGCACCAGCTCTACCAGGTGGGTCAGGAGCGTTTGTTCACTATCGCGGTATCGCTGCTGGACCAGGGGACCAGCCGGGTCCACCTGAGCATCGACGAGTTGATCGTCGATGCCACCTCGCTCGAAGTGCTCTTGCAGCAATGGCTGCAGGTCTACCGGGAGCCTGCGGCCGTCCTGCCTGGGCAGGATCTGAGGTTCCGTGATTATCAATTGGCCCTGGACGCCTTCAAGGCATCGCCGCGCTACCAGCGGGACCTGCGGTACTGGGTTGACAAGCTGGCCCAACTGCCGGCGGGTCTGTACCTGCCCAAGGCGCCGGGGCCTGCCGGTCGTCATCGCCGTCGCCTGGTCCGAACCCTGGACCGCGAACGCTGGCGGCGCTTGAAGGAGCAGGGCGCGGCCCTGCAGGTTTCCGGCAGCGCGTTGCTGCTTGGTCTGTTCGGCCTGGTCCTGCAGCAAGCCAATGCCGGACAGGGCTTTTCCCTGATATGCACCTGCTACGGCCGGCTCCCCCTGCATCCGGATATCGATAGCCTGGTGGGGCCACTGATCTCGACCCAGCTGTTTTCCTTTGCTGCGGCGCAAGGACAGGACCTGGCGCAATGGCTGCAACAAGCGCAGCGCCAGTTGCTGGAGGACCTCGACCATGGCTGTGTGGGCAGCGTTGCCGCGCTGCGCGAGGCTCGGCGTACCGAGGGCCAGGGGCCGCGATTCAGCGGAGCGGAGGTGGTCTTCACCTCGATGCTCAACAATCCGGCGATCGATGGAGCCCCGGGGTTTGCCGACGCCCAGCACTACTGCGTGACCCAGACCCCGCAGATCAACCTCGATCACCAGTTGCGCGAGCGTGCCGGGGTGCTGGAGTTCAGCTGGGATGTGGCCATCGATTGCTACCCCGAAGGAATGCTCGAGAAGTTGTTCGAGGATTACTGCCAATTGCTGGCCCGCGTGGCCGATACCGATGCCGGGTGGAAGGCATTGCCGGTGAGCGAACTGGTTGTCGTCGCGCCTTTTCAAGTGCTTCCAGTCGCAGCGTCCGGGCGCCCCTTCGCCTTGACCGATCAGCAGCAGGCCTATGCCTTCAATCGCACCTTGCATCCGGGCCAGGGCAACGCGCAGCTGTATTGCGCTCTGGCGATCGACGACCTTGACGTTGCGCGACTGGGCCGTGCCTGGCAGCAACTGGTGGCCCACCATCCGATGCTGCGTACGCGCGTCCTGGCCAATGGCACCCAGCAGGTGATGGAGCCGGCCCCTTCGGCGCAACTGGAGCTGGAGCCGCACGGCCCGGGGGGCGACGCTCGACGCATCGCCGAACGGCTGCTGGGAGAAGTGACTGCGCTGGGCGACTGGCCCCATGCCTGGCTGCGGGTGAGCCCCCTGGACGGTGGTTGCCAGGGGGTGCACCTGGCGGTGGACTTGCTGCTTATCGACCTGCCCAGCCGTAACCTGCTGCTGCGCCAGTTGCTCCAGCTCTACCACGGCCAGCCTCTGGCGCCGCTGAACATCGATTTTGCCGGGTACGTCGCGGCGCTCGAAGGCTACAAGCGCACGCCGGCGGCAGGACCGGCCTTGGCCTACTGGCAAGAGAAGTTCCGCCACCTGCCATGCGGGCCGCAGCTCGACGATGGCGGCGCCGGCAGTATCGCGTACCTGGAATACGAGCACTGCCTGGCCTGCTGGCCAGCCCTGCGCACGCGTATCCACCGGGCAGGGATCTCGGCCGATGCCTTGTTGATCGCCGTCTATGCCCGAAGCATCGCCAGGCACGGTTGGCCAGCGCCATTCACCCTGGTGGCCCCGGGCTGGCAGAGACCGGCGGCGCACCCGCAGGTGGACGCCCTGGTGGGTGACTTCACCACATTGAGCTGGATCGACTTTCACGATCGCCCGGCGACGCTGCTTGAGGAGGCCCGGCGTTGCGAGCGGATCTTCGCCGAGGATCGCCGGCATGCCTGCGTCAGTGGCTTGCAGGCCCTGCGCAAGATGGCGACGAATCGCCAGTCGGCGCGCAAGCTTGAGTTCCCGGTGGTGTTTACCCGGCTGGATCCGCAAGGTCCCCTCGGACTCCCCGAAGGGGCGACCCTGGTGAAGAGTGCCAGCCGCACCCATGGGGTGGCGCTGGACAACCTTAGCAGCGAGTTGCCGCAAGGCTTGCTGATCCATTGGGACCTGGCGCCCGGGCGCCTGGATCCTGCACGGGTGACGGCGATGTTCGCCGACTACTGTCGCCTGCTGGAGCGCCTGGCTGGCGATGACCAGGCCTGGTACGAGCCAGGTTGAGCTCCCGGTAGGCTGTTGGCGGTGCGAGCTGCTTTGGCTACCGTAATCTTCGCGTGAAGAGCTGGGCCGAGCTGGCGAACCTGGAGCCGCCGCCCACTGGCAGGTACGGCTAGCGGGCGCTGTGTCGGCCCAGTACCTGCTCCAGCCCCTGGCGGTAGGTAGTGACCTGGAACTCGGGGAAGCGCTGCTTGAATTTCGATGAATCGAACAGGTTGTCGTATTCGTAGCGCGGCAGCAGTTCGCGCAGCTCACGGACCTGGCTGGAAACCAGGCCGGCGGCCAGCAGGGTCCACTTGCCCAGAACCTTGTAGGAGGGCGCCTTGCCCTGCACCTGTGCAGCCAGGCCGACCAGTTCCTTGTAGGTCAGGCGTTGATCGTCGCAGGGCAGGTGCCAGGTCTGCCCATAGGCATCCGCGGTATTGCCGAGCAATCCCAGGGCGCGACTGGCATCGGGGGTCCAGATCAGCGTGCGCTTGGTGTCGTCGCGCACTGGCACTCGCGGCGTCTTGCCAGCCTTGAGGTTATCCAGGACCAGGCTGTTGGTGATGCTCTGGGTCTTGCCTGGGCCATAGAATTCCGGCGCCCGGCCGATCAGCACCGGAATGTCGCCGCGGGCCATCTCCTGCAGCACCATGGAGGCCATGGCGGCTCGGACCTGGCCCTTGCGACCGACGGGCTGGAAGGGCGCGTCTTCGGTGAGCAGCCGATCGTCTTGCGGGTACATGTAGGTGTTGTCGAAATAGACGAACTTGGCGTTGGCCGCGCGCGTCGCTTCGAGAGCGTTTTTCAGCATCAGCGGGAATTGCTGCTCCCACAGGCGAGTGTCCGGCGGCAGGCCGGCGGTGAAATACACGATGCTGCTGCCCTCGATGGCCTTGGCGGCCTGGTCGGCATCCAGCAGGTCGGCCGGTAGCAAGGTGTCGGACGTATTGACCTTGGCCGGGTTGCGGCTGACCAGCCGCAGCGCATCGGTATGGCTGCTGGACAGTTCTCGCGCCAGCTCTATGGCGATCTGCCCACTGGCTCCCAATATGGTTTGCATGCTGTGTCCTTGAGTCGTTGCAGACGTTGCGTAGTCGCCGCGTGGAGCCTGCGGGCCAACCTCGATCTGCTGTTCGGCAGACCTGGCCCATTGAGCTTAGCGAATCCACGTGCGCCTGCCGGCCATGGGGCTTGGGCGAGGTCGATTGGTGAATCGAAAGGCGGTGGTTCTGCGGCCACGGCAAACCTTAACTTTAAAGTCATCTTTAAGGTCAAGCGTTTATCCAGCGGTGAAATCCAGCGCGCTGTCAACTCGCTGCCCGCTGCCGCAGCGGCCAGCCAAGGCCCGGAAATCCGGGGCGCAATCATATGGGGCCAGCCGGACATTCGAGCCCAGGTGCCGAGCGCAGGCGCAGGTTTGGGGATGTTTATTCGTCGGATTTCGCCACTCGCAAATGGCGCGATCCAATGAGCTGACTAGGCTTTTTTCTACTTCTGGTGCCAGCCCGTACACAGGCCGCACCGCTCGAGCCAGGCGCCGGCCAGCGACGCTGTAACCGAGACCGCTTTGCGTGCGGGGAAGGCGATTCTTGTCAGGAGGACAAGACATGAACTCTACAAGGGACGGTGCGTATCACATCTTTGGCGTCTGCCATGAACCCGACAGCCGCTTGTTCGTCGACTACGCCGTCGACGACCCCGGCGCATGCGAGCCCCGACTCCTGGATTTCATCCGTTGCTCCAGCGACCCCGCGCTGGCCCGCTGGCCTGCCCGGACACAACTGGCCAGCGGCGATGTCTTCGAAATCGAATGCGTGCAGGACGTGAGTGCAGCGCAGGAAGCGGTGGAGTTCTGGCGTGCGTACTTTCGCATGCTCGGCATGACCGTCTTCGAGGCCCGCCACCTGGTGGACCGGACCGGCGAATGATCCATCCGGGAAGTGCCATGCGTTCGCACGTCGAGCATTCCAGGTCCTGAGCACACCTCAAGACCTGGCCTGTACCGGGGCCAATACCCCCACATCCCTGCATGAACCCCATGCCGCCAAGACGCTGGCCACTAGCTGCTGCGGATACCGCTGGAGGTATGTCGTGACCGATCTACTCAATCGCCTCGCCGATGGTTGGCTAGCGCTGCCGGTGCTCGAGGCCCTTGGCCAACATGGCGTGCTGCGCGCCCTGGAAAGCACGCCCGACGGCATCAGCGCCCGCAGCCTGGCCCGGGCCTGCGCCGCCAACGAGGGCCAGTTGCGGGTGGCCTTGCGTCTGTTGCTGGAGCTGGGATGCCTGGTGCAGCTGGCCAACGATCACTACGGGCTGACGCCAGGAATGAGCATTCGCATCCCGGCCGGCGCCGGCGCACTGACTCGCCTGTCGCTGCCGCAGTTGCTGGGCGAGCCCGCCGGCCACGAACTGCGCTCCTGGCTCGAGCGTTCCGCTGGTGGCTGGGAAAATGCTCCCGAGCCGATGGCGACCTGCCTGGACGGGGCACTGCTGGCACCGTTAGTGATAGCGCTGGAACAGGCCGGTGGCGCGCAGGTCCTGCAAGAGCAGGAGGCTAGCACCAGAGGGCCGGCCACAGGACTGTCCAGTGCGGTGCTGGAGGCGCTGCGCCGATACTTCGAGCAACGTACCTGGGGATATTGGCAAGGCCACGGTTTTTGCCTGAACGATGCCGGCCGTACACTGCTGGAGGGCACCGCGCAGTTGCGCGCGAGCCTGGCCTGGCAACCGCTGCCGGACCGATTGCAGGCATTGCTGTTCGGCGATGCCAGCTCGATCCAGGAACCCAGGGAGGAAGATGCAGGTTCTTGGCCGGCCGAGTATCTCGCTGCGTTCGAGGCTGCCGTGGTCGCTCGATTCGACCAACAGCCGCTCGAGCAACAACCAGGTTATCTCGTCGAGGTGGGCTGCTCCGATGGGGCGTTGCTGCGTCGCCTGTACCTGGCTATCGCCAATCACAGTCGGCGTGGCCAGCAGCTCGAGCGCTACCCGCTGCTGCTGATCGGCGTCACGGCCAACAGCACCCAGCAGGCCCGGGGGCAACAAACCCTGGAAGGCCTGCCGCACCTGCTATTGACCGGTGACATCGGCGATCCCCAGGGATTGCTCGCCAGCCTGGGCGCCAACGGTATCCGCGACCCGGAGAACATCCTCTATATCCATGCCTTCCAGGAACATCGGCGGGCCTGGCAGCCGCCAGGCTCGACCCAGGGCATCGACGACCAGCGCCACGCACGCCCAAGCAGCGTTCATGTGGATCGACATGGAGCGTGCATCGAGCCGGCGGCAGCCTTGCAGGGCCTGGTCGAACACCTGGCCCGCTGGCAGGAACTCACCACACACCACGGCCTGATACTGCTGGCCGCCCATTGCCTGCACCCTGACAGCGCCCGGCAGCATGCCCGGCGCAGCGGGGCGGTGCATCTGGACGCCAGCCATGGTTTTGCCGGGCACCAGCTGTTCGAGGCGCCGGTGTTCCTGATGGCCGCGGCGCAAGCCGGCTTGTTTCCGGATCGGGCCGTGGCCCAGGGCTTGCCCCGTGGCGAGCCGTTCACCCAGGCCAGCCTGAATCGGCTGTTGCCACGGCGTTACCGCATCCGCCACCCACTACCCAGGGACTTGCCACGGCTGCGGGAACTGGAGCTGGCCTGCTGGCCCAGCGGACTGGGCGCTACCGAAGCGGTGTTGCAGCGTCGGTTGGCGCTCTACCCCCAGGGCCAGCTGGTGCTCGAGTACCAGGGGCAGCTAGTGGCGGCGATCTATTCCCAGCGCTTGGCGGCGGTCGACCAGCTACGCCACAGCGATTGCTTCCAGGTCGAGGCCTTGCATGATCCGGCCGGCCCCGTCGCGCAGCTGCTGGGTATTTGCGTGCACCCGGAACACCAGGGCGAGGGGCTGGCCGATGAGCTGATCGATTTCACGCTGGTGTACCTGGCCAGCCTCGACGCAGTGCGCAGCGTGGTCGGGGTGACGCGCTGTCATCACTATGATGCCCGCCGAGCCGACGCCTTGTCGCTCAAGGACTACATCCGCCGCAGGGACGAGGTTTCCGGGCGCTTGCTCGAACCCATGCTGTGTTTTCACGAAAGCCATGGCGCGCAGGTGCGCGAGGTACTGGAGGGCTATCGGCCCGGCGATGCGGTCAACCGTGACGCCGGGGTCCTGGTGGAATACCCCGATGTGCGGACCATGGCCCCGCCACTCAAGACAACGGCAGCGCCATCACCGGCCGTCCCGTCCGGACAGTGG
>NZ_NEIQ01000020.1:0-132240 GCF_002112765.1 Pseudomonas sp. B6(2017) | reverse complement strand
AATGGCAATGATTCCCGAAACCCTGGCGAACATGAACCTGTTCGTCGATGGCATCAGCTTTCAAGGCGACGTGCCGAGCCTGACCCTGCCCAAGCTCACCCTCAAGACCGAGGAACACCGGGTCGGCGGCATGGACCTGCCCATCGAGCTGGACATGGGCATGGAGAAACAAGAGGCCGGCTTCACCACCACCGGTGTACGCCGCGAATCCCTCAAGCTGTTCGGCCTGACCGACAGCAGCGCCTTCAATGGCGTGTTCCGTGGCGCCTTCAAGGGCCTCAAGGGCAAGACCACCCCGGTGATCGTGACCCTGCGCGGCCTGCTCAAGGAAGTCGACATGGGTGACTGGAAGTCCGGCGACAAGGCCGAGATCAAGCACAACGTCGCCGTGAGCTACTACAAGCTGGAAGTCGACGGGCGCCTGATCTACGAGATCGATGCCCTGGGCATGAAACGCGTGATCAACGGTGTCGACCAGCTCGCCGCCCAACGTTCGGCCCTGGGCCTGTAAGGAACTTCCTCGATGTCTGACGCAATCAATGGCACGCCGTCCTGGATGGTGTTGAGCCCCGAGAACGTGGTGATCAGCCTCAGCAAGGCGGTGTCGATGAACGGCGTGCAGTGCGACAAGCTCACTCTGCGCGCGCCCACCGTGCGTGATATCCGCGCTGCCAACAGCGCGGCGGCTGGCGATGACGAACAGCGCGAGCTGATGCTGTTCGCCAGCCTGGCCGAGGTCGGCAGCAAGGACCTGGAGGGCCTGACCCTCAAGGACTACCAACGCCTGCAGGCCGGTTATTTTCGCCTGGTGCAAGACGACGAGCTTTGACCCGGCAGTGATGAAGGTGGCGGCGAAGCGGCTCGCTCGCGAGCTGCATTTTTGCGCTGAGGAAATCATGACCATGCGCTATTGCGACATGGTCTGGTGGCTCACGGATTGAGCCTGTCACCACGGGGGCGGCAAATGGCGAACAACACGCTGGTATCGACAGTGATAAAGATCGGCGGCGCCCTGGACGCGACCTGGGATGCTGCCACCAAGACAGTGGAAGACCGGATCAAGGCGCTTGACGAGCAGGCCAGCAAGGCCCGGGGGCTGGCGACGGCCATCGGTGAAACCCAGCGCCTGCGCCGGGAGCTGAACCAGGCCCGCAAACAAGGCGCGCTCTGGGTCGGTGACTTGCAGGCCAAGCTGGACAGCAGCCTGGACGGATTACGCAAGCAGGGCATCCAGGTCCGCAAGCTGAACCAGGAGTACCAGGCCCTGGGCCGTGCGGCCCGGGGCCTTGAGCTCAGGGCCACGGGCCAGCGGCAGATCGAGCAGGGCAGGACGGACCTCAAGTCCAGCTACGAGCTGGCGAAGAAAGCCGTTGGGGTGCTGGCGGTGCCGGTCAAGATCAACGCCGACTACCAGGCGACGATCCGCGACATCGCCATCAAGGGCAATATCGCCAATACCCCGCAAGAGGCGCAGCTGGCACGCAATGTCCTCCAGGTTTCCCGGGATTCCGGGCTGGGTCGCGGCGAGGTCGCCAGCCTCATCGCCGGGATGACCACCAATGGCACGTCGTTGGACAAGGCCCAGCAGTATGCCGGGCTGGCGGCCAAGTTCGTGGTTGGCCAGGGGGCCGGCGTCGGCGACACCGCGACCCTGATCCGGGCCCTGGAGACGCAGGCCGGGATCACCGATCCCAAGACCCTGGAGCGGGCCCTGGAGGCCATGGCCCTGCAAGGCCAGGCGGGCAACTTCGAAGCGGCCGACATGGCCCGCTTGCTGCCCGACCTGCTCAAAGGTGCCAAGGACATGAAGCTCACCGGCATGGATGCGGTGAGCCAGGTGGGGTCGATGCTGCAATTGCAGATGTCGACGGCCAACGGCGCCGATCAGGCGGCCGGCAACCTGAAGAACTGGATGGGCGAGATTCGCTCACCGGCCACTGCCGCGGCTTATGCCAAGGCTGGCATCGACTATGAGGGATCGCTGCAGACCGGCCTGGAAAAAGGCATGTCGACCCTGGAGGCGAGCTTCGCCCTGGCCATGAAGTACATCCAGGTCACCGACCCGGCCAAGGCCGCGCAGATGACCGCGGCCCAGGCGCAGATCAGCCAGCAAACCGACCCGCAGAAGGCCCAGGCGATGCTGGCCGCCCTGGCGCAGTCGCTGCGCGGCGACAACCTGTTCGTCAACATGCAGGTCGATGCGGCGTTGCAGGCCTACGCCCAGGGCCAGGATGGGTACCAGAAGCTCAAGCAGGACTCGCTGACGGCCTCCGGCGTGCTGGACAAGAACCAGGCCGAGCGCCGGGGGACGTCGGCGCAGATCTGGAAGGAAGCCGATGGCGCGGTCGACAACCTGCAGCAGGCGTTCGGCCAGGCCCTGACCCCGGCCACGGACCGCTTGGGCCAGAGCATCACCTGGTTGGCGAATGGCATGACCGAGCTGACCCACCAGGCCGCTCCGGCGGTACTGGGGGTGACGGTGCTGGCCGGCAGTCTGCTGGCGCTGAAGAAGTTGCAAGCGGCCTACACCCTCGGCAAGGGCCTGTTCAACGTGGCCCGGGGCTCGATGATGGGCAATCCGGACTTCATCCAGAAGGTGCTGGTCACCAACCCGGGAGCCCTGGGTGGCGGTGACTACGACAGCGACATCAGCCGGGACAAGAAAGGCGGCAAGGGACGCAGAGGAGGGCGAGGTGGAAAAGCCAAGGGTGGCTTGGCCAACAAGACCGCCCAGAAGTTGAAGGAGCTCTTTGGTTCAGGTAACGCGGGCAGGGCAGGCAAGGGCGCCCTGGTCTTGGAAGCAGGAATCTCGGCGGTTAAAAATGGCGGCAATGTGATCAAGCCGCTGATCAAGGGCGGCAGCGTCCTGTCCGTGGCCGGCGCGGTCTTTCAGGCAGCAGACACCTACCAGAATGCCAAGACCCGGGACGAGAAAGCCGAAGGTTATGGCAAGGCTGCCGGAGGCCTGGCCGGTGGCGTGCTGGGTGCAGCGGCAGGTGCTGTGGCCGGTGTTGCCGCCTCCGCCATGACCGGTGCCATGGTTGGCTCCGCGGTGCCGGTACTCGGGACGGTCGTTGGCGGCATCGTTGGGGCTGGAGTGGGAATCCTGGCGGCCTGGGCTGGAACCGAAGCCGGCGGCTTTCTGGGCAAGAAACTGTTCGGCGGCGATGACTCGCTCAAGTCGATGCCCGCCGCCGGCCCGCTGATGATGCGTGACGCCGGCAAGAACATCCCGCCGGTCATGGACGATATCGCCAACTCCTTCAAGAGCGGGCAGACCCCGCCGCTGATGGGCCAGGTGGTGCGTTCCATGCCGCCGGCTCCCGGCACGTCGAGCACCCTGGCCGAACCCTTCAAGGCCCCCTTGGCGCCGGCGATCGAGCAGCAGTTCAGCTTTGCGCCGGCGATATCGGTCACCGTCCAGGGCGATGTCAAGGACCCGGCGCAACTGGCCCGGGAACTGGAGCCCTACCTGCGTTGGCAGTTCGACGAGTACAGCCGCCAGGCCTCGGCTCGCCAGCTGTCCGATGCACCTCACGTTTAAGGAGACGCCATGGCCTACATGGAACAGCTGCAATCGGGGCTGCAATCCCTGGTGGCGGCAGCGGAGGCGGGGCGGCGCAGCGCGGACGAGATGCTGGGACCCATGAACGGGGCCATAGGCTTTATCACCGGCGCCGCCCTGGAAATGGAGAACCTGCCCGTGGTGGGGCCGCAAGTCGGCACCCGGCTGCGCCGCATCCTGCGCGGTATCGATGCCGCGCAAAGCCGGGTCGGCGAGGTGGCGGCCCAGTACAACCAGGCCGTCACGGTAGCCGGGCAGGTGCAACAGCGCCTCGGCGCCTTGCAAGAGCAGACGGCCAAGGTCGGGGCGGCGATCAACCGTATTGGCGGGCAGATCAGCCCGGCCCTGGGCACGATCTTTCCCAGCAGCTTGTTCGCCGCCAAGGAAACGCCCACCGCCGAAGCGGTCAAGCCGTTCCCGCACCTGCTGATCCTCCAGCCCCTGGGGGCTGCTTCCCAACCCTATTACTTCAACCTGGACACGGCGGCCTTCGACGATTTGCGGCGCCAGACCAGCTTTCGCTGGACTGGCCAGGAGCGCCTGGGCCGCAGCAGTGCCCAGCAGGCGGTGGGCCTGGGCGATGAACGCATCAGCCTCAAGGGTGCGATCTTCCCCGGGTTCAAGGGCGGACTGGGGCAATTGCAGGCCTTGCGCAGCATCGGCCGGCAATTGCGCCCCTTGAGCCTGACCACCGGCTACGGCGAGGTCCTGGGCACCTGGTGCCTGACCAGCATCGACGAAGACCAGGGCCATTTGCTGGCCGGCGGCATTCCACGCAAACAGGCCTTCTCACTGGAGTTCGTAAGCTATGGCGACGACTTGCAGAACCTCTGACGGCGATCTGCTCGACACCTTGTGCCAGCACTACTACGGGCATTTGAACGGCACCGTCGAGGCGGTGCTGGATGCCAACCAGGGCCTGGCCGACGAGCCCCAGCCATTGCGGGCCGGGGTGCTGATCCTCTTGCCGGACCTGCCGGCGCCGGAGCAGGCGCTGGTCCAGCTATGGGACTGAACCCTGGTCTTGCTCCTGCAAATTCCTTTACTGATCGGCACCCAGTGCGAGGCGTTTTATGACCCCAGAGTTTCGTATCGTTGCCTATGGCCGGGACATTACCAGCCAGATCAACGACCGGTTGCTGTCCCTGCGCACCTCGGACAAACCCGGCATGGAGTCGGACGAATTCGAGCTGCGCATCGACGACCGCGATCGTGCGGTGGCGCTGCCCCGCCGTGGCGCCAGCATCGAGGTATTCATGGGGTATGCCGGCCAGGGGCTGACCCGCCTCGGGCGCTACACCGTGGATGAGGTGGTGGTCTGCGGACCACCGGACACCCTGGAGATCCGCGGCAAGGCCAGCGACATGCGCGGCAGTGGCAAGACCACCCGCAGCGGCAGCTGGGAAGATGTACCGCTGCAACAGGTGGTCCGCGACCTGGCGGCCCGTAACGGCTGGACCCCGGTGTGCCCGGTAGCGATCAAGGTCCTGCGGGTCGACCAGCTCAACGAGTCCGATTTCAACTTCATCACCCGCCTGGCCCGGCAGTACGACTGCACTGCCAAGGTCGCCGAAGGCAAGTTGCTGGTGCTGCCGCGCCAGGCGGGACAGAGCGCCAGCGGCAAGGCCCTGGGCAAGGTCACCATCCACCGCCACGAGGTGAGCCGCTATCAGTTTCGCCTGGGCGACACCAGCAGCCACAAGGCGGTGCAGACCCGTCACCAGGACAAGAAGAGCGGCAAGCTGCAGGTGATCGAACTGGGTAACGACAGTGCCCCGGCCGGGGTGCCCGCGGTGCACACCGACCGGCATATCTACCCGAACAAATCCGCGGCAGAGCAGGCCGCCAAGGCGCGCCTGGCGGCGTTCAACCGCAGCACCGCGGCCCTGCGCCTGGATCTGCCCGGACGCATCGACCTGTTCGCCGAACGCTTGATCGACGTCCAGGGTTTCAAGGCCGGGCTGGATGGCGAGTACCTGGTGGATTCGGTGGAGCAGGTCTTCAGCCCGTCGGGCTGGAGCACCACGGTGCAGTGCAACGCTGGCAAGCAGGGCAAGGCCCGGGCCAAGGGCAAGCCGAAACCCAAGGCCAAGCCGCTGAAGGTGCTGCAACTCTAGGTCGGCGGCGTCCGCTGCGAGCCTTTGGACGGACCCTTTGCGGACGTCCGGTTTTTTTCCCGATGCGGTTCACCCGCAGGAGATTTCATGAATTCCAACATCATCCAGCCGGCCTCGACGCGGGGCGTCCGGCGGTTCTTGCGTGGCCTGCTTGGCGGCTGCGCCCTGGCACTGGCCAGTGCGGCCCAGGCCGCGCCCTTGGTCCTGGCCTACACCGACGGCCAGGTCGAGACCTCCTACAGCAACCTCAAGGCTTTTCATCGCAACCTCTCGGCCGTGGGCCTGGGCAGCACCTACGGCCTGACGGTCACCGGCCAGTTGCACCAGGAGGGCATGAACGACACCACCCGGCAGATCATCGCGTTCGCCAAGTCCAAGTCCTTGCCGCTGTACCCGACGGTATCGGACTACAACCAGGACATCGCGGCTTTCGACCCGGCCATTTCCCACTCCATCGTCAACAACAAGGCCTTGAGTGCCAGCACCATCAAGCAGTTGGTGACGCTGGCCCGGGATAACGGGTTCGCCGGTATCAACCTGGACTTCGAACAGGTTGAACCGCGCAACGCCAAGGCGTTTTCCGCCTATGTCAAAGCCCTGGGCCAGGCCCTGCATGCGCAAGGGCGCAAGCTGATCATCAGCGTGCCGCCCAAGCTCGACGACCAGCAGCCCGAATACCTGCAAGGCTACGACTACCGGGCCCTGGCAGCAGCGGTGGATTACTTCCAGCTGATGACCTACGACCAGGTCGGCCCGGGCTGGAGCAGCGGCGGCTTCCACGGTGAAGTCTGGCCGGGCCCGGGCTCGGGCCTTGACTGGCAGCAAGCGCTGCTGGCCTACGCAGTGACGCGGGTACCGGCCGGCAAGCTGCTGTCCGGGCTGGCGGCCTACGGCCAGGACTACAGCATCGGCAATCGGGTGCACTGGTCGGCCTATGAGGAAATCATCGCCGAGCACAACGCCGTCACCCACCTGGACGCCCCCTCGGCCACTCCTTACGCCACCTGGGGCCCGGTCAACAGCTTCGCCGATGGCGTCGAGTGGACTGCGGAGCGAGCGCAGCCGGTGCTCTGGTATGACGACGCCCAGAGCATTCGCAGCAAGGCCGCCCTGGTCGGGCGCCTGGGCCTGGGCGGCACCAGCGTCTGGGCCATGGGCTACGAAGACGCAAGTTTCTGGAGCGCACTGCAGGCCGGCCTGGCCAAGGCCCCGGCGTTGCTGCCCAGCGGACGCGAATGACGCTGTCCCGCGCTTGCCCAATCACCTTCGATGGATACGGAGCACCCAGCCATGAATGACGAAGAACTGGCGGCCATCAATCGCCTGATCGCCGCCCTCCAGGCCCAGGCCGATGGCCAGTCCGCCTTGAACGGCGCGATCCGCCTGCTGGCGCAGAGCAACCAGGCCCTGGTGGACCTGATCAAGAGCCGTGAACCGGACCCCAACGCGCCACCCTACCTGGACGGCTCGCCAACTCCCTGAGCCCTGGCCCCGGCGCCTTTGGTCCGCACCCGAGCAACACACCCTCGACCCGCCACCAGCGGGTTTTTCATTGTTTTGTGGAGAACACCCGATGTCGATTCTTACCCAAGGTACGCAAATCTTCGCCCTGGTCCCGCCTGTGAGCGGCAGCGGCCCCTACACCGTGCTGGAAGTCGAGCACGTCACTTCCTTCGAGCCCGGCGGCGCGCCTGCCGAGCAGATCGAGGACACCACCCTCGACGCCCAGGAGCGCAGCTACAAGAAAGGCCTGCGTACCCCTGGCACTGCCAGCCTGGGGCTCAACGCCGACCCGGCCAACGCCAGCCATGTGCGCCTGCACCAGTTGTCCGAAGCCAATGGCGAGACCAGCATCAAGTGGGTCGTGGGCTGGTCCGACGGCAAGGGCGTCGCGCCGACCGTCAACGCCAAGGGTGACAACTTCGAGCTGCCGACCACCCGCACCTGGTTCGCCTTCGACGGCTATGTCTCGGACTTCCCGTTCAACTTCGCCCTCAACGCCGTGGTCACCACCACCGTGACCATCCAGCGTACCGGTGGCTCCACCTGGATCAAGAAGGCCTGAGCATCGCCATGAACCTCAAGCAACTCAAAGCCAAGGGCGGCATCGTCGATGCCCTGCCCGTGAAGAAGCAGGTGAGCTGGACTCACCTGGACAGCAAGACCGGCAAGGAGGTGACCGACACCTTCACCTTGCACATCCGCCGGCAGTCCTTCGGGGTCATCGAGCGACTGTTCGCCGATAGCGACAACGAGCAGAGCCGCAACGCCCGCTACATCGCCGCTTCGGTGGCACTGGGCACCGATGGCGGCGAGGCCCTGAGCTACGAGGATGCCTACGGCCTGGAGCCGACCCTGGGGTTTTTGATCCTCAATGCGGTCAATGAGGTCAACGGCACCGGTGGTGCGGCAAAAAACTGACGGCCGCCGATGAGTTCTGGCACGAGTTGGTGCTGAACGGAGTCGGCGGCCGGACGATTGCCGAAGCCAAGGAACGCATGACCTACCACGAAGCCCTGGCATGGGGACGCTATATCGACCGATATGGCTCCTTGCATACCGGTAGGCGGCTGGAGGCGGGCAGCGCCCTGGTGGCGTTGCAGACCCACCGGCTGGGCGGGGGCGTGGCGGAGTTGTTGGACTTCATGCCCCATGAACAACGTTTGGGCCTGTCGCTCGAACGCGCGATGAACGAGTGGCGCTGATTCCAGGCCACTTTTCCCGAACCCGTTTCGACGGGTTTTCATGACCCGGAGAACCCCATGGCAACAGCTTCCCAAGGGCTGGACCTGAGCGGCCTGGAGCGGGCCCTGGACAAGGCCCAGCGCATCACCGACCAGGCCATGCGCAACATGCAGCGGCGCATCGACGAGGCCGGCAAGAAAATCGCCGAGTCCATGACCCTGTCGTCCGCCTCGGCGCTGGACGCCAGCGCCAGTGCCTTCGACGACCTGCGCAAGGCCTATGACCCGGCCACCGCCGCGGTCGACCAGTACCTCAAGAAACAGGGCAGCCTGGCGGCGTTGCTCAAGCAGAACAAAAGCGCTGAAACCGACTACGCGCAGACCCTGGAAAAATCGGGGAAGAAACTCGCGACGTATTCCGACGAATTCGACAAGTTGCGCAGCGACGGCGCGCTGGCAGCGGCCCAGGTAGGCATGGGCGCGCGGCAGAAGGAGCGAGCCAAGCTCCTGAGCGACAACGACCTGCAATACGCCCAGGCTCGCAAGGCCCTGGACGCCCAGTTTCCAAAGGGAGCGACCCGGGCGCCGGCCACCTATGCCGACCAGGCCGGGATCAAGTTCCCCTCCGGCGATGCCTATGGCAAAGGCGGTGAACAGGGTGACGAATACGCCACTAGGCTCGAAGAGCTCAAGACCAAGCACAGCGAAACCGCACTGCAGATCCAGAGCAACTACCAGCAGATGACGGAGGCGATGCAGGACTGGAAGAACGGCGCCTCGGAAGCCTTCGACGACTACATGAACGCCTCCGACAACACCGCAGCCCAGTCGAAGGCCGTGTTCGCCAACGCCTTCGACAAGATGGGTGCGGGTATCGTGCAGTTCGCCACCACCGGCAAGTTTTCCTTTTCCGACTTTGCCAGTTCGGTACTCAAGGACATGGCGATGCTGGCGGCCAAGACGGCCGCATCGCGGGCGTTGAGCTCGCTGTTCAGCATGGCCGGCTCGGCCCTGATGAGCCTGTGGCCGGGTTCTGCTGCTGCGACTCCTGCTGCCCAGCAGTTCAAGGTGGGGGATGCCACCACTGTCTTCGACCCGAAGATCAACACTTCGAGCATGCAGATGCCGGTATTCGCTCATGCCAAGGGCGGGGTCTTCAGCAACACCGTGGCCAGCGCTCCGACCCTGGCGCCCATGGCCTTGTTCGGCGAAGCCGGGCCCGAGGCGATCATGCCCCTGAGCCGGGGCGCCGATGGTTCCCTGGGTGTGGTGGCGCTGGGGGGCGCACCGGCCGGCAGCACCAGCAACCAGCAGGTGGTGATCCAGCAGACCATCAACGTCGGCGAAGGCCAGGGCGCTGCCCAGGGAGCCGGCGCCAACCAGCAGAACCTCGCCAACGCCTATGCCAGCGCCGCCCGACAAGGCGCTGCCGAACAGATCGCCCGTGACCTGAAGCCGGGCGGCCAGATCTGGTCCGTCATCAACGGCCGCTGATACCCAGCGGCCGCGACGGCTCACGCCCGGAGAAAAGCATGACCATCGAAACCTTCGCCTGGGTGCCCAAGGTGGAACCCGTGGGCACCGTCGAATTCCGCCTCAAGTCGGCCCGCTTCGGCGACGGCTACCAGCAGGTGGTCCAGGACGGCATCAACAACAAGACCCAGTCCTGGCCGCTGACCTTCGTCGGCGACGAAAGCCGGATCAAGCCGATCATCGCCTTCATCGACGCCCATCGCGGCGCCACGCCGTTCTACTGGACCCCACCCCTGGGAGAACAGGGGCTGTACCGCTGCAAGACCTATCAACCCTCGCCGTTGGGCGCAGGGATGTACACCCTCAGCGCCACCTTCGAACAGGCCTTCCATCCATGACCCTCAAAACCATCAAGGCGGGCGCCCAGCCCAACGATGGCACCGGCGACAACCTGCGCACCGGTGCCCAGATCATCAATGAGAACTTTGCCGAGCTGGATCAGCGAGCGGCGCAGGCCAGTGCCCAGCTCAGCTCGATCGAAACGGGTGCGACCAGAAACCGGCCGGATGCCGAGCTGCTGGCCCGCGCGAACCATACTGGCGCACAACCGGCCAGCACAATCAGCGACTTTTCGCCGGCAGTAAAGGCAATCCTCCAGCAGTACGGGTTGGCGGAAAAAATCCGGGATATACCTGAGAGTCAATTAAACGGTCTTTCTGTGAATACCTTCACCTTTTGCAGGCCGGCTGGCGCCGGGATTCTCCCTTCGCAGGTGAACCATTACGTCATTCATCTGCAATTGAACGACGCGGGATTTGCCATGCAAATCGCTGTGAACTTTTTGAGCGGGAAGTCCTATAGCAGAATCAAAGATAACGGCAATTGGCAGGCCCAATGGGTCGCCGGAATCGCCAAGGGGGATTACGGTGTTGGCGCCAAGGATGATGCTCCATTCGTAGGGGTGAATCAGAATCCCGATACATATCTAACCGGTGGGTACGCGGTGGGGCAGTTCACCATCCTGGGTACAAGTTTGACCGGCGTATTGATTACCCAGGCCGGCAGTAACTCCACAGCGGCGGCACAGCAGTTCGTAGACTGGGCGACCGGCAAGATGTTTACTCGCGGGAAAAGCTCCAATACATGGAGCGCGTGGCGCTCTGTAGTTTCTGGCGGTGAATTCGGAATCGGTGGATTAGTGCCCTCGCCCAGTGGCAAAACTATGAATGAAAGAAATGTCACCGGTATTTATGGGTGGGCCGCTGATTACGCTGGAGCGCCAAGCACGTCAACCAACGGCGAATACATCACGCTAGCATTCAATACCGAATATGGTAGGGCTACTCAGTTAGCATTCTCCCATGACACTGACGAAATGTGGTTTCGTCGTGACACTAGTGGCTGGCAGCCTTGGAAAACCGTAGTTCTAGAGCAGACCGGCCTTACCCGCAACCGTAACGGAACCATCACCGACCTGAATAATATTCAGGCCAGAACAGTGGTATGGGTTGATACCAGCGTAAAAAATACTCCGTTTACAAGTGATTGGTATGTCGAGTGTTTCGGGCTTGATACTGGGGGGGTTGGAGCTTACACAATGCAGCGAGCAACTACGCTCAATAACAGTGAACTTGTGTATGTTCGTAAACGGGTCGGCGGTGCATGGGGTCAATGGTTTAGGCAGACGCCTGAGTTTTTAAACAATGGAAATGGTAGCGCGGTAAAGTTTGCCGACGGAACCTTGATTTGTTATTCAGCCGCATCGACTAAGAACGTTACTAACATAGCCCTCGGTGCGATTTTTGCCTCTGATCAGCGCTCGTTTAGCTTTCCTGTGCCATTTGTTGTTGAACCTATCGTAACTTGGTCATCAAGCTCCTCCTCTAACGGCGTCTGCTGGGGGAATTGCGAATGGTCAAACACCACGCAGACAGTTGGGCGCTTAAACAGCGCGTTCTCAACTATTGATGGATACTTGCGCTACATAGCTATCGGGAGGTGGCGATAATGGTCATTATCAAGTTTTCTCCCGTGTATACGGACAGGTTTGCGCGTATCGAATCAGCCTCTGTCGAGGGTTATGCCATCACCATCAACGGCGAGCAGTTCGATTTCTCGCCGCTTGAGAAGGGCTACGAACTTTCGCTCGAGGCCATCGACTCGCCCCTGTTCGCCGACAAGGCCGTCATGTCCGCCGAAGGCGTCCTGTCGATCACGCTGCTCATGCCCTATGACGAAGCCACGGCCACCGAGGCCATCCGCTTCCCGGCACCCGTCACTGTCACCACAAACGGCCCGGTGGATATCCCCACCGATCACCCCGCACAGCCCCCCGTAACTCCAACCGTCGAGGACGACCATGGACTTCTCGCAGAGCAAGAAAACCTTCACTGAGCAGGACCGGAAAGCCAACGAGGCCCGGGAGTACCTGCGCCAGACCGACTGGTTGGTGGTACGCAAGCTGGAAACCGGAAAGGATATCCCGGCAGATATTGCCGAGCGACGCGCTCAGGCGCGTAGCTTGTTGTAATTTGATGGACGTAACTTTAATAATAACCGCGATATAAAGTTAGCTGGCTGGAATTGTAGTTGTCATTTTCTTTGGCAAGAATAATTTGTTTAGAAATGTAGTCAAAGGCCTGTCAATTGCTTGGGTGAAAATTATTGATGCTATCGCTGTTGTTGTTATGTATATGATGAGTGTTGCTAGTTTCGATTCTGTAATTATAAAAGTATAAGATGCAATGCTGTTTAGTGTTATGAAGTGTGTTAGGTAAACTCCAAATGAAATTTCTCCGAGCTTCAGGAGAGGTTTACATGAAAATGCCGTCCTTAGATTCTTGTTTGCGCTAACTGCGAATACCAATAATGCAGCTGCTATCGGATAAGATAAATCTACTGCTAGTCCGGCTAGTTCTCTTTGTGGGACCATGGGGGCAATGGAAAGAGCCAGCAAAATTAATATGACTGAATATTTAGTTTTCATGGTTGCACGTTTTTGTACATAGGGTAGAGCTAGAGTGGCGCCTAAGAAAAATTCGAAATAGTGTGTTCCATAGGTGGCTGCAAATATGATCAGAATTGAGATGACTTGCATGCTTGGTTTTAGATTTTTACATATAACTCCAAATGCTATTACCAAAGAAACAGCAAGAAGTTCATAAGATATTGTCCAAAGATTGGCGTTATAAGTTTTTTGTGCGTTGAATGACACAAAGTCACCCCATAAAGATTCGCTTATGGCCAGTGATGCACTTGGTTGAAATGAGTACCATCTTTTCAGCCAATCAGAATCGCTTAAAGTACTTGCTTCTCCGTTGAAATATAGCCCTAGCGCATGGACTATATAAGCCAATAGGCAAATTGCAAGAATTGGTAAGCTTAATCGTAGATAGCGCTTTATGATTGCTTTAAGTGCGGGCCTTAATGAAGCGCAATGAAATTTTTTCAGAAATAAAAATCCGCTTAGAACAAAGAATACAGCAACTGCAAAGTGTCCGTTCCACAGCGAGCTAATGAATGTGCTGTTTATCGTTTTTTCAGATGATAATAGAGAGTTGTCGAATGATCTAGCAAAGTGAAATATTGCTACTGCAAGAGCAGCAATGCCTCGTATGCCGTCTAAATGTCTTGAGCGCTCTATGATTTTGGTGCAGTTTTTTGAATATAGGCTGTCAGAAATCATGAAATAATTTGCCGAATAGAGTTTTTCTGTTTTCAACATTCTAACCAATGCCCGCCAAGAGCGGGTTTTTTGTACCTTGAGGAAACAGCATGCCGATCACAGCCGATATCCAGACCCTGGAGCCTGGCGCGTGGGTGGAGCTTTTCGAGCTCGACGCCACCAGCCTTGGCGCCGAACTCTACCGTTTTCACGGTTACCCCCAGCAGTCGTCGATCTTCTGGCAGGGGCTCGAGTATTCCCCCTGGCCGATCCAGGCCGAGGGCTTCGAAATGACCGGCAAGGGCTCGCAGCCGACCCCGACCCTGTCGGTGGGCAACGTCGATGGTTTCATCACCGCCCTGGTGCTGTATTTCGAAGACCTGGTAGGGGCCCGGCTGATTCGCCACCGGACCCTGGGCAAGTACCTGGATGGCCAGCCCGAAGCCGACCCCGAGGAGGAGCTGCCGCCGGATATCTGGTACGTCGAGCGCAAGGTCGCCGAAGACAACGAGGTAGTGCAGTTCGAGCTATCCAGCGCCCTGGATTTCAACGGCGTGCAGCTTCCGCGCCGGCAGATCGTCGCCAACGTCTGCTGGTGGCTCAGCTGCGGCGGTTATCGCGGCCCTTACTGTGGCTACAACGGCGGCCCGGTGGCGGACGTCAACGACGTGATCGTCACCGATGCCGCCAAGGATAAATGTGGCGGGCGCCTGAGCAGCTGCAAGCTGCGTTTCGGCGAGAACAACCCGCTGCCCTACGGTTCGTTTCCTGCGGCGGGCCTGCTACGGAGCTGAACATGAACAAGGCGAACCTTGCGGCCATCGAGCGCCACGCCCTGGCCGAATACCCCCGCGAGTGTTGCGGGTTGCTGATTCGCGAGGGCCGGCGGCGGGTCTATGTGCCGTGTCGCAATACCGCCGCGACCCCCAGCGAGCACTTTCGCCTGGCTCCCGCGGACTATGCGGCAGCCGAGGAGCGCGGCGAGGTGCTGGCGGTGATCCACAGCCATCCGGATTACCCGGCCACGCCCAGCGAGGCGGACCGGGTGGCCTGCGAGGCCTCCGGGTTGCCCTGGCACATCGTCCAGGTGCTGGCGGACGACGCCGGCCAGCCGCGCATTGGCCAGTGGGCCCAGCTGGCGCCCAACGGCTACCAGGCACCCTTGGTTGGCCGGGCCTTCGCCCATGGCGTGCACGACTGCCTGAGCATCATCCTCGACTACTACCGGCGCGAGCTGGGTATAGAACTGGGCGACTACCAGCGCGAGGACGGCTGGTGGGACAAGGGCGGCAACCTCTATCTGGAGCACTTGCCCGAGGCCGGTTTCGAGCGGGTAGGGGACCTGCGCCAGGGCGACGTGGTGTTGATGCAGATCCGCTCGCCAGTACCCAACCACGCGGCAATCTACCTGGCCGATGGCGTGCTCAAGAGCGAGCCTGCGCACTACCCGGCGCCGGGCTCCATCCTGCACCACCTCTATGGCCGCGACAGCAAGCGCGACACCTATGGCGGCTACTGGGACGAGGTCACGGTCAGCATCTGGCGCCATCGCCAGCTCATGGCGTCGGCTTGAGGCCGCTGCCTTTCCCGGCTGCCAACCGGGGATCTTTCTTCCTGGGAGTCATGTGATGAATCAGCAAAAAGTCCGGGTCGTGCGATTGTACGGCTCGCTGGGAGCCCGCTTCGGCCGGGTGCATCGGTTGGCGGTGGGCAGCGCTGCGGAGGCGATCCGCGCCTTGTGCGTGCTGGTGCCGGGATTCGAGGCCTTCCTGATGGAATCCAAGGATCGCGGGGTGACCTACTCGCTGTTCCTCGGGCGCGACAACCTGGGCCAGGATCGCCTGCACGCTCCCTGCGGCAGCAGCGATATCCGCATTGCTCCGCTGCTCATCGGCAGCAAGCGCTCTGGCGGGTTGCAGACCATCATCGGCGTCGCCCTGGTGGTGGCCGCGTCCTATTTCACCGGTGGCATGGCCGCCACTGGCAGTACTGCCTCAGGCCTGATCGGCACCGGCGCTTCCAGCGGCTGGACCTTCGCCGCCAGCATGGGCATTTCCCTGGCCATGGGCGGGGTGATGCAGATGATGTCGCCGCAGCTCAAGGGCCTGGGGGCCATGGACCGTCCCGACAACCGTGCCAACTACAGCTTCAACGGCCCGGTCAACACCACGGCCCAGGGCAACCCGGTGGGCCTGCTCTATGGCCAGTTGATCGTCGGCAGCTCGGTGATCAGCGCCGGCATCTACGCCCAGGACCAGCTCTGAAACAGCGGTCTGCGTTGTCCATCCCAGCCCGCCCCGGCGGGTTTTTTTATCGCCAGGAGAACCCCATGGGCTTGGCCGTAGAACCACAAAAGATGCAAACCGTGCTGCTGTCCGGCTCCCTGGCACGGCTGTTCGGGCGTGAACACCGGGTCGCCATCAGCGCAGGCTTCAAGGACGTGATGGGTTACTTCCGGCAGTTCCCGGGTTTTGAGCGCTACATGGTGCAAAGCGCCGACAAGGGCCTGCGCTTCGCCGTGTTCAACGGCCGGCGCAACCTGTCCGAGACCGATATCCACCAGCCCCTGGGCAAGCAGGTGATTCGCATCGCCCCGGTGCTCGGCGGCTCCAAGCGCGCTGGGGGCCTGCAGACCATCCTCGGCGCGGTGTTGATGGCCGTGGCCTACTACAACCCCTTCGGCTTTCTCACCGGCCCGGCAGTCACTGCCATGATGATGACCGGAGCGACCTTGGTGATGGGCGGCGTGACGCAGATGCTCGCGCCCATGCCCAAGGGCCTGGGCGCCCAGGAGCGCCCGGAAAACCGCCCCAGCTACAGCTTCAACGGGCCAATCAACACCACGGCCCAGGGCAATCCGGTGGGCCTGCTCTATGGCCAGCTGACCATCGGCAGCACCGTGATCAGCTCCGGCATCTACGCCCAGGACCAACTCTAAGCATTCCCGTCTTCCACCTGCCTGCGATGCCGCGGGCCTCATTTCGCCTGAAGGAAAGCCATGACCGACCCCATTCTCGCCGGTAGCAAGGGCGGCGGCGCCAAGCCGCCCCGTCCCTCCGTGGAAGCCCCGGACAGCCTGCACAGCACGGCCTATGCCCGGATCCTCGATCTCGTCAGTGAAGGCGAGATCGTGGGCCTGAAGAACGGCAAGCGCTCGGTGTTCCTCAACGAGACGCCCCTGGCCAACGCCGACGGCAGCCTGAACTTCTCCGGGGTCAGCCTCGAGACCCGCAACGGCAGCCAGGACCAGACCTACATCCCGGGCTTCCCGGCGGTGGAGAACGAGTCCCAGGTGGCGGTGGAACTGCGCAGCGACCAACCCTGGACCCGCGCCATCACCAACCTGCAACTGTCGGCGGTGCGCATCCGCCTGGCGGTCTCGCGCCTGGCCCAGACCAACACCAGCAACGGCGACACCAACGGCTACACGGTGCGTTACGTCATCGAGCTGTCCACCGACGGCGGGGCGTTCGTCGAAGTGCTGCAATCGGCCTTCAGCGGCAAGAGCTCCAGCAAGTACGAGCGCTCCCACCGGGTCGACCTGCCAGCGGCCAAGGCCGGCTGGAGCGTGCGGGTGCGGCGGCTGACGGCGAACTCCAGCAGCGGGGCGATCGCCGATACCACCAGCGTGGAGTCCATCACCGACGTGATCGACGCCAAGTTGCGCTACCCGGGTTCGGCGATCATCGGCCTGCAGTTCGATGCCTCGCAGTTCCAGTCGATTCCCAACCGCTCCTTCGAATTGCAAGGGCGGATCATCCGCGTGCCGAGCAACTACGATCCGGCCACCCGGACCTATAGCGGCGTGTGGGACGGCACCTTCAAGTCGGCCTGGACCGACAACCCGGCCTGGATCTACTACGACCTGCTGCTGCACCAGCGTTATGGCCTGGGGCACCTGCTCAACGCCGCCCAGGTGGACAAGTGGGAGCTGTACCGCATCGGCCAGTACTGCGACCAACCGGTGTCCGATGGCAAGGGCGGCACCGAGCCGCGCTTTACCTGCAACCTCTATCTCTCGGTGCGTGCCGATGCGCTGAAAGTGCTGCAGGACCTGGCCACCACCTTCCGCGGCATGGCCTATTGGGGCGCAGGCTCGGTGATGGCGGTGGCCGATATGCCGGAAGACCCGGTGTACACCTACAGCAACGCCAACGTGATCGACGGCAAGTTCGTCTACGGCGGCTCGGCGAAAAAGACCCGCTACAGCGTGGCCCTGGTGAGCTGGAACGACCCGGCGGACTTCTACCGGCAGAAGGTGCAGTACGTCGACGATCCGGAAGGCATCGCCCGTTATGGCGTGCAGCAGACCGAGATCACCGCCACCGGCTGCACCTCCCAGGCCCAGGCCCAGCGCATCGGCAAATGGGCGCTGCTGACCAACCGCCTGGAAACCGAAAGCGTGAGTTTTTCCGTGGGCCTGGACGGCACCCTGGTGCGTCCGGGGCAGGTGATCCGCGTGGCGGACAACGACCGGGCCGGCCGGCGGATCGGCGGGCGCCTGCGCTCGGCGACCCTGGACGCCCTGGTGCTGGATGCCGACGTCAAGGCCTACCCCGGCGATACCCTGACCTTGATCATGCCCACCGGCAAGGCGATCTCCCGGGTGATCAAGTCCGTGGGTTATCCACTGACCTGGGACAGCACCGGCATCACCTGGGACAGCGGCGCCACCACCCTCGACACCACCGGCTTTCCCGCTGAAGTGCAGCGGGTGGTGCTGGAGAAAAAACTCGAGGAGCTGCCACCGGTGCACTCGATGTGGGCCATCGATTCGCCGACCCTGGCGGTCCAGCAGTTTCGCGTGTTGTCGGTGGCCGAGGATTTTTCCGGCTCGGCGATCAAGTACAGCATCAGCGCGGTCAAGCATGTCGCCGCCAAGTTCGCGGCGATCGACAACGGCGCGCGCATCGACCAGCCACCGGTGACGGTGATCCCGCCGAGCGTGCAGAACCCGCCGAAGAGCGTGCGGGTGCGCAACGAGCATTTCGTCGACCAGGGCAGCGCGGTCGGGGTCATGACCATCGACTGGGAGCGCCCGGACAACGCCATCGCCTACGAGGTGCACTGGCGCAAGAACGACGGGGATTGGGTGTTCGCCGGACGTACCGGGGGCAACTCCTTCGAGGTCAGCGGTATCTATGCCGGGCGCTACGTGGCCAAGGTCCGGGCGATCAACGCCCTGGACATCGGCTCGGTGTTCGCCACCTCGGTCGAGACCGTGCTCAGTGGCAAGACCACACCGCCGCCGATGGTGGCTTCCTTCAACGCCGAGTCGATCGTGTTCGGCATCAAGCTCAAGTGGAGCATCCCGGCCGGGCTGAGCACCGCCGACCTGCAACGGACCGAGATCTGGTACAGCCAGGGCAGTGACGTGGCCACTGCCACCAAGTTCGGCGACTACGCCTACCCGCAGACCGACCTGACCATCATGGGGTTGGCCGCTGGCGTACGGTTCTTCTTCTGGGCGCGCCTGGTGGACAAGATCGGCAACCAGGGTGCCTTCCATGGGCCGATCACCGGACAGTCATCCTCGGATGCCGGGCCGATCCTCGAATACCTCAGCGACAAGATCAGCGAGACGCAACTGAGCCAGCACCTGCTGCAGAAGATCGAGTCCGGCGGCGGTGCCCAGGTCGAAGTCGAGACCATGAAGCGCGAGCTGGCGGCGATGTACTCGATCAAGACGCAACTGACGGTGGATAACAAACCCTATCTGGCGGGGATTGGTGTCGGGGTCGAGAACGATAAGGGCGTTATTACCAGTCAGGTATTGGTTGCGGCTAATCGGTTTGCGGTTGTCGATCCCAATACTGCCAAGGCGATATCTCCGTTTGTTATTGAGAATGGTGCTACTTATATAGATTCTGCGTTTATTCAGAACGGCAGTATCAATATGCTGAAGATTGGCGATAACTTGCAGTCGGCCGACTATAAGGCTGGAGTGAGTGGGTGGAAGCTTTGGAGGGGAGGGGATCTAGAATTCAATGGGAATATTAAAGACGGTGGGCGTTTGACCATGAGCAACCAGCTCATTCAGGTTTTTGATGCAGAAAACAGACTTCGCGTCCGACTTGGTATTTGGAAGTAACTAAATAGTGCGCGGTCTGATATAGAGCCACAATACCCTGCTACGTAACGGGTTTTTTACCTATGGAGGTAGTATGTCAGCTGGTCTTCAAATATTCTATAAAGATGGTACGCTACAATTTGATTTGACTGGAAAATATCCAAAATTTATCGGACAGGTAAGCACTGGACTTTTTAGTGGACAGTTCAAAAGCAGCCTACTTTCGCAGGGCCGGCCATTCGCTTACTCCTTACCTGATCCAGTGTCTCTGGCACCATCAAAGTTTGCACTTTATGCACAAGTGGAGATCGTGGGCGAGATAATCAAGTGGGAGTTCATTCCATTCTCTACGGCTTTGAATCAGAGCCAGAATGCCAGCTCAACCATAATCTATGGCGTGTATTGAAATGACTCCAGCATTTCAGGTTTTCGATGAGGTGGGGCGAATCGCAATTGATACCAAGATGATGGCCTATTCGTTGCGAGCTAGAAATGACTTCTCCATCCCTGGAGGAGGGGTGAACAGGCTATACGTGACAGTCGCCAACGCCGCTCAGCCGATAATATTCGTTCGTGGTGCCTATACCTTTTTGAACCAGGTAACACGGTCAGCTGGCAGCATGACATTCGATTTTTTCGTGCTTTTGACCTCCACTGGTGCGAGCGGGCGATACTACGTTTTCGATAAATCAGAATTGCTCAGCGGGAAGTCTGGTCTAGAGATGTACGACGAAAATGGCAACGTGACGTTTTCGTCTGTTCACCCTCCATTGAATCTGGTGTGGGCAGGAGCGCCACCTCGCGGAAATGAACGCGCTCCGTATAACCTAGGTAGTACAGCAAGCGAATGGTCAATGACCGAACTTCCAAAGGGACTGTACGCCGGGGCTGTAACGGGGACCAGGGGGGGGATAGACGTGCAAGGTGACGGCAGCGTTACCTATGCTGACACCATGTCAGAATATGTATGTTTTGACAGCGGGGAAAATAACTCTCCCCACGATGGTAAGGGCTGCACACTGATGTTCGCGTATGATGGAAATAGCATTCCTACAGGGTCATATTGGGGGCGCTGGTATCAGCGTGGAGCCCCCCCATTGATTATGATTATTGATGCTGCTGAGTATGATAGACACCAGATTAGCTGAATTATCATTCAATAAGATTTCGTTGGGGTTAGTAATTTCTTCCTAGAGCATACCTCCATGCTAATAACAGCATGGCTGCTGCAGATTATTTATAAAGTTTGCTAGGTTGCGGGCTTTTTTGTGCTAGTACCTAATGCTGCGATAGCCAAATTCAGGAGCAACTCACCGGTGCGAATTTCTGCATTTCATCGAGTCTGCAAAACTGGTAGTGGTATTAAAAACTGCGAGATACTAGGGGCAGTGACATTAGCATGTAATGAGGAGCGACCATGAATACTGGTATCCAGATTTTTTACGAGAACGGAAGCATTCAGTGGGATGGATCGAAAGGTACATCCATGCAGCTTGGGAGTGGAGTCTATCAGTCGGCGGGTTCTATTTCGGTTTCAGAGTGGAGAGATCCTAACTATATTCCTTGGTTCTCACTTGTGCCCACTGAGCCAGCAGGCCCGATTAGTGTTTCTTTGCAGGCGTTTAGGAGTGGTACAGTCCTAACTTGGAATTATCCTAATCTGCCGCCAGGAGCAGTGAATAAGAAGTATCTGAGTACCCTGGTTGTGTGGGGGGTAACATACAAATGAGCCAAGTTGGATTGCAGTTGCGGGATGTCAACGATAAGTTAAGGCTTGATACCAATAAGTTGGTGTTTCGTTTGATCAAGTCGGTACAGGTTCCGGTTAGCTGGACAAGCTCGAATGATGATAAACCGAAACTGTTTGATATCACTGTAGACGGGAGAAACCCCCTCCTGTTCTTCGCAGAGGCCATGCCAAAGTACGTTTTGCGGGAGTGGGCAGTTCGAAATGTGTCTGTTTTGGGGGCGGGCCCTATTCGCCGATGGACATTTACGGTCGCCAGTTATCCATATCAGGCGCAGCAAGAGCCACCTATCGTGACGAGCGAGGCATACAGGGTTTACATCTTTGACACCTACCCTAAAAGTCAATCTACCTTCGGTCTGGAAACCTATGATGAGAATGGGTTCATGACCTTTTCATCGTATACCACGCCCATGGCGGTTCAGGCTGTTGTGCCGTTCCCTGAATACATATGGACCGAACAGTGGCGCTGTGTCCAGTCAGTTCCGCTGCCTAGGTCAGGAGTGAAACCATACAAGTCGGCGGTCGGATCGAATGTCTACCGAGAGGGGTTTTATGGCTCGGAAACTATTTACTACTACGTGGATACCGCGAACGAAGTTGTGTCTATGTTCGATCAGGAGGCGCCATATGGGTACAGTGACGATACCTACGAAGGGATTGGTATGCGCTTCGCTGTTAACGGGGACCAAGTCGGGAATCCCTCTTGGGGCGGTCCATTTGGCGGGTGGTGCTGGAGCTTTAACACTCCACTTGTGATGGCAGTAAGTATTGAGGGGCTTCCTTGTCCATTCGGTTGAAAAACAACACGCAACTACACCACCATCTGGTGATTTTCCAGTCGATATGAAAGTCAGCTCTTAACATCGGTTCGTAGAAGAAGACACGCATTTTTGTAATGAAGTAGGCCGTCTGGTGTATAGAAATTTGTTGTGTCATTGCGAGCGAAGTAGCTAATGGTTGGTGGTTAAGGGATGAATTGACGGACAGCCCGGTCGAACCGAGTCAGCTCCTTCATGTCTCGCTCAGGCGTGGACTCATAGATATCCATTCTGGTAACTATTCCTGTGACCTCACTAGGATTAGCTTATGTCTCGAACAGGGCTCAAACGCTTAACGGTGTGATGAGCCATGGTTACCATGGGCGGCCGTGGGCATAGAGCATCTGCTGGTCTGTTTGCTAAAATGCTACGTATCGTCCGTGGTCGAAAAAGCCAGAATTCGTTCTCTCCTAGAGTATTAAAAACCATCCAAGAGCTAAGTCAGCAACGCATCGGAGTTGTTCCTGATCGAGAAAGAGTACTTCGATAGCTTGATGCTAGAGATCCAGGTGGTAAACGAGCAGCCTATGGTATTCTGCTTTTTAGATAAATTTCTCTTCCTTCTCTGTTTCTGTCTCCTCGTATGTGCTCAAAATACCTTGCGAAAATTCTTCTCGTTCTTTGCGTTCCAGACATGATGGGTCGCTTGTTAGTTATGTAATTCAATGAAGGGAGTGATCCAGCTATTGAACTAATTTGCGAGGCATAAGTTGCCGTTTCGCGATAATGAGGTAATGGCTAGGGGAACTGCTTAATCATTATTTTCATGAGTTGTAAATTGATTTAAATGTACAGCTCTCACGAATATTTAACCTTTATCGATCTTCTGTGTTAGTTGTTGAAGGCAGAGGATATATGGGGTGTTTTTATTGGTTTTTGAGTATCGTTTGTATGCTGAGAAATTTGGAGTCGTAGATGGTGATAAAAATATAATATTCTGAACGTATTCTGCTTGCTTCATGTTGGTGTGGCTATTAATTGACGGCGTCGTCCGTAACTAATCGAGATGCTAAGTTCAGGTTTTTTAATAAGGCTGGCAGGAGATATTCTGTTTCATTAAAGATTTGGTTTGTTACTTTATCTAGTTCGCCTGTTAGGGTGCCCTTGTAGTGCCAGTTGTGAGTGTCAGTGAGTGGTCTGTATAGGTCATGTGGGGATTAATGGTTTTTATGGGTTTAAATTTTTATTTGCTTTTTAATGGCTTGAGTAAAAATTAATTTTTCACGAGTAACGGTTTTATGGAGCTTCTACTTGTGCTTGGTTTCTAGTTTTTTAGTTGGTGTTTTTATTTAATTAACTTTTTGTTTGGTGGGACTATGCTCTTAATTAAGCTTATAAGGCAGCTCCAAGAATATTGCCCTCTATTAACGAATCGTTTCGTTATTGGATTTAGTCCAGGAGTATCGACAAGTAACACTACCCAAGCTCTTCCCGCTGCCTACCTCGCTCCCATCAACGACCTCGCCACTCCCTCCACCGCACAAAACACCTTCCGCCAGGTCATCCGCGACCGCTTCGAAGTCGCCTTGCTGCTCGATGCCACTCACCCGCAACAGGCCCTGGACCAGCTCCATGACCTGCGCGCCGATCTCTGGCGCGCGTTGGTGGGTTTCAAGCCCGGGGCCGAGTACAGCCCGATCCAGTACGAGGGCGGTGAGCTGGTGCCGGTGGGCAATGAGCGGTTGCTCTATCGCCTGCGCTTTTTCGCCGAGTTCCAGTTGGGGCGCAATCGTTCCGGGCAGCCGGCGGAAACCTGGCATGAACGTGAACTCGACGGCTTGCCGTCCTTTACCGGGGTCACGGTGCGGGTCGATGCCATCGATCCGGCGGATCCCAATTTGAAAAGCCCGGGCCCCGATGGGCGCCTGGAGCTGACTTTCTCAGGAGAGCTGAAGCAATGAGCAAACGCATCACCGTGCTGCCGGCCGCTGGCCGCGCCGTACCCGATCCGGAAGCGGGCGACCTGCTGCCGGTCACTGGCCGCGAAGTCACGGACAACGCCTGGTGGCGTCGCCGTCTGGCCGATGGCGATATCACCATCAACGCCGTGCAAGCGGCACAACCGAAGGGAGCCCAATAATGGCGATCGGATTCAGCAATATCCCCGCGGACATTCGTGTTCCGCTGTTCTATGCCGAGATGGACAACTCGGCGGCCAATAGCGCCTCGTCGGCCATGCGCCGGCTGATCGTCGCCCAGGTCAATGACAACGTGCCCGCCAGCGACGTAGGCAAGCTGGTGCTGGTGTCCAGCGTGGCCTTGGCCAAGAGCATCGGCGGCCAGGGTTCGATGCTGGCCTCGATGTTCGAGACCTTCCGCAAGACCGACCCGGTCGGCGAGATCTGGTGCCTGCCGCTGCACAACAGCGAAGGCAGCGTGGCCAAGGGCACTTTGACCCTGACCGGCAGCGCCACCGAGAGCGGCGTGCTCAACCTCTATGTGGGCGGCGTGCGGGTCCAGGCCGCCATCGCCAAGGGCGCCACCGCAGCCCAGGCGGCCACCGCCCTGGTGCAGAAGATCAACACCTCGGCCGACCTGCCGCTGAGCGCCAGCGCCGCCGAAGGCGTGGTGACCCTGAACGCCAAGTGGACCGGCGACAGCGGCAACGACATCAGCCTGCAGCTCAATCGCCTGGGCAAGAGCAACGGCGAGAGCACCCCGGAAGGCCTGGCCATCGTCATCGGCAAGATGGCCGGTGGTGCCGGCGTGCCTGACCAGGTCGCCGCGGTCGCCGCCCTGGGCGATGAACCGTTCGAGTTCATCTGCATGCCCTGGACCGACGTCGCCAGCCTCAACACCTGGCAAGCGGTCATGGATGACAGCGTGGGTCGCTGGTCCTGGGCCAAGCAGCTGTTCGGCCATGTCTACACCGCCAAGCGCGGCACCGTGGGCACCCTGGTCGCCGCCGGGCAGGCGCGCAACGACCAGCACATGACCATCCAGGCCCTGGAACCGGGCGTTCCGCAACCGGCCTGGGTCCAGGCTGCGGCACTGGCCGCGCGCACCGCGGTGTTCATCTCCGCCGATGCCAGCCGTCCGACCCAGAGCGGCAGCCTGCCGGGCCTGGACCCGGCCGCGGCCAGCGAGCGCTTCACCCTGACCGAGCGCCAGTCACTGCTCAACTACGGCATCGCCACCGCCTACTACGAAGGCGGCTACGTGCGCATCCAGCGTTCGATCACCACCTACCAGAAGAACGCTTTCGGCCAGGCGGACAACTCCTACCTGGACAGCGAGACCCTGCACCAGTCGGCCTACATCGTGCGCCGCCTGCAAAGCGTGATCACCAGCAAGTACGGGCGCCACAAGCTGGCCGCCGACGGCACCCGCTTCGGCGCCGGCCAGCCGATCGTCACCCCGAGCACCATTCGCGGCGAGCTGATCGCCCAGTACGCCAAGCTGGAGCTGGAAGGCCATGTGGAAAACGCCGAGCTGTTCGCCGAGCACCTGGTGGTGGAACGCGATGCCCGGGACCCGAACCGCATCAACGTGCTGTTCCCGCCGGACTACATCAACGGCCTGCGAGTGTTCGCGCTGCTCAACCAGTTCCGCCTGCAGTACGACAACGTCGCCTGAACGCGCGTTCGACTGTGAATCCAGCCCACCTTGCGTGGGCTTTTTATTGAAGGGAGAAACACCATGGGTCAAGTGATTGCGGGCACCTGCTACGTCAAGGTCGACGGTGCTCAACTGACGATCAACGGCGGCTGCGAGGCGCCGCTGATGTCCACCAAGCGTGAAACCGTCGTGCCGGGTTTCTACAAGGAAGTCGAGGTCACCCCGACATTCAAGGTCACGGCGCTGCACACCCCGGACTTCCCGCTCAAGCAGCTGGTGGCCGGTACCGACATGACCGTCACCTGCGAATTCAACAACGGCAAGGTCTTCGTCCTGGCCGGCGCCTACCTGGTGGACGAGCCGGTATCCAAGGGCGACGACGCCAGCATCGCGCTGGTGTTCAACGGCGTGAAGGGGACCTGGCAATGACTCAAGTCGTGAAGCTGCAAGTGGCCATCGAGGCCCACGGCGAAACGCTCGACGAACTGACCCTGCGCCGCCCGACGGTGCAGGAGGTGCGCAACATCAAGGCGCTGCCGTACCGGATCGACAAGAGCGAGGAAGTGAGCCTGGACATGGATGTCGCGGCCAAGTACATCGCGGTCTGCGCCGGTATCCCACCGTCCTCGGTGAACCAGCTGGACCTGGCCGACCTCAACGGCCTGAGCTGGGCCGTCGCGAGTTTTTTCATGAGTGCGGCGTCGCAGCCATCGGCGACCTGATCGCGGCCGCCTATGACCTGGCCTGGTTCTGGAAGGTTGACCCCGAACAGATGATGGCCAGGCCATTGGATGTGCTCCGCGAGTCACTGGAGCACGCGCAACGGATCAATGCGATGCAGCAGGTGCAGTGATGGCCAATATTCAACAAAGCATGAGCCTGACGAACATCCAGACCACGGTGCACATGTCCGTGGTGGTGCTCGGCGCACAGAAACTCGAAGCCCAGATGTCGGGGATCCGCGCCAGGATCGGCGCCTTCAAGAAGAGCATCGAGGACAGTGGCCTCGGCTCCCTCGACCTGGGCGGCTTCATCAAGGGTGGAGGTTTGCTGGAGCCGTTCATCCATGGCATCAAGCAGGCGATCAAGGCCGAGGACGACCTGCAAGCCAGCAGCCAGCAACTCACCCAGCTCAAGGCACCGCAAGTGCCCCTGGGTGAAACCTCGGCTCACCTCAAGCAGTTCGACGACGCCTTGCAAGGGGTGTCGCTGAAGATGGGTCAGGCGCTGCTGCCGGCGGTCAACCAGCTGATCACCGGGCTGATCCCGCTGATCAGCAGCATCGGCAGCTTCATCGCCGACAACCCGGCCCTGGTGGAAGGCTTGGCCGCTGCGGCCGTGGCCTTCACCGTGGTTACCACTGGGGCCATGGGCCTGGCGGCGGTGGTCGGCCTCTTGGCCTCGCCGGTGGGCATCGTGGCGGCGGCGATCGCCGTGGCCGCTGGTTTGATCGTGGCCTACTGGGAGCCGATATCCGGGTTCTTCAGCGGGATCTGGAACAGCCTGCAGCAGGCGGCGCAGGTGGCCTTCGCCACCTTCAAGAGCCTGTTCGGCTGGAGCCCGTTGCAGGCCCTGGCCGGTGCCTGGGGCGCGCTCACGGGGTTCTTCTCCGGGCTCTGGAGCTCGGTGGTCGGCGAGGCGACCCAGGCCTGGGCACCGCTCAGCGAGTTCTTCAGTGGCTTGTGGCAGGGCATCCAGGCCCTGGCGTTGCCGCTGTTGGACTTCTTCAAGACCTTGTTTTCCTGGAGCCCGCTGGGGCTGGTGATCGATAACTGGCAGCCATTGACCGGGTTGTTCTCGGCGCTGTGGGAGCTGTTGCGGGCACTGTCGGTGCCGGTGATGAGCTTCTTCAAGACCCTGTTCGACTGGTCGCCCCTGGGCCTGGTGATCAACAACTGGCAGCCGCTGCTGGGCTTTTTCGGGCGCTGCTGGGATGGCCTGCGGGCGCTGTCGGAACCGGTGCTGGGCTTCTTCAAGACCTTGTTCGACTGGTCGCCCCTGGGCCTGGTGATCAATAACTGGCAGCCGCTGCTGGGCTTTTTCGGACGCTGTTGGGATGGCCTGCGGGCCCAGGCGGAACCGGTGTTGGGGTTCTTCAAGACCCTGTTCGACTGGTCGCCCCTGGGCCTGGTGATCAATAACTGGCAACCGCTGATGGACTTCTTTTCGGCCACCTGGGACCAGTTGCTGGCGCTGAGCGCGCCGGTGGGCGAGTTCTTTCGGGCGCTGTTCGATTGGTCGCCGATGCCGCTGGTCAATGCGGCCTGGGAGCCCGTGGCCGGGTTCTTCAGTGGCTTGTGGGACTCGCTGCTGGCGGTCACGGCGCCGGTCCAGGGGTTCTTGCAGGAGCTGTTCAACTGGTCGCCCATGGACATGGTCACGGCCAACTGGCAGCCCATCGCCGACTGGTTCTCGGCGTTCTGGGACAAGCTCAAGGGCACCCTGGGCGGTATCCGGGAAATGCTCGGCGGCAGCTTTGGCGGCTTCATCGCCAAGATCACCGGCAAGGTCGAAGGCCTGACCGAGGCCCAGCAGCGCACCAACGCCGAAGGCAAGGGCCAGTTGGCCCCGGCATTCTTCGGTGCCGAGGCTTCGCCGGCGGCGCGCAACCTGAACCAGGGCTCTGGTGCGTTGGTGCAACAGAGTGCGGCCAACAACCGCACGCAACTCGAAGGCGGCCTGACGGTGCGCTTCGAAAACGCCCCGGCGGGCATGCGCACCAGCCAGCCGCAGACCAACCAGCCGGGCCTGGCGGTGACTCCGCGCATCGGCTATCGCTCACTTTCCCTAGGAGGTTCCAATGAGCTGGCGTGATCGGTTGTTGCCGGCGTCGTTTCGCGGCGTCGGTTTCTGGGTCGACCAGGCCAAGACCCCGGTGGGCCAGAAGGGCCAGTTGCATGAGTACCCCCAGCGCGACCAGCCCTTCTATGAAGGGCTCGGCCAGCAAGCCAAGGTCCACGACCTGACGGCCTTCATCGTGGGCGAGAACTGCCTGGAGCAGCGCGACCAATTGCTCCAGGCCCTGGAGCAGGGGGCCGGGGAACTGGTCCACCCTTGGCTGGGACGGATGCAGGTCAAGGTCGGCGAGTGCGAAATGACCCATACCCGCCAGGACGGCGGCCTGGTGACGTTCGCCCTCAAGTTCCACCCCGACCAGCCGCTGCTGTTCCCCACGGCGGTGGTCAACTCCCGCGAGCAATTGCTGGTGGCCGCCGACAGCCTGCTGGGTTCGGCGGTGCGGCGCTTCGAGGAGGTCATCAGCCTGATCAAGGCCGCACGGATCGCGGTCAAGGAACTGCGCGATTGCCTCAAGGACGTCTACGCGGTGATCGAGCATGAGTTCAAGGAGCTGATCGACACCTACAAGGACCTGCGCCAGCTGGTGCTGGCGCTCAAGGAGCTGCCCAGGGAGGTCAGCGCCGAGTTCAAGGGCTTGCTCAAGGACATCCGCGAGCTCAAGGACTTCGCCCGCGAGGGTTATCGAGGGGTGCTGGCCAACGCTTCGCAACAGGTCGAGGCGGCGAAGAAGATCGATACGCCCAAGCTCACCACCGGCAAGGACACGGTGGCCGCGGCCCAGGCCATGGCCAACCTGGTGCAGGACATGCTGCTGGTGAAGCTCGGCTACCAGGTCGCGCAGATGCCGGCGGCAGCGCCGGTGGTCAAGCTCAACTCCACGCCTTCGGTGGCCCAGCAGGCGGTCCAGCCGGTACGCCGCCTGGATGTACCGGTGGCCGAGGATGTGCTGAGCCTGCGCGATGCCCTCAATGAGGTGATCTGGCAGGCCGCGCTCAAGGCCGATGCCCTGCATTACCAGGCTCTTAACAGCCTGCGCCAGCAGCTGTTCGGCCATCTCACGGCGGTGTCGTCCACCGGAGTGCGGCTGCTGACCCTGTCGCCCAAGCAGAGCCTGCCGGCCCTGGTGGTGGCCTACCAGCGCTTTGGCGATGCCACTCGGGTGGGGGAGGTGAGCCAGCGCAACAAGGCGGTGCATCCTGGCTTCCTGCCGCCGGCCGATCTGAAAATCGCCGAGGTGTAGGCCATGAACCCAGCACAAGATGCCGTCACCCTGACCGTTGACGGCCTGGACTACGGCGGCTGGAAAAGCGTCGAGATCAGCGCGGACCTGGAGCGCCAGTTCCGCAGCTTCAGCCTCAACATCACCTGGCAGTGGCCGGGGCAACTGGAGGTCAAGCCGATCAAGCCCGGCTCGCGCTGCCAGGTGCGTATCGGCAGCGACCTGGTGCTCACCGGCTACGTGTACAAGGCGCCGGTCAGCTATGACGCGCACCAGGTCAGCCTGAGCATCGAAGGCAGTTCGTTGACCCAGGACCTGGCCGACTGCGCGGCCATCAACCGCCCGAGCCAGTGGCAGGAGCAGAGCCTGTTGAGCATCGTCCAGGCCCTGGCGGGCGCCTATGGCGTGGGCGTGGTCAGCGAGATCCCGCAGACCGCCAAGCTTGGCAAGCACAGCATCGTGCCCGGGGAGACGGTGTTCCAGTCCATCGACCGCTTGCTGACCCTGTACCGGGTGTTCTCCACCGACGATGCCGAGGGCCGGGTGCTGCTGGCCAAGCCTGGCAGTAGCGGGCGGGCCAGCGATGCTCTGGAGCTGGGCAAGAACATCCTGTCGGCTAATGCGCCGATGGATTTCAGCCAGGTGTTCTCCGAGTACCGGGTCATTGGCCAGCACAAGGGCAGCGACCAGAAAAGCGGCGCTGCGGTCGCCGAGGTCTCGGGCCAGGCCCGGGACCCGAGCATGGCGCGCAAGCGGGTCACGGTGATCAGCGAAAGCGCGCAGCTGACCCCTGAACTGGCCCAGCAGCGGGCCGACTGGGAGAGTGCCACCCGCATGGGCAAGGCGCTGACCACCAGCTATCGGGTCCAGGGCTGGCGCCAGGGCAACGGCGATTTGTGGCGGCACAACACCCTGGTGCGGGTGATCGACAAGGTCCTGGGCTTCGACCAGGACATGCTGATCTCCAAGGTCACCTATTCGCTCTCCGAACAGGGCTCGATCACCACCTTGCAAGTGGCGCCGCCACACACCTTCGACGCCAACCCCGTCCCCGCGAAAACCTGAGCCGCCCCCGGCGGCGTACAGGCCACCGGGGCCCGCCATTGCCTGCCCGATGCGTCGGGCCCGGGCCAGCCAAGGAATCCACCATGAGCCTACTGACACGCCTGTTGGCGCGCGGCACCGTCGTGCTCGCCAACTCGGCCAACAAATTGCAATCGCTCCAGATGCGCCTGACCGCTGGCGAAGTGAATGACGACATGGAGCATTTCGAGCCCTACGGTTTCACCAGCAATCCGCTGGCCGGGGCCGAAGGCATCGCCACCTTCCTCGGTGGCGACCGCTCCCACGCCGTGGTGCTGGTGGTCGCTGATCGCCGCTATCGCCTCCAGGCCCTGGCGCCCGGCGAGGTGGCGATCTACACCGACGAAGGCGACAAGGTGCACTTCAAGCGTGGCCGGGTGATCGATATCCAGACCGGCACCCTGAACATCCGGGCGGACACGGCGGTGAACATCGATACGCCGACCCTGACCCAGACCGGCAAGATCGTCTCCCAGGGCGACCAGGTGGCCGGTGGCATCAGCCAGATGCGCCACCAGCATGCCGGCGTGCAGCCGGGCCCCGGCCAGACCGGCGCACCGGTGGGAGGCCCATGATGTTCCTCAGCCACGACCTCAAGACCGCGCTGACCCGTTCGGTGCTGATCAGCCTCTACACCTGGCGCCGCGCTGCCGCCGATGACGTGCTCGACGATGACGAGCGCTTCGGCTGGTGGGGCGACAGTTTTCCCACGGTGGCCGACGACCGCATCGGCTCGCGGCTGTGGTTGCTGCGCCGGGTCAAGCTGACCCGCCAGACCCAGCTCGATGCCGAGTTCTACGCCCGCGAAGCCCTGCAATGGCTGATCGACGATGGCCATTGCAGCGCCGTGGACATCAGCAGCGAACGCCTCGACGCCCAACGCCTGAACCTGCGCATCGTGCTGGTACTGGCCGGTGGCGAGCGCCTGGACATCAACCCCGAACACAGTTGGCAGGTGACCTATGCCGTTTGAAACGCCTTCGCTGCCGGTGCTGATCAAGCGCACCCAAAGCGACCTGGCCAGCGATTCGCTGCGCCAGTCCGATGCCCAAGTCCTGGCCCGAACCCTCAGCGGCGCCGCCTTTGGCCTGTATGGCTACCTGGATTGGATCGCCGAGCAGATCCTGCCGGACAAGGCCGATGAGTCGACCCTGGAACGGATCGCCGCCCTGCGCTTGAACCAGCCACGCAAGGCCGCCCAGGCGGCCAGCGGCAACGTCAGCTTCATGGCTTCGGCCGGGGCGGTGCTGGATGTCGATACGCTGCTGCAGTCCAGCGATGGCCGCAGCTACAAGGTGACCGCCGCGCGGACCACCAGCAGCGGCCTGAACAGCACCAGCATCGCTGCCCTGGATGCCGGTTCCCTGGGCAATGCCGAGGCCGGCCTGAGCCTGATCCCGGTGCAGCCGATCCAGGGCATCAGCGGCAGCTTCACGGTGCTGGCGCCAGGGCTGGTGGGCGGCGTCGCGCGCGAGAGCCTGGAGTCGCTGCGCTCGCGGGTGATCCGTTCGTACCGGGTCATTCCCCACGGCGGCTCGGCCCAGGACTACGAGACCTGGGCCCTGGAGTGCCCCGGCGTGACCCGCGCCTGGTGCCGCGGCAGCTACCTCGGGCCGGGCACCGTGGGCCTGTTCGTGATGCGTGACGATGATCCGCACCCGGTGCCGGATGCCGCGCAACTGGCCGAGGTGCAAGCGCATATCGAGCCGCTGCGGCCGGTGACCGCCGAGGTCCACGTGCTGGCCCCAGTGCAGCAGCCAGTGACCTATCGCCTGCGCCTGAGCCCGGACACCAGCGCCGTGCGCGCCGCGGTGCAAGCCCAGTTGCGCGACCTACACCACCGTGAAGCCGGTCTCGGCGAAACCTTGCTGCTGACCCATATCGCCGAAGCCATCAGCAGTGCCACCGGCGAGAACGACCACAAGCTGATGGCGCCCAGCGCCGACGTACCGGCCGCCAACAACCAGCTGCTGACCTTCGGAGGTTGCGTATGGCTGGAATGAGAAGCGCGGCCCAGTACCAGGAACAACTGCGCAGCTTGCTGCCCAGCGGCCCGGCCTGGGACCCGGAGCAAGTGCCTGAACTGGAGCAGGTGCTCGAAGGCATCGCCCAGGAACTGGCGCGCCTGGATGCCCGGGCCGCCGACTTGCTCAACGAGATGGACCCGGCCGGGGTCAGCGAGCTGGTGCCGGACTGGGAGCGGGTGATGGAGCTGCCCGACCCCTGCCTGGGGGCCACGCCGCTGTTCGACGACCGCCGCCTGGCGGTGCGCCGGCGCTTGCTGGCGGTGGGTAGCCAGGCGCTGAGCTACTACGTGGAAATCGCCCGCAGCCAGGGTTACCCCAACGCCACCATTACCGAGCTGGAGACTCCGCGCATGGGTCGCGCCCGCTTCGGCTCGGCGCACTTCGGCACCTGGCAGGCGCAGTTCATGTGGACGCTCAACACCGGCGGCCGGTTGCTGCTCGGCCGGCGCTACGGTGCCAGCTACTGGGGCGAACGCTTCGGCATGAACCCCGGATCGGCCCTGGAGTGCCTGATCCACCGCAGCGCCCCGGTCCATACCCGGGTGCATATCAATTACGACTAGAGGGCAGGTGATGGACTTTCCCAGAAGTGTACCCAGTGCGGGCCTGGTCAACGGCCGGTTCGTCGATGAAAACCCGCTGACCGGGACGCCCGGCTCGTTGATCACCGCCGCCTGGGGCAATGGCGTGACCGAAGAGTTGCTCAATGTGATTCGTGCGGCGGGCATCACACCAGCCGAAAGCGAATCGGACCAGCTGCTCAGGGCCTTGAAGGGCGTGCTGGCCCAGGATGCCCAGCCCCTGGCCGCGTTGGCCTTTCCCACCGTGGCCACGGCCGACGGGCGTATCGCGGTGACACCGGGTACGGCTGCGGCGGGCGGCACGGTCATGGTGCCCGGCGGGGTGCTGGTCAGCTTGGGCGAAGAAGCCCTGGTGGGCATCACCGCCCGTCCGCGGGCGCTGTACAGCGTGCCCTGGATGTCCCCCGACCTGGAGATCAACAGCACCTACTTCTTGCGCATGCAGGTCATGGGTGGGGCGTTGGGTTGCTACCTGCAAAAGGGCACCGACAACGATGCCGTTCCCCCTGCGCTCAAGGGCGCCGCCGGCGCCTCCGGAGGTGGTTTCGATTCCACCTGCATCGACATGCTCCTGGCCAAGGTGGTCACCGCCGGTGCCGGGACCCTGCCCAAGCTGACCTTGCTGGCCAACAAGGCACGGCTGGAAGCCGTGGGGGTCTGGTCCGGAGCTAGCGGCAGTTACTCGCTGCCCCTGAACTGGGCCAGGAAACCCCGGGCCTACGTTGCGGGAATGATGGACTACGACGACCTCGTCAAGACCGACTACAGCATCGTGGCCGAGGATACTGGCCATAACTTCAGGGCAGCGACATCGGTCATGCCCGAAGGTGGTTTCAGCGATCGCTACATGGGGCGTGTACTGATCCTGTCCTGGGCGCAGAACACCAGTAGCGCAGGGGTGATCAACGCCCGTGTCAGATGGGAGGCCTAGGGATGAAAGCCTTTATCGAACAGGGCGTGGTGACGGCCCTGGTGAGCGGCGATATCGACGGTGGCGTCGAGCTGCCGCCAGGCCTTGCGGTGGGCGTCGGCTGGCGCTACCAGGATGAGCTGTTCAGCCCGGCTCCGGACAGCCTTGGCGCCGAACCACAGCAGCCGCTTTTGCAAGCCGAGCGCGACTGGCGCCGCACGACCCTGGCCGGGACCGACTGGCTGGTGGCCCGCCACCGCGATGAACTCGACGCTGGCGCCCCGGCGACCCTGGGGCGCAAACAGTTCGCCAAGCTGCTGGCTTACCGCCAGGCCCTGCGGGACTGGCCAGCCTCGGCCGGCGAGTCACAAACCCAAGCGCGACCCGAGCCGCCCAAGTGGCTGGCGCAGTTGCCCCGCTGACAGGACATGAACCATGGATTATCCGAAAAGCGTACCCAGCGCGGGCCTGGTCAATGGCCGCTTCGTCGATGAAAACCCGCTGACCGGCTCGCCGGGATCGCTGATTCCCGCTGACTGGGGCAATGGCGTCACCCAGGAGATCCTCAACGTCATCAAGGCGGCCGGCCTGGTGCCGGATGAACGCAAGACTGACCAGCTGACCCAGGCCATTGGCGAGTTGCTCGACTTCAAGCGCTTGAAGAACACCCCCACCACCCTGGGCGGCTACGGCATCAGCGATGCCAGCGGGCGGCTGTTGGCGGTGAAGCAGTTCGAAACCGTGGGCATCACCCTGTATCGGCCCGATCCCAGGGCCAAGCGCATTCGCGTACGCCTGGTGGGCGCCGGTGGTTCCGGCGGCGGCTGCCAGCCGGTGCCCGCAGGTAGTTTCACCGTGGGTGGCGGCGGTGGTTCCGGTGCCTATGCCGAGGGCTTGTTCGACGTGAGCCCACAGATGCTCTCGGGGGTGCCCATTACCCTGGGGGCCGGTGGCGAGGCGCGTGCGGTCGCGGGCACCACGGGAGGCAGTAGTTCCTTCGGTAGCCACATGAGCGCAACCGGAGGTCAGGGTGGGCAGGTGCTTACCCTAGCCTCGAGCACTATTAACTTTGTGCATGGGGGCATGGGAGGCAGTTCTGTAACTGGCGGCAATCTTGCCAGCGCGCGAGGTACGCAGGGTGGATATGCCATGAGCAATCCGAACTGGGGAACAGCGGCAGGTTTTGGTGGGGCTAGTCCGTTCGACGGTGGCGCTCCCCTTACGGGTCTTAATACTCCGGGGTTTGCAGGAAGTCGCGGTTCGGGTGGGGGTGGTAGTTGCTCGTCCAACACCACTGCCGCCTGCTTGAGCGGCGCCGGTGGCAATGGCTTTTGTGAAATCTGGGAGTACGCGTGATGGCCCGTTATGTCCGTGTGGAAGAGGGCGTGGTGGTCGAGTTGATCGAGACCGGCGACTACGCCATCGCTGATTTGTTCGCCCCGCAGTTCCTCGCAGCCATCCACCCTGCGCCCACGGGGCGCGAAGTGCGGGTGGGCATGCAATGGCAGGCCAGCCCAGTGCCGCCTTCGGCGGCTGAGGTAACCGAACCGGTGGTTGCGCCGCTGGCGACACCGCCGGGCGACAAGCTGGAAACCATGGCCCGGGCCCACGTGGCCGAAGTGGTGGCCCAGGGGGCGGAAGCCCGGGAGCGACAATGGCGCAGCGACAGCCTGGAAGCCAGCCAGTGGCTGGCGGCCCGGCACCGCGATGAACAGGACCTGGGCCGTGGCACCCGCCTTAGCGCGCAGCAGTACCTGGAATTGCTGGAGTACCGCCAGGCCTTGCGTGAATGGCCCGATTGCCAGGGGTTTCCGGCCGTGGCGGCGCGCCCGCAGGCCCCCCAATGGTTGCCAGGCAACCTGCCTGGCCAATGACCGGCGCGAATCCTTCGAGCCGTTTTCAATCATCTCAAGACGCCTGCCCGCCATCCCGGGTGCCGACGTTGCCTGGCCGTTGGCCGAGCCGCGTCGCACCCGGGGCGTAGCGGTGGGCGTCCTCTTCAGGACATCACCTGTGGACTATCCAAAAAGCGTGCCCAGCTCCGGGCTGGTCAATGGCCGGTTCATCGATGAAAACCCGGTTGCCGGCACGCCGGGGTCGCTGATCCCGGCCAGCTGGGGCAACGCGATCACCGATGAAATCCTCAATGTGCTGTCGGCCGCGGGCATCGCTCCGCTGGAAGGCAGCAACAACCAGCTGATCACCGCGCTGCGCAGCGGCGCGCTGTTCCAGACCAAGCCGCAGTTCGACAACGGCAAGTCGGCGGCCACCACCGAGTTCGTGCAACGCGCCCTGGGCTCGCTGCGCGATGTGGCGGTCTACAACGCGGCCACCACCCTGACCGCCGCCGATATCGGTCGTTGCGTGCGCTTCGGTTATGGCGGCTACAGCATCACCTTGCCCGCGGCCGGACCGGCCATCGCCAATGGCAGCGCCCTGTACCTGATGAACACCGGCACCGGGGCCATGACCGTGGTGGTCAATGGTGGCGACAAGATCGCCGTCGGCAACGGCTACCTCGGCAGCTTCGAGTTCGGCGTGGGCGATTCGGTGGTGCTGGTCAAGCACCTCAATGGCGAGTGGACGGCGCTGCTGGGCAGCGTACCGATGCGCTACATGCCGGGTTTTGCCTGTTCGTTGAACACCACGGGTTATCAGAAATTGCCCAGTGGCCTGATCGTGCAGTGGCTCATCGGTGGCTCCGACAGCAACGGCAACATGACTCTGTCGCTACCCATCCAGTTTCCCAACGCGGTGCTGGGTGGCATCGCCAACGAAAGTCATCCCCAGGGTTGGGGTGCCACGGGCCGGACCACGGTCTGGGCCTTCGACCTGCCCAGCAGCAACAAGGCGGTGGTGGTGGCCAAGTCCCGGGATATCTTTGGGACCAACGCCCCCATTCCGACTGCCATCGGCGGCCGCATCCTGGTTTGGGGGTATTGAATGAGCAAGTATTTTCTAGCGCAGACCCTGGGTTTCCTGTGCTCCGACGAGCATGAACCGGCGCTGCTGGAGCAGGCGGTGAAGATCACCGACCTGGAGTACCAGAAGCTGTTCGAGGGTCAGGCCCAGGGCCGGGCCATCGCCGCCGACGAGTTGGGCCGGCCGATCCTGGTGGAACGCCCCGGGCCTTCGGCCGAGACCTTGGCGCTGATCGAGCGGGCCTGGCGCGACGGTCAATTGCAGGCGACCGACGGCGTGGTGGCACGCCATCGCGATGAGCTGGACGCCGGTGGCGCCACCAGCTTGTCGGCGGCTCAATTCCAGAGCCTGCAGGATTATCGACGGCTGTTGCGCCAATGGCCGGCCCAGGACGAATTCCCCGCTAGCGACAAGCGCCCCGTACAAGTGATGCCGGCACCGGCAGCGGCTCCCGCGGTGAAGCGCACCCGGGCCAGAAAGCCCGCGCAACCGGCGCCGGATGCAGCGTCCTGATGCGGCACTGATATTCATTTTCAGCGTGAGCTGTCCTGACCGAGCACCGCCATAAATGGCGGGACTGTGCTCGTCAGTCGAAAAGCCAGAGATGGCAGGAGTTAAACAATGGATTATCCAAGGAGCGTGCCCAGCGTTGGCTTGGTCAACGGCAGGTTCGTGGATGAGGATGCCGTGGCGGGAACCCCCGGGTCGCTGATTTCCGCGAGCTGGGGCAATTCGGTGACCGAAGAATTGCTGAACGTTATCCGGGCCTCGGGTACCACACCGGTCGAAGGGGTGAACAACCAGCTGCTGACGGCCTTGCGTGGCAAGGGCGCTTTCGATACGGCGCCGAAGTTCGATGCGAGCAACAAGGTCGCGACCACCGAATTCGTGCAGCGGGCCCTGGGCAGTTACTCGGGGCAAGTCAACTATGATCGCGACGTGGCCCTGGCCCCTGGCGATGTCGGCAAGCTGATTGCCCTGACGGCCCCAGTGACCGTGACCTTGCCCGAGTGGGCGGCGGTGGCACCCGGTGGCCTGGTCACGGTGTTCGGCTGGGGCGGGGCCTTTACCGTGCAGGGCCGGGCTGGTGACAACCTTTCGCAGATCTCCGGTGCCAGCAGTGGCCCGATGACCTTCACCGCAGGTACCCGGGCGGTATTCCGGCGCAACCTGTATGACCGTGGCTGGAGCCTGGACGATGGCGATGCCGCGCTGAAGTATTCGCCCATGTTCAGCGCTTCGTATGGCGCTTCGGGTTTTCAACGACATCCGAGCGGCATCATCGATCAGTGGGGAATTTGCACCAGCAATGAATCCGGTGACGCCTACGTCACCTTTCCGGTTGCCTTTCCAAATGGCGTGCGCTCCATTGTGGCCAACCATGCCGGCACCGGTGCGGCCATGGTGATTGCAGTATGGAACAAGGTAACCAACCAAGGTTGCCAGCTGAGGGTTTTCAACCACTTGGGGAACAGCTCGCAGTGGCTCATCTATTACCGAGTAGTGGGGTACTGAATGAACAACTCGACGATCTTTTTCAGCCCAAGCACCTGTGGTGCCTACTTGCCGGCGATCCATGGCAGCGATATGCCGGACGATGTGGTGGAGGTGCCCGAGCGCTACTGGCATTCGCTGTTGAGCGAGCTGGCCCTGAGCCCGAAGAAAATGGCCGCCAGGGACGATGGTTATCCGGTCCTGGTCGACTTGCCGGCCCCCGATGCGCAGTGGCTACAGGAGAACGAACGTAGCTGGCGCGACGCGCAGTTGCTGCAAACCGATGGGGTGGTGGCCCGGCATCGCGACCAACTGGAGGCCGGGGTAGAAACGACTCTCTCGGCCGCCGAGTTCGCCAGCTTGCAGCAGTATCGCCAGCAGTTGCGCGACTGGCCTGTCCAGCAGGCTTTTCCGCAGCAGGCGCTGCGCCCGCAACTTGCGGTGGCCGAATCGATTTCGGCCGAGTCCAGGAGCTCATCCAACCCACTGTTCGCGCTGTTTCGTGGGAAGAACAAATGAAAGGAATCCTCTATGTCGATCACTGAAGAGCAGTTGCTCAAGATCATGCCGAACGCCCGCCGCCAAGCGGGCGTTTTCGTATCCCCGCTCAACGCTGCCATGGCTCGCCGGCAGATCGATACGCCCAAGCGCCAGGCGGCGTTCCTGGCGCAGATCGGCCATGAATCGGGGCAGTTGCAGTACGTGCGCGAGCTGGGCAACGACCAGTACCTGAGCAAGTACGACACCGGCACCCTGGCCGCGCGGCTGGGCAATACCCCCGAGGCCGATGGCGACGGCCAGCGCTATCGCGGGCGTGGGCTGATCCAGGTCACCGGGCGCAGCAACTATCGCCAGTGCAGCCTTGGCCTGTTCGGCGACGAGCGCCTGCTGGAGTTGCCCGAGCTGCTGGAGCAGGCGCAATGGGCCGCCGAATCCGCAGCCTGGTTCTGGGAGCGGGCGGGGCTCAATGCCCTGGCCGATCGTGACGAATTCAACGCCATCACCCGGCGCATCAATGGCGGTCTGAACGGCCTGGAAGATCGCCGCCAGCTCTGGGGCCGGGCGCGCTCGGTACTGGGCCTGCCGGCCGCCTGAGGCCGCCGGCGTGCGCCAAGGAGAATCAGCATGAACATTCGCAGTTGGCTGGCCGTGGCGGTCATGGCCGGGCTGCTCTATGCCCTGGGCTATATCACCGGGGTTGGCAGCGAGCGTAGCCGCAACCACGTCCTGGACGAGGCGCGCCTGCGCCAGTCCTTCGAACAGAGCCAGGCCCTGGGTACGGTCAAGGAGAAGGTGGTGGTCGAGTACGTCGACCGCATCGTCAAGGTCCACCAGGCGGGCACCACTATTACCAAGGAGGTTCCTATCTATGTTTCCCAAGCCGCTGATAGTGCTTGCGTGGTGCCTGCCGGTTTTGTCCGGGTGCACGACGCCGGTGCCCGCAACCTGCCCGTGGCCGCAGGCCCCCGCGGCACTGATGGCGCCGCCTCGGGCCTTGCACTCTCTACCGTCGCCGCCAGCGTCGTCGACAACTACAACCAGTGCCACGCCAACGCCGAGCAACTGAAGGCGTTGCAGCAGTGGGTGCGCGAGTCCCAGGCCCTGCTGCAGGGCGCCCCAGCGGTGGCCCGGCATCCCTGAGGGGAACAGGAGACTTTCATGTCCGTACCGGATATTCGTAAACCTTCCGAACTGCTGCAGGCCATCGAGCGTGGCTTGTGCCAGGCCGAACCAGGGCTGCAGGTGGGCACGCGCCAGGACTTCGACAACACCTCGGGGCAGCCCTGGTTTTTGCTGGATATCGAGCGCAACCAGCAGGCTCCGCGTTCCTTCCAGGGGCGCCAGGCGCAGTTGCTGCGCATCGTCCTGCAGCTGCGTGTGCCGCGCCAGGCGGGTTCGGCCCAGGCCGCCTGGGACCTGGCCAGCCGGCTGCTGACGGTGCTGGTGGATAACCGCTGGGGCTGGTCGGCCGAGCAGTGTGGCGCGGCGGGCAACATCGTCGCGCAGCCTTTGCCGGTGACCGATCCGCAGCCGACCCATGACGCCTGGAGCTTGAGTTTCGAGCAGGCCATCTACCTGGGCCCGACGCTGCTGGATGACCCTGTGGGCAAGCCGCTGTTCGCCCGCACCTGGGAAGTCTCCAGCATTGACGATCCGAGCCAATACCGAGCCCTGGAGGACTGAACCATGTTCGATGCCGTCCTTAGGGTGCAACTGGCCCCGATCATCGAGCGCCTGGCCGAGATGGAAACCGAGCTGGACGACCTGCATCGGCGTGCCGAGAGTTTCTGCCGGATCGGCGTTTGCCATTCGGTGGACGCCGCCAGCAATACCTGCCGGGTCAGCCATGGCGACCTGCTAACCCCGGCCATCCGTTTCTTCAACCCCAGCGCCGGGGAGCAGAGCGAGTCGCGCATTCCTTCGGTGGGCGAGCAATGCCTGTTGCTCAACCATGGCGCGGGGGAGGGCGGGGGCCAGTCGGTGGCTTTGTTCGGCCTCAACAGCCAGCGCTTTCCCCCGGCCGCCACGGTCGCCGGCCTGACCCGTCGGCAATACCGCGACGGCAGCCAGAGCAGCTACGACGACACCAGCCACACCCTGAACTGGAGCAACGGCCCGGCGGCATTCAGCGGCAGCCGTGAAGCGCTGGAGTTGAGCCTGGGCAATGCCCGCCTGGTGATGACTGCCGATGCCGTGGACCTGAGCCTGGGCGCCAGCGGCCTGCGGCTGGACGCCGGAGGTGTGCACTTGCGCGGCCCGCTGGTGGAGCACCAGGGCCGAGTCATCAGTACCGCATAAGGAGTTCGCCATGATCGGCGTTGATAGACACACCGGGGCAGCGGTCGATGACTGGCTGCAATTCGTCCAGCGTGCCACCCGAGCGCTGACTACCCCTTTGGGCACCCGGCAGAAGCGGCCGCTGTACGGTTCGCTGATTCCCCAGTTGCTGGGGCGCAATCTCGGCGACGACCTGCTGGTCCTGGCCCAGAGCCACGCCGCCGAGGCGTTCTACAACAAGGCCAACGGCATTGCCGACTTCGAGCCCGAGGTCATAGTCGCCAGCCGCCAGGGCGCGGGCTTGCTACTGCGCTTCGCCGGGACCTGGAACAACCGCCGGCAATCCTTCGAGGTGGTGACATGAGCATGCTGATTCCCGGGCAGAACCAGCTCGAAGAACCGGAGATCGTCAAGGTCGATGAGTTCGAGCCGTTGCTGGCCGAGTTCAAGGCCTTCGTCCTTGACTATGTGGCCGCCCGTTCGCCGGAGCAGGCGGCCAAGTTGCGCACCAGCCTGGACAACGAAAGCGAACTGCTGACCATGGCCCTGGAGGCCTTCTGCGTGCGCTTGCAGACCCACGAGCGCAAGTACAACGCGCGGATCCGCCAGATGCTGGCGTGGTGGGCCACCGGCAGCAACCTGGACGCGCGCCTGGCCGACATGGGCCTGGAGCGCCAGCTGCTGGTGCCGGGCGACGACCAGGCCTTTCCGCCGGTGCCGCCGGTATACGAAAGCGACGACGATGCGCGGCTGCGCTATTACCTGGCGCCCCACGCGCCAGCGGCCGGTTCGCGGATGCAGTATCGACGGGAGATCTTCACCCTGGGGGAGCGGCCGGTGGTCAAGGTCGACTCCGGCGCCGCCGGGGTGGTGACGGTCACCTACACCTTCGACCCGGATGGCTTCGCCGCCCAGGTCAAGGATGGCAACGCCCGGCGCACGGCGCCGGGGGAGGTGATGGTGACGGTGCTGTCGCGCTCGGGGGATGGCGCGCCGTCGGCAGAGTTGCTTGATGGCGTGCGCAGGCACTTCGCCCGCCCGGATGTGAAGCCGGAAACGGATCGGGTCACCGTCCAGGCAGCGCAAATCTTGCCCTACCGGATTCGTGTGGTGGCCAAGATCAATCCGGGACCCGATTCCGGACTGACCAAGGTCGCGACACAGCAACAGCTCCAGGCCTACGCCGACAGCTGTCACCGCCTGGAGGGGCGGGTCGACCCGAGCTGGATCGATTTCACCTTGCACAAGGCAGGTGCGGTGCAGCTGGAGATCCTCGAGCCTTTGCAGCCCATAGTCACCAGTGCATTCCAGGCGCCTTACTGCCTGGGGGTTGAAGTGGAGGTGCGGATTCTATGAACGAAGACAATGCACCTTCGAGCTTGCTACCGAGCAACAGCTCGGCACTGGAAAAGGCTCTCGACCTGGGGTTTGCCCGGTTGCTGGAGCGTGTGGCACCGCCGTTTTCCCAGTTGATGGACCCGGCCCGTACCCCGGCGCAGTTCCTGCCTTACCTGGCTGCAGACCGTGGGGTCAACGAGTGGGATGCCGGAGCCGGTGAAACCGAAAAGCGCCTGACCGTGGCGTTGTCCTGGCAGATCCAGCGCCAGGCCGGGACCCACAAGGCCTTGAGCCACGCGGTCGAGTCCCTGGGCTTCAAGCCCAATATCGCGGCCTGGTACGAACAACGGCCCCAGGCACACCCCTACACCTTCGATGTGCAGGCCGTCATCGTGCGGGACTGGTCCAGTGGCGATCACAACCGCTTGATACGGCGCATCAACGCCGCCAGGAGCGAGCGCGACGAGGGCACCATCACTGTGGTCCACCAGACCGCTGCCGGCCTGGGCGTGGCCGCGGCCGCCGAGCCGGGCCTGAGCATCGGCGACGACAGCCACCCGGGCGCATTGCCCCAAGTCCGCCTGCATGGGGCTTTGGGCGTGGGCGCTGGGGTCGGTACGCCATTGAGCGATGGCGAGCTGTGCCTGGCCGGCGTGCTGCCTGAATTCGGGCTCGATGCCCGACTCAACAATGCTGGGGTTGCCCAGCACTACACCATCAACGACTACGACCTCAGGGCGCAGCTATGACAGAAGACATTACGCGCTTGGTTCGCTTCACTTCCGCCGGTCTGGAGGAAGTGCTGGCGGCCAAGAACCAAGGCTTGAAAGGGCAGATCACCCACATCGGCGCCGGTACCGCTCGCTACGATCCGAGCGGTTCGCAAACCAGCCTTCGCGATGAGCGGCAACGGGTGGCAATCGTGGATTACGAGGATCTGGGTTCGAACCAGCTACGGATGGCGGCGCTGTTCGATGGGGCGGACGAATACGAGATCGGCGAGTTCGGTTTCTACCTGGCCAGCGGTACGTTGCTGGCGGTGTATTCGGTGGCCGGCAAGCTGCTGACGTACAAGGCCGCCGCTGCCCGGGTACTGCAGAAATTCACCCTGGATATCTCGCCGTTGCCGGCCCAGAGCGTGACCGTGGTGGTCGGGAGCGAGAATCTCAACATCTTGCTGGCAGATGAGCTGGCCACGCTCTCGGCGGCCAGCATCGACCATATGAACCGGGGCCTCGACGTGCTGTTTCGCCTGCGAGCCCTGGAAAAAAGGACCGTCTGACGGGCCTTGAATCAGGCTTGCAGGTGCCAGTGAAGTGGTTCAGTCACCGGTGCTGGATGGGCAACGTCGTTGTGAACAGTCGCAACGCAATCTAAGGAGTTAGGACTTTGAGTACAGAACAGCAACTGGCCGCGGTGGTAAACGCGGCGAACAACTTGACCAATACCGTCACGGGCAAGATCGGCGAGATCGACCAGGCCATTGCCAAGGCTCGCCAGCAATATGACTCGCAACTTGCGGATCTCCAGGGTCGCCTGCCACGCCTGGCCGTTACCAAGAACTTCACCCTTTTACCCAACTCGGCCGGGACACTGATCGACAACTGGGGCATTCATGCTCAGGTCACCACGACTCAACTGCGTGCCATTTCTTCGGTGTCCCAGGCGATGGGGCGCCCGGTTGCGGATGTCGACTTCATGCTGAAGGTGCAGGCGGATGTCCGGGAGCAGTATCCGAATTTCGATATCCGGGCATCGGACTATTGGCGCGGGGCGATCAACGTCTGGCAAATGAAATGGACCCAGATCGACTCCAGCCCCTGGTTGGCCTTTCCCTACGCCAGCGACCAGGCATTGGCGAACGGTGCCGCTGCGGTACCGCTGAACACCTCGCTGACCCTGGGTGCTTTCGTGCGAGTGATTGAAGGGTCGATCGCTGGGGCCTGGAGTCATGGCGCCGAGAAGGGCAAATGGCGCTGGTGCTCGACCGTGATGTCTCCTTCGGCATTGTTTGGAGCCTATTTCCACTTGCATCCAATGCGAACTTCGTCCAACGGACTGATTGAAATCATGCTGGCCGGTGCTTGCACCGGTGCGGTCACCAATCCAGGTGACTGGGGCACCATGCTGGCCATTAGCTAAGGAACGACACCATGAAACCTACCTTTGTACCTGCCGAGCTGCATCCGATCATCAAGTGGGAAATGATTCGCAAGGCGCGCGATGAAGACCTGGCCGCCAGTGACTATGCCGCCATGCCCGACTACCCCATGGGCGAAGCCAATCGTCCGGCGTTCGCCGCCTACCGCCAGGGGCTGCGGGATATTCCCGAGCAGGGCAGCGATCCGGATGCGGTCGCCTGGCCGGCCAAGCCGGAATTCCTCAAGTAACCCTTCTGCCGCGCAAGCGGTTTTTTTACGCCTGAACAAAGCCCCGTCCCGGGGTTTTTGCGTTTTTGTCTCTGGAGAAACATGCATATGGCTATCCGCCAGAAATACACCGTGCTCGTGCCATTCCCCACTGGTGGTGGGCACTGGTCGAGCGTCGGCGAAGAACTCGACCTGCTCGATGTCCAGGCCAGCGCGCTGCGCAGTGCCGGGCGCCTGGAACTGACCAGCGTCCTTGCGGTGCAAACCCCATCCACCAAGGCCGCCAAGGCCGCGACCAAGAAGGCTGACTGACCATGGCTGAGGTTTTGAACTTCGAGCACAACGGCATCACCGTCAATGCCAGCGAGTCCCCCGAGGCCATGGGTGGCCTGGGCGACAACGTCATCGGCCTGGTGGGCACCGCGCCCAACGCCCATGCCTCGCTGGCCAAGAACACGCCGATCCGCATCAGCAACTTCAGCACCCAGGCGTTGCTGGACCCTACCGGCGCCGAGGCCGGCACGCTGTTCCAGGCGGTGCTGCAGATCCTCAAAGTGGTCAAGGTGCCGGTCTACGTGGTGATCGTCGACGAAGGCGCGACACCAGCCGACACCCTGAACAACGTGATCGGCGGCGACGAGGCGGTGACCGGGCGCAAGCTGGGCCTGGCGGCCCTGAGCAGCGTGCCCGAGGACCTGACCATCATCGGCGCCCCGGGCTTCACCGGCAGCAAGGCGGTGGCCGGTGAGTTCGCCGCGTTCGGCAAGCGCATCAAGGCGCGGGTGGTGCTCGATGGCAAGGATGCCTCGGTGGCCGACCAAGTGGCGTACAGCAAGGAACTGGGCGGCGCCGACCTGGGCTTCGACCGTTGCCTGGTGGTGCATAACCTGCCGGCGGTGTACTCCAAGGCGGCCAAGGCCAATGTGTTCCTGGCCCCATCGAGCCTGGCCATCGCGGCTCTGGCCAAGGTCAAGCAGTGGGAGAGCCCGGGCAACCAGGTGACCTTCGCCGAAGATGTTTCGCGCAGCGTGGAATACAACATCCTCGACACCTCCACCGAGGGCGACCTGCTCAACCGCTACGGCATCAGCTACTACGCACGCACCGTGCTGGGCGGCTTCTCGCTGGTGGGCAACCGCTCCATCACCGGCAAGTTCATCAGCTACGTCGGCCTGGAAGACGCCATCAGCCGCAAGCTGGTCAAGGCCGGACAGAAGGCCATGGCCAAGAACCTGACCAAGTCGTTCATGGACCAGGAGGTCAAGCGCATCAACGACTGGCTGCAGACCCTGGTGGCCGACGAGACCATCCCGGGCGGCAAGGTCTACCTGCACCCCGAGCTCAACAGCGTCGAGAAGTACAAGAACGGCACCTGGTACGTGGTCATCGACTACGGCCGCTACGCGCCGAACGAGCACATGATTTATCAACTCAATGCCCGCGATGAAATCATCGAGCAGTTCCTGGAGGACGTTCTCTAATGTTTACCAACCGAGTCAGACAGGCCATCGCGGCCACCCTGCAAGGCCTGCCGCTGTCGGCGACGGTGGAGGAGTTCACGCCACCGAAGATCGAGTTCGAGATGCAGGAAATGCGTGGTGGGCGTTTCATCGGCGAGGAAATGGCCAAGGGCGGCAAGGTCCTGGGGGCCAAGCTGGTGCTGCAAGGCGCAGGTCCGGAAGTCATGCTGGCCCTGGGCGTCAGCGTGGGTGACGACATCCTGCTCAACGTCCGGGAAGCCGGGCAGGACCAGGACGGCAACACCTACTTCGTCTACCACACCGTGGGCGGCAAGCTGAAGTCGCTGGAAGAGGCCCCGCTGAAGATGGGCGAGCAGCCCAAGACCACCCTGGACTTGAGCTGCCGTACCTACAACCGCCTGGAAAACGGCGTGCCGGTGATCGACGTCGATGTGCGCACCCAGAAGTTCATGCTCAACGGGGTCGACATCCTCGGTGCGGCGCGGCGTGCGGTGTTGCTGCCCTAAAAGGCGCGACCCTTCTGCCAATGCCAGTCAGTCAAGCGCGGTGATCCCCTGTAGGAGCCGCCGGTCGACGCTCGATTGCTCGCGAGTGGCGTTAAGGCCAGTGGATAAACCCATCGCCCTGGCGTCCATCGCGGGCAAGCCTCGCTCCTGCAAGTTCCCCAACTGACCAGCATTAGCCCTTCCATGTCGCCGGTGCCTGACGTGTTCTGCGGCCGGCGGCGTTTTTGTTTTTCCAAGGAATTGATCTCATGTCCTGGACACCTCCGGTCCATGTGCTGCTGGCGCCGATTACCGGCGACGATGGCAGCACCCTTGAGCGGATCGCGCTCAAGCCTTTGTTCTACGCTGCGCAAAAAGATGCCCTGGCCCGTGCCGGGGATGATGAAGACGATCAGTTCTTCGCCCTGGCCAAGCTCGCCACGGGGCTGTCCGACAAGGAGCTGGACCAGCTCAAGCGTCCGGACTACGTGAGCATTGCCCAGTACGTACACGATATGTCGACCCGTCCGACTTCCTACTTTCTGGAGCAGGACGAGCAGGCCGACCCGGACCAGGTACCGCTGCTGTTGCCGCTGGACCTGGCTGGCCAGGGCCGGACGTCGCTGACCCTGGAAATGCCAGCGCTGCGCGCGACCAAGGTGATGAAGAAACTCGCGACGCCCAAGGAGCGGGCCGAGTTCATCACCGCCCATTGCACCGGCCTGATGATCCCGGACCTGGCCATGCTGACCGTGCCGGACTGGACCCAGTTGCAGGTGCGCATCGACGATTTTTTAAACCAACCGGCGGACTTCTTTCGCAGCGCGACATCGAAGTGATCCTCGATGTGGTGCCGCTGATCTACTCGGTGACCGAGGCCGAGATCCTGGAGTGGGACGCCGGCAAGGCAATGCGTCGCTACGACATAGCGATGACCCGCCTGGGCCTGAACAAGGAGTAGCGTGCGATGGCACAAGGTAACTTTTCCCTGAGGTTCGCCGCGGTGCAGCAGGCAGGCGGATTGTCCGCCGATGTTGCAGCGACGTTGCAGTGGTCGGCCCCTTTGCCGGAGCGCGATGGCGCCCTTGGCGGCGGGCTCAGGCAGCTGGTTCGCGGGCAGGAACGACTGCTGGCGGTGGTCGAATCCCTAAGGGGCGTGCTGGTCTCCCAGCGTTCGTTGCTGATGACCCTCAATGACCGCCAGGTCCTGGCCGCACCTGCTGCGACGCAGCCAGCCAAGGCCTCGGTGCTGGACAACAAGCCCCTGAGCCATCTCAAGCCGGCCATCGGCCTGGATACCGCGATGGTGGAGCTCAAGCGGGTGCTGCCGCTGACCGCCGAGCAGCAGCGGCAGATGGTGGAGCAGCACATCAAGCTGGCCAACGAACCCCTGGTGGCGCCCACCGGTGCCACGGCTACCGACCTGGTGCGGGTCGGGCTGGCGGCGGCCAAGGCCGGGGTCGGCGTCGAGGGTTCGGGCGCTTCGGCCCAGTATCAGCCGCAGCAGGTGCTGGACTTTGCCCGGGATGCGGCGCTGGTCGGCTCCGGCCTGGAGTTGAAGGTCAAGCAGGCGGGGGACTTGCTGTTGGGCTGGCGCAGTGCGATGCAGCTCGACCGCGGCCAACGCCTGGACCTGGCCGATGCCACCCAGCACTTGGGCAGCGGGCTCAAGGTCTCGGCGGCGGACATCGGTTCGATCCTCGGCCGTTATGGCGGCAACGCCATGGCCGCGGGCATGAGTCCGGAACAAGCGGCCGCGCTGCTGGCCGCCTTGCTCAAGTCGGGGGCTGACCAGGCCAGTGCCGGAGTGGCATTGGCCCAGTTCAGCCAGGCCCTGGGCCAGGGTGACAAGGTCTCGCCGGAGCAGCTTGCGGCCTGGCGTGAGCTCAAGCTCGATCCCCGAGCCGTGGCTCGCGATATGCAGACCCAGGCGCCGCAGACGATCCAGGCGGTGCTCGCGGCGTTGCAGGCACGACCGGCCGAACGCCAGGGCGCCATCGCCGCGCAGCTGTTCGCCGACAATGGCGCGTTGCAGGCGCTGTTGCCACGCCTGGACGGGCTGGCCCAGGCCTTTGCCCTGATGGCGGACAAGCCGCAGTACGCCAGCTCGCTGCGCGATGGCCAGGGGGCGGTGGCCAAGGCGGCCCAGGAGGCCGCGCAAACGCCCCAGGCCCAGTGGAACCGCCTCGATGCCCAGGTCGATGGCTTCAAGAGCTCCGTGGGTTCGGCGGTGCTGGCCGACTACGGCGGTTCGTTGACCGGCGCTGGTGCGGTGCTGCAGAAGTTCGGTGAGCTGGCGCAGCTGTTCCCTCATTTCGCTGCTGCCCTGGCGGTCTCGGTGGCTGCGGTTTCGGCGCTGGTGAAGCTCAAGGACCTCTACACCGATGTCAGTGACCTGTTCTCGTTGGGCAAGAAGCCTCGCGGGCCCCAACCTCCGGCGGGAGGGGCGAGTGGCGGTGGTATTCGCTCACGGCTGGGCCCGGTGTTCTCGCGCTTGGCCGGCACGGTTGCGAACCTGGCCGGCAGGAGCGCGGCCGCCGTGCAAGCGGCGGGCAGGGGGCTGGGCGCGGCAGTGTCTGGCCTCGGGACCCGGTTGGCCGCGATGACCCGGCACGCCTCTGCCAGGGTGGCTGCCAGTGCTGGCCAGCTGTCATCGCGGTTGGGAGCCGCGATGTCCGGGTTGGCCACCCGAGCGGCGGCCATGGCGCGCCTGGCCGCTGAGCGAGTGGGTTCCACGGTGGGCCGGCGTTTGTCCGGCAAGGCGCCGCGACTTCCAGGAGGGGCCGGGGGCAAGCTGATGGGCAAGTTGTTCCGGCCCTTGAGCCTGATCGAGGCTGGAGTCGACCTGGTACAAGGCTGGCGCGAGGGTGACTCCGGTAAGGTCGGGGCCGCCGTGGGTTCGGTCGGCGGTGGCCTGGCAGGCTCGTATGCCGGGGCCAGCGCCGGAGCGGCGATCGGCACGCTGATCTTCCCGGGTGTCGGTACTGCCATCGGTGGCCTGTTGGGAGGCGCCCTGGGCGGCCTGGCCGGTGGCGAGACCGGTGCCTGGCTCGGTGACAAGCTTGGGCGCCAGGCGGACCGCCTGGCCGCGCCGGCCGCGGTCAGCCAGAACCTTGCGGCGGCGCAGGCGGAGAACCGGCAGATCAACTTTGCCCCGGTGGTGCATATCCACGGCCAGGACCAGGCCAGCGCCCAGCAACTGGCCGACCGGGTGGTGCAGCAACTGCAAGCGCAGTGGCTGCCGCTGGCGGGCGATTCACTGGCCGTGCGGCGTGGCGCGGCGTTGACCGATGGAGTGGCGTGATGAAACAACAGATGGCATTGGGAGATTTCATCTTCGGCCTGTCCCGCAGCTTTGCCTATGACTCCCTGGTGCGTACCACCGACGGAGGCTGGAAGCCCCTGAACATCCTGGTGAGCAAACCCCGGACCAACCAGGGCGGGCAGGGCCTGGAAACCTTGAAGATCACCGGCAAGGCCATGTACGGCGTGGCCATGGCGCGCCTCGACGAGTTGCGCGCCTTGCAGGCCCGCCGCGTGCCGCTGCCGTTGATCGACGGCGTGGGGCGCAACTGGGGGCGCTGGGTGATCAAGAGCGTCACGGAAACCCAGAGTTCGGTCATCGACGACGGTACGGCGATGCTGATCGATTGGGTGCTGGATCTGGAGGAGTTCGCCAATGCGTAGGGCTCGAAGCATCGCCGGCGATTCGGCGAACCTGTTGCTGTACCGCGAATTGGCCCGCAGCGACGACGAGGTCGAGGAGGCGTTCTGGTGTCTCAATCCCGGGCTCGCGGAGTTGGGACCGGTGTTGCCGGCCGGAGTCTGGGTGCTGCTGCCGGAAGTGGAAGCGCGGCCGCGGGCGCTGGCGCCGGTTTCGGCCTGGGATTGAGGAGGCCACATGACACTTGGATTTACACCCGTGGTGGAGATCTACGGCGCCAACTCGGAGCTGATCATGCAGCGCTTGCTGGATTGGCAGCATGTGGATGCCGCGGGCATCGAGTCCGACCAGCTCAAGCTGACCCTGGACATCGAGGGCCTGGAGGGTCTGCCGAGCCTGGGCGGGAAGATCGGCTTGCGGGTCGGCTATCGGGAAACCGGGTTGGTGGACAAGGGCTTGTTCGTGGTGAACCAGCGCACCCCGTTGCTGTTCCCCATGCGCTTGAAGCTGGTGGCCACTGCCGCGCCATTCGGCGCGGCCGATGAGAGTGGTTTCCGCCAGCGCCGCAGTGCCAGCCATGGGCCAACGACCCTGGGCGCGCTGTTTCGCCAACTGGTCAGCCGCCATGGTTTTTCGCCCCGGGTGGCCCCGGAGCTCGAAGGCAAGGCCATCGAGCACATCGACCAGTCCAACGAGACCGACATGGGTTTCCTGACGCGCCTGGCTCGGCGCTACGACGCGGTCACCAAGCCGATCAACGGGCTCTATGTGCTGGCCCGCAGTGGCCAGGTCAAGTCCCTCTCGGGCAAGCCGCTGGAAGATGTGACGCTGAGCGTGACCCGTGACAACCGACCGGGGGACCGGGCCTTCATCACCGCCTCACTCGATGAGGAGGCGCGGATGAAGTACAGCGGGTGCATCACCGCCTGGTGGGATGGCGCCGCAGGCCAGGAGCGGCGGGTGAGCCTGGGGATCAAGCCGTTCAAGACCTTGCGCCAGCGGTATCAGAGCGAGGCCGAGGCGCGGGCAGCGGCGGAAGGCGAGATACGCAAGCTGGAGCGGGCGGCGCGCAAGGTCAACATCGACTGCCCGGGCAATCCCGCCCTGGCGGCCGAAGGCTTGCTGCTGCTGGACTCAAGCTGGCCGGGGTTCATGCAGGGGCGCTGGTCGATCGACAAGGTGACGGCCAGCGGCAGCCACGAGCAGAGCTATCGCTGCCTGGTGCATGCCAGTTGCATTGGCGCCTAGGTGGCTTTTAGCCCGGGCCTGGTGGGCTGGGCGGTTGAAATCAAAGGAATTGCAAGATGCTCAAAGAGTGCAGATGCGGTAGTTGCAAACGACTGCTCGCCCGTGTGGGCGAGTTCACGGAGCTCCAGATCAAGTGTTCGCGTTGCGGCACCTTGAATCATGTGAAGGGCTTGAACCTCGGGCGATCGACTGGCGTGGATACGACGGCTACCACGGAGTCTGGTTCGTAAGAGCCCGGTTGAGTCTTCTCTCGTCATCACCATGGACCTTGGCGCTGCCGCGCCAGGGTGGGTGGCGAATGCTGTTTCCCAAGACCTGCCGGTGGGGGAGTAGCTAGCTCTTTTGCACCGTAAACGGTCGGCAGGGCAGAGTCCTGCCGGGTGGTTGGCCGGGTGCAAAAACTTCCCGGACAAGGGTGTCCGGGCAGACATTCAAATCGCAAGGAGAAACAAAAATGGCTGAGAAATACATTTCGGTGACCGCGGTGAACGGTCAGGCGGCGCTGGTCTCCGTAGGCAGCGTTTCCAAGGTGATCGACCAGGGCAACTATCGGGTGATCTACCAGGGCTCGGACACCAACAACTACCAGGTCACCAATACCCTAGCTTCGTTGAAAGTGGCGCTGAACGCAGTGTAGGTGCTGTGGCGAGCCTGAGAAGGTGAGCGCTGTTCGCTCCGGATCCGATGTCTTCGAGGCCAGACACCGGATGTTGTGAAGGCCTGGAGCCTCGAGCGATTCATGCGGCATTCGCCGCTTTTTAATCAAACAACTCCAGGAACATGACCTATGGAACCCATTCGAGTCGGCACTAAATTCATCAATCACAAAGGTTATGGCGATTCTCTGCATACTTTTATCGAGCCTGCCCAGAATGTTTCTGGTGCAGTCATCCGGACCTGTTCCGTCAATGGTGGAACGCTTTATTGCAGTAGCGTCAAGCCAACGGCTTATTCCTTGAATGCGACGCCCGCGTTCTTCTCCAACCCTCTTGGTGCCCACACCATGCCCTATGAAGTGCTGATTCCTGCAGGCCAGGGAGTGTGGTGGGCTCCGGTCAATTCAAACTCCAGCGCCATGCTGACCTACGATCTTCTCCCGTGAGTGCCGTGATCCGGCAGGGCTAGTCCAGCGAGCAGCTCCTTTGAGAGTCCAAGTGTAGTGTCGTGCCGGTTGACCAGAGGTGCGAGCTCTTTGCCGGGCCGGGCTCGCTGCCCTTGGGGCAGCGTGTCGCTTGCAAGCCATGGGGCCTGGTGTAGGTTAGGCACATGCCCGCCTCATCAGGAGATCAACGTGAAAGAAATCACCCAGCTTGCCGCGGAACTTGGCCGTCGCCTGCAGGTTCTCAATGCCCACGTCAGTACGGCGGAGTCTTGTACGGGCGGCGGGATCGCCGAGGCCATCACCCGTGTGCCGGGCAGCTCGGCCTGGTTCGAGGCTGGCTACGTGACCTATTCCAATCGCCAGAAGACCGAGCAATTGGGAGTGCCCACGGGGCTTTTCGAGTCGGTGGGGGCGGTTAGCCACGAAGTGGTGGAGGCCATGGTCCGTGGCGCCCAGGCTCGCAGCCATGCGCGTTTCGCCGTGGCGGTCAGTGGCATCGCCGGACCGGATGGCGGTTCGCCGCAAAAGCCGGTGGGCACCGTATGGCTGGCCTGGGGCGTGGGCGAGCGGCTGGTGACCGAATGCCGGCACTTCACCGGCAACCGCGATGAGGTCCGCCGACAAACGGTGAAGGCCGCCCTAGAGGGGCTGCTGCAACATGCGGCGGCAGAAATCGCAAATCAGGGGTAGGCGATCTGCGAACGCTGTGGAATAATACTGGCTACTTATACAGGTGTTGGCCGTCAGGCCTTATTGATTACGTGAGGACTTTAATGGACGACAACAAGAAGAAAGCCTTGGCTGCGGCCCTGGGTCAGATCGAACGTCAATTCGGCAAGGGTGCCGTAATGCGTATGGGCGATCATGACCGCCAGGCCATCCCGGCCATTTCCACTGGCTCTCTGGGTCTGGACATCGCTCTGGGCATTGGCGGCCTGCCGAAAGGCCGTATCGTTGAAATCTACGGTCCTGAGTCGTCCGGTAAGACTACCCTGACCCTGTCGGTCATCGCCCAGGCACAGAAAGCCGGCGCTACCTGCGCGTTCGTCGACGCCGAGCATGCCCTGGACCCAGAGTACGCTGGCAAGCTGGGCGTCAATGTCGACGACCTGCTGGTTTCCCAGCCGGATACCGGCGAGCAGGCCCTGGAAATCACCGACATGCTGGTGCGTTCCAACGCAGTTGACGTGATCATCGTCGACTCCGTGGCAGCCCTGGTACCCAAGGCCGAGATCGAAGGCGAGATGGGCGACATGCACGTGGGCCTGCAAGCCCGCCTGATGTCCCAGGCGCTGCGCAAGATCACCGGTAACATCAAGAACGCCAACTGCCTGGTTATCTTCATCAACCAGATCCGTATGAAGATCGGCGTGATGTTCGGTAGCCCGGAAACCACCACCGGTGGTAACGCCCTGAAGTTCTACGCTTCCGTTCGTCTCGACATCCGCCGTACCGGCGCGGTGAAGGAAGGCGACGAGGTGGTGGGCAGCGAGACTCGGGTCAAGATCGTCAAGAACAAGGTGGCTCCACCTTTCCGCCAGGCCGAGTTCCAGATCCTCTACGGCAAGGGCATCTACCTCAACGGCGAGATCATCGACCTGGGTGTGCTGCATGGCTTCCTGGAGAAATCCGGCGCCTGGTACAGCTACCAGGGCAACAAGATCGGCCAGGGCAAGGCCAATTCGGCCAAGTTCCTGCAGGACAACCCGGAAATCGGCAACGCGCTGGAGAAGCAGATCCGCGACAAGCTGTTGAGTGGTTCTCCAGATACCAAGTCTGCTCCGGTCAAAGAAACCGAAGACGATATGGCTGACGCTGACTTCTGATTGAGCCGATGATCGCCGTACTCGATACCCTCGTCGCGGTGCGGCGAGCTGCAATGGACCTGCTCGCGCGACGCGAGCATGGTCGAGTCGAGCTGACGCGCAAGTTGCGTCAGCGCGGCGCCTCTCCTGAAATGATCGACACAGCCCTCGACCGCTTGACGGAAGAGGGTTTGTTGTCCGAATCCCGCTATCTCGAAAGCTTCATTTCCTACCGTGCCCGTTCGGGCTACGGGCCTATGCGCATCCGTGAAGAGCTTGGCCAGCGTGGTTTGCAACGCAGTGATATCGAACTTGCCTTGCGTGAGTGCGGAATCGACTGGCAGGAGCAACTACGGGATGTCTGGCAGCGCAAGTTCGCCGGGCAGCTACCAGCCGATGCTCGGGAGCGTGCCCGGCAAGGGCGTTTCCTGGCATACCGTGGATACCCCATGGAAATGATCAATCGCGTGTTTAGTCGTCGCGGCCTGGATGATTGAGACGCTGCCCGCCGCATGAAGCAGCGGGCGATGGTGTTGCTCAGTTGGCCTGGCTGGTTTCCCTTTCTCGTGGTGCGGCCTTGGCTTGTTGCCTGGACCAGTTTTCCGGCAGGTTGATGAAGTCGATCAGCTCGCGCAGGCGGCCATTGTCTCGGGCATTGAAAGCGAACGACAACCGCGCCAGATGGCTGAATTGCACGTCGTCCTGCTCTTCGGTGCTGTAGGCATGCTGGTGGAACTGGCCGCTCAGGCACAGGTCGGCGAATTCCTCGTGCATCCTCTGCAATGCCTGCTCATTGAGGTTGTGGTTCATGCGGATGACGAATTGCTGCTTGAGCCAGCGACTGGAGTGGAAGTTGGCATAGAACTGCTGGATTTCCTGCACCGCTTCTTCGGTGCTGTGCACCAGGCGCATCAACTTCATGTCGCTGGGCAGGATGTAGCGATTGGCTTCCAGTTGGTTGTGGATGAAATCCAGGGCACCTTGCCAGAACTGCCCACCGGGAGTGTCCAGCAACACCACGGGTACCAGCGGGCTCTTGCCGGTCTGGATCAGGGTCAGCACTTCAAGTGCCTCATCGAGGGTGCCGAAGCCGCCGGGGCACAGGACCAGGGCGTCGGCTTCCTTGACGAAGAACAGCTTGCGGGTGAAGAAGAAGTGGAATGACAGCAAGTTTTCGGTACCACCAACGGTTGGGTTGGCGTGTTGTTCGAAGGGCAGGGTGATGTTGAAGCCCAGGCTGTGCTCCAGTCCGGCGCCATCGTGGGCCGCGGCCATGATGCCGCCGCCGGCTCCGGTAATGACCATCAGGTCCGAGCGAGCCAGGGCTGCCCCCAGTTCCCTGGCCATGGCATATAGCGGATGTTCGCTGGGAGTGCGGGCCGAGCCGAACACCGTTACCTTGCGCCGGCCCTTGAATTGCTCGAGCACCCTGAAAGCGTGCTCCAGTTCCCGTAGGGCCTGCAAGGTGATCTTGGCGTTCCAGCGGTTGAGGTCCTCCTCGGCCATGCGCAGGACGGTAAGGACCATATCGCGATAAAGAGGGATGTTCGGACTGTTGGGGGCGATCAGGGTAAGTTGCTCTTCGACCTGGCTGGTGAGATCGATGCCATTGCTTTGAAAGTGGCGGGCCAGCAGGTCGTTCGTTTGGTAGGGCATTCAGCTTCTCCTTCTGCACAGAACCTGATGCACGCCCGGCACGTGCCAGCGCGCCACGACACTGCCTGTGTCGCTGCCTGCCTGGCTTGGCGGCCTGGGCAGTTCTTCGATCCGGTCACGACTGGCGATTGTGGGGCGTGGCCGGCTCGTCCTCAGAGGTCCTGCTTTCCTTTATTTGAGAAAAAACTCGCACTGCAAGACGCGGTTGGCGGCCTCCTGAACCGCCGTGGGCAATCATCGGGAATCTCTGGATATGGCTCGATCATGTGCCCATGCAGTCTTGGCTGGCAACCGCTTCTTGCTGATTTTTCAGCTGTGCGCGCCGCTTATCAGAAGGGGCGGCAGCGCTTGCAAGCTCTGATTTACTAAGTGGTAGCGCATGACCTGGAAGCGAGTCCAGGACGAGGTTTGCGTGGTTTCGTCGGCATCGGCCAGGGGCATGGAGGCAATGGATGACCACGGTCACGCTGGATATCGATCAGCAACTCTACCAGCTGTTACAGGAAGCCGCGGCGGCCCACGGATTGAGCCTGGAGGAGGAGTGTCGCCGCCGTTTGGCGGGAAAGGAACGAGCTTCGCCTTATTTACAGGCTCTGGTAGCGGAGTTGCGCGCCGACGATCAACAGCGACGCGCAACCCACGATTGATCATTTCTTCTTTGAGGCGCCTTGCGCTGGGCAGTCCGATTCCTGGAAGCGCGCGGAGGCCACAGGGCGGTTGGTCCGGTTTTCGGTGAACTCGTAGCGCATGACCGCGCCCTTGGCCATCAGCTTGCGATAGTTGGGGTTGCGGCAGACGCTGGCTCCCAGTTGCAGGTAGACGGCCTTGGGGTTGGCGCGCATTTGCGCGGCGTGGGCAGCCTGGACGCTCAAGTGGTTGATCAGTTCCTTGCCGTCAACGGTGTAGCCCTGGTCGAGGATGTTCTCGTTGATTTCCCGGGGAGTGCCGATGTTGCTCTCCGCTGCGACCTTCTCCAGCATCTTGCTCAATTCGAATTCTTGCAGCGACGCCGCCTGGGCACCCAGGGGCAGGGCCAGCAGAAGGGCGACGGTAGGAATGGTAAAGCGCAACATGAAACTCTCCTGGTGCAGTGACTGATGCTTCGACCAGTCACTCGACTGTGCGTTCAGTGGCGTCGGATTATAGGTGCAGAGTCGGGAAGGCGGTACAGGTTTGCATGGAGAGCTCTGATAAACTTGCGCGACTTTTCCCCTTCGAGTCATTTTCGTGTCGATTCTCTCTTCTTGCCGGTGTGGCCAGCGATGAGCCACGCGGTTTCCCGTCTACGCGACCAGCGTATGGCTCGCGTGCTCAAGCCTTTTGTCGCCCGTGGTTCCCGGGCTGAACGCTGCCCGCGTTGCCGGGTGATCCCCAGCCATTGCCTGTGTGCCTGGCGCCCCAAGGTCACGGCCGACTCGGCCATGTGCCTGGTGATGCACGATGTCGAGCCGCTCAAACCGAGCAATACCGGCTGGCTGATCGCCGACGTGGTTGCCGATACTTCGGCGTTTCACTGGTCGCGCACCGAGGTGGATCCACAGTTGCTGGCGCTTCTGGCCGATCCGCAATGGCAGCCGTATATCGTGTTTCCGGGGGAGTTCGTGGCACCGGAGCGGGTGGTTACCGAGGTCCGGCGCCAGGAGGGCAAGCGTCCGCTGTTCATCCTGCTGGACGCCACCTGGAGTGAAGCCCGCAAGATGTTCCGCAAGAGCCCGTACCTGGAGCATCTGCCGGTGCTGAGTCTTTCGTCCGAGCGGCTTTCACGTTACAAGCTGCGCCGTTCCAAACGTGACGATCACTTTTGTACGGCGCAGGTGGCGGCGTTATGCCTGGAACTGGCCGGGGACGACCAGGTCAGCCAGGTACTGGATGCCTACCTCGATGTGTTCAGCACCCACTACCTGTCGGCGAAATTCCAGAAGGCGATCGATCCGGATGACGAAGTCCATGCCCGGCTCAAGCCTTTTGTCTAGCCTCGGCGTTTAGTCGTGGGGCCTGGGGCCAGAGTTGCGCCACCAGCATTCCCGTAAGCATCAAGGCGCAGCCGATGTAGCCGCGCATTTGCAGTGATTCATCCAGCAGCCAGGCTCCGGCAATGGCTGCGAACACCGCTTCCAGGGACAGGATGATCGCCGCATGGGAAGCGATGGCGTCTTTCTGGGCGATCACCTGCAGGGTGTAGCCGATGCCGACGGCAACCACGCCGCCATAAAGAATGGCTGGCCCGGCGTCGACTATGGCAGGCCAGTCGATGGGTTCCAGGCACAAGGCAAGGGCCAGGCTCACCACCGAGCAGGTGGCGAATTGCAGGAAGGCCAGGCGAATCGGATCGTGACGGCTGGCAAAGAGGCCCACCAGGATTACATGGCCGCCCCAGACGAAGGCGCCAATTAGTTGCAGCCAGTCGCCCGGCGCGACATGGAAATGGGCGCCGACACTCAACAGGAACATGCCCACCACGGCCAGTACCGCGCCAAGCCAAGTACCCAGCCCGGTTCGGTGGCCGATCAGCAAGCCCAGCAGCGGCACTACAATGACATACAGGCCGGTGATGAATCCGGCATTGGTGACGCTGGTGAACATCAACCCGACTTGTTGCAGGTTGATCCCCAGGGCCAGCGCCAGGCCCATGAGCACGCCCCCCAGCAGCAGGCCTTGGGTGAGCATGGGTTCGGACGGCCGGTCACTGGCCGGGCGGCGCAGCACCAGTGGTAGCAGGCACAGCGATCCAAGGGCGAAACGCAGGCCGGAATAAAGGAAGGGGCCGATATGGTTCATGCCGGAGGTTTGTGCGACGAAGGCCGAGCCCCAGATCACTGCGGTGACCAGCATCAGGGCGTCGGCACGCAAGGCTTGGCTGCGCATGATGGCTCTCTTATTAGTTAGCTGGCCAAGATGCCGCAAAGCTTCGAACTTGACCACCCCGGCTTCGCTGGGCATGCTTGGCGCCGGTTAGGGCGCCAGCGCTGTTTGAACCGCCGTTTTACTCAGGCTTTTCGCGGCGTTCGTGCTCTTTGGGTGCCGCATTCTGGCGAGCCCCGTGCTTTGGTGAGGATTGAATGCATCAGTCCTGCCATGAAAACAGGATCATCTGAAAAATGGCCACATACGAAATCCTGATTGCCGATGACCACCCGCTTTTTCGCAGTGCGCTGCACCAGGCCGTTACCTTGGGCCTGGGTTCCGACGTGCGCCTGGTTGAAGTGGCGAGCATCGCCGAACTGGAAACCCGCCTTACCGAGAAAGCCGATTGGGACCTGGTCCTCCTGGACCTGAACATGCCCGGCGCCTACGGCTTTTCCGGGCTGGTGCTGTTGCGCGGCCAATATCCACAGATTCCCGTGGTAATGGTTTCGGCTCAGGAAGAGGCGTCCGTGATGGTGCGCTCCCGCGAGTTCGGGGCCAGCGGTTTCATTCCCAAGTCCAGTTCCCTGGAAGTCATCCAGCAGGCCGTGCGCAGTGTGCTCGACGGTGATGTCTGGTGGCCGCCGCAGGCCTTCGAGCAGGTCAGCGTCTCGGACGAGGCCAAGGCCGCCAGCGAAGGCCTGGCAAGCTTGACGCCGCAGCAGTTCCGGGTGCTGACCATGGTGTGCGAAGGGTTGCTGAACAAGCAGATCGCTTATGAGCTGAACGTGTCGGAGGCGACGATCAAGGCCCACGTGACCGCGATCTTCCGCAAATTGGGTGTTCGTACCCGGACCCAGGCGGCGTTGCTCTTGCAACAACTTGAGTCAATTTCCGGCCATTGATCGAATTTTCGTTCACGTTTTTTTGACCTTGGTTGAACTAGCTTCCCCACACCTTTTCTTGCAGTTGCCCAGCTTATGTCGCCTTTCAAAGGTCAAACCGGTCTCAAACGCATCCTCAACGCCACTGGCTATTCCTTCGATGGCCTGCGCGCGGCCTTCACCGGTGAAGCGGCTTTCCGCCAATTGGTGCTGCTCAATGTGATCCTCGTACCCCTGAGCTTCCTGCTCGATGTCAGCCGGGTCGAGCGTGCATTGTTGATCGCCGTCTGCCTGTTGGCGCTGATCGTCGAGTTGCTCAACTCGGCGGTGGAGGCGGCCATCGACCGGATCTCCCTGGATCGCCACCCGTTGTCGAAGAACGCCAAGGACATGGGCAGCGCGGCGCAGTTCATCGCCCTGAGCATGATCACCATCGTCTGGGCGGTGATCCTGATCTAGGGAATGCTCGGTAGCACTATCTCGTCGCTGCGCCGTACACCGGAAGTGAAGGCGCGGCAAAGCTCGAGGAACTCGCGCATCGCCGAGGTCTGGTACTTCTGCTTGTGCCAGATGAAATAGAACTGCCGGGCCAGGTCCAGGCCCGGTGTTTCCACCGGTACCAGGCTGCCGCGGCGAAATGCGTCGCGCAGGGCCAGCCTGGAGATGCAGCCAATGCCCAATCCCGATTCCACGGCGCGCTTGATGGCCTCCGTATGCTCCAGCTCCAGGCGAATGTTCAGGGCGCTGCGGTGATGACGCATGGCCTGGTCGAAGGTCAGCCGCGTGCCCGAGCCTTGTTCCCGCAGGATCCACGCCTCGCGGGTCAGGTCCTCCATGGTGGCGTGGCCACGCTTGGCCAGCGGGTGCTGGGGGGCGCAGAACACCACCAGTTCGTCCTCGACCCAGCTTTGCACTTCTATATCCGGATGGTTGCAGTCGCCTTCGATTAGACCCAGATCAATTTCGTAGTGGGCGACCTGTTGCACGATATGCGCAGTGTTCTGCACATGGAGCTTGACCTGGCTTTCAGGGTGCACCTGCATGAAGCTGCCGATCAGCAAGGTCGCCAGGTAATTGCCGATGGTCAGGGTCGCGCCCACCGACAGCGAGCCGAAACCGGACTTGCCATTGAGCAGGTCTTCGATTTCCTTGGCCTGGTCCAGCAGTGCCACGGCTTGAGGCAGCAATTGCTTGCCCAGGGCATTGAGGCTCAGGCGTTTGCCGGCCCGATCGAACAGCTGGCAACTGGACTGGCGCTCGAGTTCGGTGATCGAGGTGCTCGCTGCCGACTGCGACAGGGCCAGGAGCCCAGCGGCCCGGGAGACGCTCTCTTGCTGGGCGACGGCGACGAAAACCTGGAGTTGACGGAGAGTGAATCGCATATCGATATAACCGATAACCCTTATCTTAATAATCCAGTTAACAGATATTGTCGCTGCCATTAGAATGCTGTGCAATTGCGCTCATGGTCAGCGCAGGCAATTTCTAGGAGTCCCCGTACATGAGCAACATGAACCACGAGCGTGTCCTCAGTGTTCATCACTGGAACGACACTCTGTTCAGCTTCAAGTGCACCCGCGACCCGGGCCTGCGCTTCGAGAACGGTCAGTTCGTGATGATCGGCCTGCAACAGCCCAACGGCCGTCCGCTTATGCGTGCTTACTCCATTGCCAGCCCGAACTGGGAAGAGCATCTCGAATTCTTCAGCATCAAGGTTCCTGACGGTCCGCTGACCTCCCAGCTGCAGCACCTGAAGGAAGGCGATGAGATCATCATCAGCAAGAAACCAACCGGTACCCTGGTTCTGGATGACCTGAAGCCTGGCAAGCACCTCTATCTGCTCAGCACCGGCACTGGCCTGGCGCCGTTCATGAGCGTGATCCAGGATCCTGAAACCTACGAGCGGTTCGAGAAAGTGATCCTGTGCCACGGCGTTCGCTACGTCAATGAAGTCGCCTATCGCGAGTTCATCACCGAGCACCTGCCGCAGAACGAGTTCTTCGGTGAGGCCCTGCGCGAGAAGCTGATCTACTACCCCACCGTGACTCGCGAGCCATTCGAGAACGAAGGCCGCCTGACCGACCTGATGCGCAGCGGCAAGCTGTTCCGCGACATCGGCCTACCGCCGATCAACCCGCAGGACGATCGCGCCATGCTGTGCGGCAGCCCGAGCATGCTGGACGAGACCAGTGAAGTGCTCAACAGCTTCGGCCTGACCGTCTCGCCGCGCATGCGCGAGCCGGGTGACTACCTGATCGAGCGCGCCTTCGTCGAGAAGTAAGCGCCTCGCATCGAGCAAAAAGCCCGCGTTGCCTTCACAGGCAACGCGGGCTTTTTTGTTTGTGCAGGATCAGTTGGCCGGCACCACTGCCAATACCCGGATCAGTCCGGGCTCGGGGTAATGCCAGCGCACGTCCAGGTCCCAGAACTGGGCACCGTACTCGCGCTCCGGACTGGGCACCTGATAGGCCGGACGAGGGTCCTGGGCCAGGCACTGCTCGATCAGTTCCAGCAATGGCTCCTGCAGGCGCAAGGCGTGCAGCTGCGCTTGTTCCAGGGCCTGGGGTTGCCATTGCACCGGAATGAGCAGCGGCGCGCTGCTGGCGATTTCATTGCTGGCCCCGGCGATGCTGTCGGCATAGGGCACGTAGGGCTTGACGTCGAGGATCGGCGTGCCATCCAGCAGGTCGATGCCGGAGATCCACAGGCGATTCGCCTCCACACGGTCCAGCTTGACCACCGACTGGCCTATGCCGTTGGGCCTGTGGGTGGCCCGGGTGGCGAAGACGCCCATGGACTTGTTGCCCCCCAGGCGTGGTGGGCGCACCTTGAGTCGTGGCTTGTCCTCCAGGGCCTGGTGGAACAGGAACAGCAGCCAGACATGGCTGACCTGCTCCAGCCCCTGGACCGCGTCGCCCTGGTCGAAGGGCGGTATCAGCTCCAGCACACCACGGGCGGCTGGTGCCAATTGCGGCTGGCGCGGGATGGCGAACTTCTCCTTGAAACAGGAGCGCACGAAGCCGATGGGGGAGACGCTGTAGGCCATGGTCGCCAGGCTTAGCCGCGCACGCGCAGGGTCAGGCCCTTGAGGAAGTTGCGCAGCAGCTGGTCACCGCAAGGCCGGTAGTTGTTGTGCCCGGACTTGCGGAACAGGGCGCTCAACTCTGGCTTGGACACCGGGAAGTTGGCCGCCTTGAGCACGGCATGCATGTCGTCTTCCTTCAATTCGAAGGCTACGCGCAATTTCTTCAGGATGATGTTGTTGGTCACCGGCAGTTCGATCGGCAGCGGCGGGCGGCTGTCATCCTTGCCGCGCTTGAAGATCACCAGGCCATCGAGGAAGTACGCCATGGTCTGGTCCGGGCAGCGCACGAAGCCTTCTTCCTCGTCCTTCTTCAGGTAGCTGACGATTTCTTCCAGGCTGGCGCTGAAACCGGTGAGCTTGATGATATCGACCATCTTCTGGTCGCTGATGTCGAGCATGTAGCGCACGCTGCGCAGTACATCGTTGTGGATCATGTTGAGGTCCTGGTCTGTGCACCTGTCCCGAACGAGGGCAGGGGCTGGGGAATTCAGAATTTCTCTTTGGCCGACAGGTAGCGCCATTGGCCCAGCGGCACCTTGCCGATCGATACGCCGCCGATGCGGATTCGGCGAATGGCGATGACCTGCAGGCCGACAGCCTGGCAGAACAGCGCGATCATCCCGGGTTGTGGATTCTTCAAGGCGAAGCGCAGGCGGTTCTCGCTCTGCCAGCTGGCCTTCACCGGCGGCAGCTCGCGGCCCTTGTAGGTCACGCCGTGGTTCAGGCGGTTGAAGCCGTGCTCGATCATCTGCCCGGAAACCTCGACCAGGTATTCCTGCTCGATCTTGGAGGCATCGGCACTGAGCTTGCGCTGAACCCGCCAGTCCTGGGTGAACACCAACAGGCCGCTGGCGCCGGGTTGCAGGTCGTCGCTGGCATTGAGGCGGGCAAAATGCCCGCGCAGAGGACGTTTGCCGAAGCGATGCTCATCCGACAGGCTGGCAGCACTGATCGACAGCCGGGCGCTTTCCACGTCCTGGCCGGCGGGCACGTTGAGCAGGATGGTCACAGGCTCCGGAGCGGTGGCCTTGGCCTCGGGGTCGAGGACCACCTTCTGGGCGCCGACCTTGAACTGTGGCTCGTCGATGACTTCGCCATCCACGGTGACCCAGCCGCCTTCGATGAACAGCTCGGCTTCCCGGCGGGAGCAGCCGACCAGTTCGATGAGGCGTTTGGAGAGACGAATCGGGTCGGTCATGACAGGGGCCGTTGTAAAAGAGGGCAGCTATTGTACCTGCCTGGCGCCGGTTAATCGCGGGTCCATTTACCGGCTGTGGCCATTAGCCGCTTCGCGCCTGCGCCTGTGGTTGCTTCAGGCGCATGTGCAGCAGAGGGTAGGGCTGGCCCATGCCATCCTGTTCCGAGCGACCGACGATCTCGAACCCTTGCTTGAAGTAGAACCCCAGGGCCTGGGGGTTCTGTTCGTTGACGTCCAGCTGGATGGCATTCATGTGTTCCACGGCGTAGTGCAGCAACTGCCGCCCCAGGCCCTGGCCGCGGTGGTCCGGATGGATGAACAGCATCTCTACCTTGCCCGCCGCGACCCCGGCGAAACCACTGATGCGCTGGCGCTGGTCGCGGGTACAGATCAGCATCACCGCATCCAGGTAGCGGGTCAGCACCAGGTTCCTCAGCAGTTCGATATAGCTATCCGGGAGAAAATCGTGGGTGGCGCGTACCGAGGCTTCCCAGACCTGGGTCAGTTCCGGGTAGTCGCTGAATTTCGGGGTATGGATGACTGGATGTTGGCGCATGCCGCCTGCTCCTTGGGCCTGGGTTGAAGCACATTCCAGAGCAAACGATAGACCTAAAAAAGCCCCGCATCTCGTTGCGAGAGCGGGGCTTGGCAGTTTTTTTACGCCTTACAGGATCTCGGCCCAGAGATCGTACTCGTCGGCGTCGGTCACCCGGCAGCGGACCTTGTCGCCCGGCTTCAGATGGCTGGCATTGTCGATGAAGACGTTGCCGTCGATCTCCGGGGCATCGAAGAAGCAGCGGCCCACGGCGCCTTGCTCGTCGACTTCGTCGATCAGTACTTCGATTTCCTTGCCGACGCGCTGTTGCAGGCGTGCCGAGCTGATTTCCTGCTGGTGCGCCATGAAGCGCTCCCAACGATCCTGCTTGACGTCATCCGGCACCACTTCCAGGTCCAGGTCGTTGGCCGGAGCGCCTTCGACCGGGGAATACTGGAAGCAGCCGACGCGGTCCAGCTGGGCTTCGGTGAGCCAGTCCAGCAGGTACTGGAAGTCTTCCTCGGTTTCGCCGGGGAAACCGACGATGAAGGTGGAGCGGATGATCAGCTCGGGGCAGATTTCGCGCCAGTTCTTGATCCGGGCCAGGGTCTTGTCCTCGAAGGCCGGGCGCTTCATGGCCTTGAGCACTTTCGGGCTGGCGTGCTGGAACGGGATGTCCAGGTACGGCAGGATCTTGCCGGCGGCCATCAGCGGGATCAGCTCGTCGACGTGCGGATACGGGTAGACGTAGTGCAGGCGGACCCAGACGCCCAGGGTGCTCAGGGCTTCGCAGAGTTCGGTCATGCGGGTCTTGACCGGCGCGCCATTCCAGAAGCCGGTGCGGTACTTGACGTCGACGCCATAGGCGCTGGTGTCCTGGGAGATTACCAGCAGTTCCTTGACCCCGGACTTGACCAGGCGCTGGGCTTCGTCGAGCACGTCGCCCACCGGGCGGCTGACCAGCTTGCCACGCATCGACGGGATGATGCAGAAGCTGCAGCTGTGGTTGCAGCCTTCGGAAATCTTCAGGTAGGCGTAGTGCCGTGGGGTCAGCTTGACGCCCTGTGGCGGCACCAGGTCGATCAGCGGATTGTGGTCCTGCTTCGGTGGCACCACTTCATGCACCGCGCTGACTACTTGCTCGTACTGCTGTGGGCCGGTCACCGCCAGCACGCTAGGGTGCACATCGCGGATGTTGCCTTCTTCCACGCCCATGCAGCCGGTCACGATGACCTTGCCGTTTTCCTTGATGGCTTCGCCGATCACTTCCAGGGATTCGGCCTTGGCCGAGTCGATGAAGCCACAGGTATTGACCACCACGACATCGGCGTCCTGGTAGGTGGACACCACGTCATAGCCTTCCATGCGCAGTTGGGTGAGGATGCGCTCGGAGTCGACCAGAGCCTTGGGGCAACCCAGGGAAACGAAGCCGACCTTGGGGTTGGCTGGCGCGGTAGGGGTGGACATGTCTAACCTCGGTATAGGTGTCTGGCCGCTCGGCGATCTGGATGGATGCGCTGGCGGTGAACGGCCGCTTTGGGCGCCTCTGATCAAAAAGTGCGCAATTCTAGCGATGAGCAGCGCACTTGACCAGCTTTATGCAGGGAAATACGACGAGTGCTGCGCTATGCTTCGCGCCGTTGCGCATAGGCGAATTCTTGTAGTCAATCAAACGTCTGTAACAACAAGTAAAGCCGCACATGCTGCAATACCAAAGCATAGCGTTTCATTCTAAGAAGCCGGGTCTGGAATCAGGAGTATTGGATGGGTCAGGCAAGTAGTCAGGCGGCGGGCGCCGAGCATTCGGTCGCGCGGCCTTTGAGCATGCTGGTCGCCGCGGTAGGGGTGGTTTATGGCGACATCGGTACCAGCCCGCTCTATACCCTCAAAGAAGTCTTTTCCGGCAGTTATGGCGTCCAGGTCAACCATGATGGGGTGTTCGGCATCCTGGCGCTGATCTTCTGGTCGCTGGTCTGGGTCGTCTCGATCAAGTACGTATTGTTCATCCTGCGTGCCGACAACCAGGGCGAGGGCGGGATCATGGCCCTGACCGCCCTGGCCCGGCGCGCATCGGCCTCCTACCCGCGCTTGCGTTCGGTGCTGGTGATCCTTGGCCTGATCGGCGCCTCGCTGTTCTATGGCGACAGCATGATCACCCCGGCAATCTCGGTACTTTCGGCGGTCGAAGGCCTGGAGCTGGCGTTCAGTGGCCTGGAGCACTGGGTGGTACCGCTGGCGCTGGTAGTGCTGGTGGCGCTGTTCCTGATCCAGAAGCACGGCACCGATCGCATCGGCAAGCTGTTCGGCCCAGTGATGGTGGCCTGGTTCCTGGTCCTCGCAGGCTTGGGCATCCACGGCATCGCCCAGCATCCTGAAGTGCTGCAGGCGTTGAACCCGGTGTGGGCCGTGCGTTTCTTCATCTCCCATCCGGGCATGGGCGTGGCGATCCTGGGGGCCGTGGTACTGGCCCTGACCGGTGCCGAGGCGCTGTATGCCGACATGGGCCACTTCGGGCGCAAGCCCATCGCCCGGGCCTGGTTCGCCCTGGTGTTGCCGGCCCTGGTGCTGAACTACTTCGGCCAGGGCGCGTTGCTGCTGGAGAACCCCGAGGCGGCACGCAACCCGTTCTACCTGCTGGCACCGAGTTGGGCTCTAATTCCGCTGGTGGGGCTGGCGACCCTGGCCACGGTGATCGCTTCCCAGGCGGTGATTTCCGGCGCCTTTTCCCTGACCCGCCAGGCCATCCAGCTGGGGTACATCCCGCGGATGTACATCCAGCACACTTCCAGCGCCGAACAAGGGCAGATCTACATCGGCGCGGTGAACTGGTCGCTGATGGTCGGGGTGATCCTGCTGGTGCTGGGCTTCGAGTCCTCCGGGGCCCTGGCGTCGGCCTATGGCGTGGCGGTGACCGGCACCATGCTGATCACCAGCATCCTGGTGTCGGCGGTGATGCTGTTGCTGTGGAAGTGGTCGCCGGTACTGATCATGCCGATCCTGCTGGGCTTCCTGCTGGTGGATGGGCTGTTCTTCGCCGCCAACGTACCGAAGATCGTCCAGGGCGGTGCCTTCCCGGTGCTGGCGGGGATCGTGTTGTTCGTCCTGATGACCACCTGGAAGCGTGGCAAGGAGCTGTTGGTGGATCGCCTGGACGAAGGTGGCCTGCCGTTGCCGATCTTCATCGGCAGCATCCGCGTGCAGCCACCGCACCGAGTGCAGGGCACCGCGGTGTTTCTTACCGCTCGCCCGGATGCCGTGCCCCACGCCTTGCTGCATAACCTGCTGCACAACCAGGTGCTGCATGAGCAAGTGGTGTTGCTGACGGTGGTCTACGAGGACATTCCACGGGTGCCGGCCCAGCGCCGGTTCGAGGTGGACTCCTACGGCGAAGGCTTCTTCCGGGTGATCCTGCACTTTGGCTTCACCGACGAGCCGGACGTGCCCGAGGCCCTGAAGCTGTGTCACCTGGACGAGCTGGACTTCAGCCCGATGCGTACCACCTACTTCCTCAGCCGCGAGACGGTGATCGCCTCCAAGTTGGTGGGCATGGCCCGCTGGCGCGAAGTGCTGTTCGCCTTCATGTTGAAGAACGCCAACGGCAACCTGCGCTTCTTCAAGCTGCCGGTGAACCGTGTGATCGAGCTGGGAACCCAGGTCGAGATGTAAGCTGCCTTTACAAAAAAGCCCCATCAGCTTTGCTGCAGGTGGGGCTTTTTGTTTTTCATGATCCCAGTCCTGTCTTTCAAAAGCGGTACTGCTTGGCTTCCACGCACATCCGACGAAGCAATTCCTTGGCACTTTCGGGCGACATGACATGGGCGTGCAGCATGCGCGAAAGGTGGGCGTATTCCAGGCGCAAACCGGTGGCAAAGATCCCTGGGTCGTCCGAGCCGATGACCACACTGACAGGACCCTCCATAGGCTTTTTACCCAAGCCCAGCCAGTTGCGCGCATGATGGTCGTTGTAGCATTTGTGGATGCTAATCCGCAGGTTGCTGCTGGGTAGCGTTTCAATTGCAATCGAACGTTCGCGCAGCAATCTCAGCACTGCGTTCTGCAGGGCACGTATGACTTTGGGGCGCAATACATCGTTTTCCTGCGAAACGACTACCTCCTCGCGTGCTGCCTTCAGCTCCTCGCTTTTCGCCTCTATTCCGTGCCGACGCAAGAAGTGTTTAAGCGCACTTGAGTTGTGTTGAAGTGCGTTGTCAAAGTAGCGAGCCTCGAACCTTCGATTGGGGTCCACATCCTCCAGGCTCACGTTCTGCGCTAGGGGATCAAGTGAACGCAGTTTCCAGGCTTCGGCGAGGAGGTCAGGGGTGATGCGTGGTTCGTTCCAGATCTTCATCGACAGGCGTTGGATCTCCGCTTCGATCAATGGCAGGCGATCAATGTGTGTCCGGCTTGAAAGCAGCATTTCTCTGGCGAACACCAGGTCGTCCAGCCGATCCTCCGCCGGCATGACCACGTAGCCGCTGACCGCTTCCCACCATGCTTTCGGGTCCAGTCCCGATGCCGTGCCGTGGCCGATTCGGCATCCCGCATCGAAGTCGAGGAAAACCACCGCTTCGTGGATCGCCCGGATCCCGGAGACGATGTGCCCGAAGTCCTCTCCGGCGTGATAGGTGAAACGGCGGATTCCGGCATGGCGCATGCGCCGAAACACCGGGGCGAATACTTCGGGGCCTGCGTGGCGTTCATTGCTCGCGGCATCGATACCGCGAATCAGCGTTTCGAGTCCGGGTGTCCGCTGGATCAGTGACACGAGTGCTCGCGCACGCTGATCGGATTCGCGGCGGACTTTCGCGTCCCGGCAAATCGCGCGTAATTTTCCACCACCAAAGAAGCCTTCACGCTCATCTTTATGGGTCTGTTTGACGAAGTGCGGCACCAGTCCCAGACGCAAGCGCCGGGACGAGCGTGGGATATGGTTGTGGCTGAGGTGTTCTCGCGAACTGTTAGGCAATTGGTCGTCCCCGACTTCCAGCCTTCGTACCCGACTCAGTAAGTCTGAAAGGGAACGATACTCGCGTGCTTCGCGCATCACCCCAGCCGGCCGCGCAACACCTTCGCCGAGAAACTCCAGGTAACCGCGCAAAATACGTCCGAGCAACAGCGCGGTATCGTCGGGGGTCATTTTCGGAGTGAATCGGCCTTCCAGAAAATCCACGCCTTGCTGCTGTCCACGCTCAATCTGGCGGAACCGCTCGGCGTAGTCTTTCTCCGTCGCCTCACGTAATTCGTTGAGCGTGATGCTCTGAAACTGGTCGAAACCTTTCTGGTTCGATTGCTGGATCAACAGGCGACAGAACTGCGCGCGCAGCAGCGTGTAGTGCCAGAAGAGCAGTCCGCTGGTGTAATCCATACGGTTTTCGTTAAAGCCTTTGAACAGTACTACCAACTGCCAGGCTTCCTTGACCACTTTGGGTGTCTGCGAAGCGATGCGCCGCAGGCAGTTTTCCTGTGCGCGTCGGTAGGCCGCGACCGAAGACTCGCCAAATGTCGGGGCAACTTTCGCTGTGGCGTGGTTCAACAGGCGCGCCTTGAGCGCGGCGGCGTTTTTTACCCGTTGCATCAATCGTTCCGGTGTGAGGTCCAGATCTTCTTGCAGCAGCAAGCGTTTTACACCATTGCCAATCAATACCTTGATGCCGCTGTCTGGTTTGATGGTCTTTGCGGTTAGTCCACCGACAACCTGTTCCGGCCGCTCCAATGCATCACACCAGACCTTCTCTGCCTCGGTTGTGCCGTTGAGGTGCAGATGCGTTTCATCCAGCCCCTCGGTCCGGCACAGGTGATCGAGGAACGGATCATCATCCACCGGCAAGGTGGAATCGCACAGCCATGCCTTCATCCGGGTGACGGCGTGTTGCAGCTCATCAACTGACGGCGTTGCGTCGGGCAAGTACAGGCGCTGCGCTATCCAGGCTGATGTAATCAGCAGCGGCGGAACCACCAGCACCAGATCCTGCCAAGGCTCCAGCAGCCTTGTCCGAACACGAATCGAACCATCGTTGCCCTCGCAGAGGAACATTTCACCCAGGCAGGACAACAGTTCCGGCAAGTTACCATTCAGGTCATCATCCGACCCTGTCTGCGGCTTCTGCGGACAGCCCAGGCGCAGGCTGTCGGGATACTGATCGGGCAGTGCCGCTCGGCCATTGATCCGCTTCACGATGCGCGCAATCCGGTTCTCTGCCCCCTCATCGGTTAACGCAGGATGGAGCCGGCGCATTTGCACGAAACGTCCCGTGCAATGGGCTTCGTTCAGAGTTCCCTTTTGCTCCTGGGTGAAATGTTTGGCCACGTCGATCTTGTCGGACGCCGAGTTCGACAAATGTTCGAATGCGCGCAACAGGTCCAGGTTGGACAGCGTACATTTGGCGTAGTCCACCAGTTCATGGGCTTCAAACAGCTCGTTTGCAAAGGGTGAGGACTTATTTCGTGACATTACGCGGGACGACATTCAGGACATGGTAGAAGCCCTCCAGTGCAACTGAGCGCTGGTTGGCGGACTGAACGATGGGGCCGATTTTGATCTGGATCGTCGGCGGCGTCAGCCAGCTCTCGAAGCTCGGATAAACCTTGTGATTCTCCGCTTCCTGATGGTCTCTCCAGTCTTTCAAGGCTTCGAGTGCGGTAACTCTTAGTGGGTTATCGGCCCATTCATCATGATTGTCGTCGTCGTGGGGGTTCAGGAAAGCCCAGACTAGTGGGCAGGAAAGGACAATGACTGCCAACGGATGAAGGGAGGCGTCCGTTCTAGTTCCCTGAATGCGCCCAAGTGCCTCGCGCAACGGTCGATCAGAAACTTTTGGACTTTCCTTGCGACCCGGCAAACCTGAAGTGAGCACGAGGATACCGTGTAGGATGTTAGTAATCTGTCGATGAAGTATTTGTCCGCTTTTCCAGGACGATGTGACCTTTTCATCTAAGTCCATCAGGTCATCATGGATGCGTGAAGCAATGCTTCCCAGCATCGCTGGAGAAACTGCGGCGTTCAGGCGGTCGCTGCGAGCGAAGGTGTGCCAATCCCTGAGATTTTCCACGAAGTAGTCGAAATGCCCATCATCCGGAACGTAGGCGGTGTCCTCTTCACTACTCGACTCCTCTTCGCTCTGGTCATCGTCGGCTTCAGTCGAAAAGTTGAGGTCATCTTGAGTTTTTTCTCGCTTGAATGGAGGAATGGTCGCGGATACAGCATGTGAAGTTAGGTCGCCAATGTCGCTGGACATCAACAGGTCCCCAATCACTGCGAAAAGTGATAGAGCTGAAAGTGACCGGAACATTTCACCACGTGCGCTGAAGCGTTTATAGGCAATCAGTCTCAGCACCTCGCTGAACTTTCCACTTCGTTCTTGGATGAGATCGTCGATTGAGAACCAGCTCACACTTTGTCGGATCTGTAGGTCCCCATATCCCGCGTTTTGCACGTGGTAGACCCAATTCGCGGTAGTGGTATCGAGTTGTGGTCCATTGAGTTTGACGAGTTCCACCATAGTTGGTCGATCGCCACTCTTCACCGGGGCGGTTAAACCATACACACGAAGTAGATTTTCTTTCTGTGTCAGCTTGTGAGTCAGCCCAACCGAGCCGAAGGAACTCGCCGGTACTTTGCCGATTTCTTGACGGCGAGACCTGTCAATGGTGCCGATACGTGCGGCGATTTCGGGTAATGACGGAGATGAGTTGGTCCAGAGAAAACGGAAAATGGATGTTCGAATGTCTTTGTCTAGGTTTTCCGGACGTCGCATCATCGTAACTGGTAGCGCCAGAGCGAACAGCGCCCTCAGAGACCCCCCGTTATGCGCCTCAAGACCTTGGGCAAGTGCCAGCGCTAAGCAATGCAGCACGACGGCTCTAACTGGATCAACCGGCACCCCGAACTCCAGCAGATCAGGCGCATCATCCTGATTTGTGAGCCATTGGAAAGCCGATCTCAGGGCGTAATCGAAGTTACCTCGCTCAATGAGGTCAGTAGGGACCTGGCTTGTTCTCAGCCGAGTTTCGAACACTTTCAAAATCATTTGGCGGCTGGCTTTTTTATCGTCCTGATTAAGTGCCTGTAGATAGCCAATGACTAGACGTAGGTGTTCCATGGAGACGAAATCGAAGAACGACTGCGACTGGCCATCTTTTTCGAGCAGTAACTTTCGAATCTGCTGGTTAGCCCATAAAGCCAGATCTTGTACGTTCTCCTCCTTCACGCTGGTCTTAACGGAGACACCTGAGCGCTGCATGATTCCGCCCAACGGCAGCATCGGAATCCGGTTTTGTGGCGGTACGATCTTCAGAAGGTACTGTTCTTCCAGCTCGAGCACAGCATGGCCAAGGTTACGCTTGTCATCTCCGATGACTTCGGGGTCGTATTTCAGGACCTGTTCGCCGAACGTGCTATAGATATTTCGCCGCAGTAGTCGGCCATAGAGATCCAGGTCGCCGGACAGCAACAGAACAAGGCGGGGAGAGGTCAGGTACTTACGGATTGTCTCGAGGATCGTGTGGCCGTGATTAAAGTTGGTATCGACGTCGTCAAAGGCAATCACGAAAGCTTTTTTATCGAGCATGGCCAATGCAGTTTCAAGATAAACGCCAAACTTCAGCTCGAACATTCGACCTTTCTTGGCTTTATGCAGGCCGCGGCTCATGACCCAGTTGGCATCTTCCCATTCGTTACCGTAGGCCGAGTCCGGTCCGATTCCATCCAGTAGACCGAGACCTTCTGCTAGAGATTGCCGTACTTTCTCCATTTTGCCGCTATCGTCCGTTAGATGGGCAATGGCGGCTTCAATCATCGACAGAATGACGATGATGATGTTTTCTTTGGTTTCTATAAGGGTCGGGTCAATCATCGGCAGGACGTAAAGTTTGTCCGCTACCTTGGCGATCTCTGATCCTTTTGATTTGTCCGGCTTTTGCGCAGCGTTCAGTCGGTGTAGTGCGTTCAGAAGAAAGGTGGTCTTACCGCTGCCGCGCCCACCTTCAATGAGCATTGCATTGTGGATGCGCGTATAGCTCAAGGAGGTTTCTTTAACCTTTGCGTAACTGTCTTCGCTCTCTTCGGAAATACCGTTTACCTGTTCGATGATCAGGGCGTCGAGACGCCTGATAGCGTCGCGCTGCAAAATGTCGTTACCTTCGTCGAACCTTCCCGAGGCGCTACTTGAGAGGTTGATGACTAGTGGCAGCTGGCTCATCGTCGGTATCCCTTCCTGAAAAATAGAGGGAGTTTACTTGGAGATATCGGTGATGGCGAGATAATGGCTTCCGCCGAATTTCATTCAAAGCCCCTGGGTTTCCCTCCTCACATCGCACCATCCGCCCACAAAAAAGCCCCCCGAAACAGTGAGGTTGTGGGGGCTTTTTTGTCGCCTTTGATTAATGGCTTGCAGAGCACTGGTTCAGCACCTGCACCACGTCGTCAATCACCGCCTTGCCCATGGCGGTCAGGTAATGCGCGGCCCAGGCATGGCGGTCGGTGTCTTTGCTGTAGGCGGCGTCCTCGGCAAAGGCCTTGGCGAGGAACAGCAGGTCGGAGGCTTGGGCCAGGGCGTCGCCAATGGGCACGCCGGCGCTGACCTGGAACAATGGTTGCTCTGCGCGGTAGATGAACAGGGTGAGGCCGATAGTTTTTAGCGCTGAAAGTACAGGCGGATCTGTTTTGTTCATGGTCTTGCTCCTTAACTCCAAGAAGCTGCCACGTTCGTTTCCAAGCGAATGGGTGGCAGCTGTGCGCAGGTTGGAAAACCGGGAGCTAAGAACCGGCACGTCCGAAAACGTCCCGCGCACAACTGCCATAACACGGGACTGCAGCCGTAAACGTCTGCAGTCGTGAGGGAGTGATGTTGTGCTTAACTCGTCGGGTTTCCAAGCCCGATCGCTGAGTAGTCAGCGACGTCTGGAGCCTATCCCGTCGAAGCGAAGGCCAACAAGGCAGCAAAGTGCTCTAACGCACCCCCTTACGCAATGTTCGGAGTTTGCCTACAACCTCCGCGGGAGTCATCCGGCATTGTGATTTTTCGCCCTCGTTTGGCGCCTTGATGTGTTCCAGCCGCATGCAGGCGGAGTGGCCAGTCGTGCTAGACACCGGGTCGGTCTTTCGTTTTTAGCAGGCGTAAAAAAGCCCCCAGTGCCGGTGGGCAGTGGGGGCTCTTGGGAGGGGCTCAGATCACTCTTCGGCGACCTTGTCCTTGCCCTGGCGCTTCTCGATGATCTCCACCAGACGCTTGGCCAGGGCCGGGTAGTTCTCGTCGAAGTGATGGCCGCCTGGCAGTTTCATCGCTTCGCCAACGGCGGTCTTGTCGGTGCAACCGCTCTCGTTGACTTCTTCCACGCCGTAGATGCACACCACCTTGGGCGCTGGCAGCTTGGCCATTTCCGGCCCGGTGGCGGCTTCCTTGCCAGCGTTGCCCAGCCAGCCCTCGACTTCGATCTCGAAGCTGCCGGTGCGGGCGAAGGCCAGCAGGATAATGGCGTCGACCCGCTGCTGCTCGGCTTCCGGCAGGCGGTTGTAGATGGCCGGCAGGACGTCGGCGCCGAAGGAGTAGCCGGTCAGGACGAAACGCTTGGTGCCCCACTTCTGCCGGTAGTGCTGCATCAGTTCGGTGAGGTCGGTGGCGCTTTGCTCCGGGGTCTTGTGCTGCCAGTAGTAGCGCAGGGTGTCGATACCCACCACCGGATAACCGAGCTTGGCCATTTCCCCGGCCACGTCGCGGTCCAGGTCGCGCCAGCCGCCATCGCCCGAGAGGAACAGGGTCACGGTGTCCTTGGCCTGGCCGGCCGGGACTTCCACCACGGGAATGTTCAGGCCGCCGTTGTCCGAACCCACCAGCAGCTTGCGCAGTTCGTTGTTCAGCACCTGGGGCAGGTGGACGTCGTAGTCGCTGATGCTGGTGGTGGCATTGGGGGTGTCGCGTACGAAGCCGGCGCTTTCGTCATCCGGATTGTCGTTCCAGGCCACCAGCCAATGGCCATGGCTCATGGTCTTGGGCAGCGGGTCGGTGCAACCCGGCGCCGGGTCGATGGTGAAACCCACCGATACGGCCTGGGCCTTGTCGTCGTTTTGTGCGGCGATCCAGCGCCAGGCCAGGGCGGCACCCGGGCCGATGCCGCTGACCAGGGTCGCGGGCCCGGCCAACTGTGGCAGGGCGTTTTGCAGGGCCTGTTCCTGCAGCTTGCAGTCGTCCTTGGGCAGGATCACCTGGACGATCTGCGCTGCGCCGCCGCGGCTCAGGGCCAGCAGTTGCTTGTCGCTCAGGGTCGAATCCGGCAGTACGGCGACCAGTACGCGGGCCTTGGCCTTGGTGCCGGGGGTTACACGGGTCAGGGTCGAGCCATCGGCCTGGGGCAATTGCTCCAGGGTCGGTTCGGGCGCGGGGCGATTCCACCACCAATAGCCACCACCTGCGATCAGTGCCAGAACCACCAGGGTGGCCAGCAGATACCGCCAAGTACGTCGAATCATCAGCGTTTCACCAATCCAGTCAGGCCGCCCGCGATCAGGGCGGCGGTGTCGGCCAGTGCTACCAGCGGGTCCAGCCCTGCCGGCACGGCCATGTAACGGGGTTCCCAGTCAGGCTGGAACTTGTCTTTGAAGCGGCGCAGGCCCTGGAAGTTGTAGAGCTGCTCGCCGCGGCGGAACACCATCGAGCCCAGGCGTTGGGTCAGCGGTGCTCCACGGCGCGGTTGCAGGCCGGAAAGGGGCACCATCCCCAGGCTGAAGCGGGCATATCCATGATTTTTATAATGCTGGATCAGGCCGACCATCATGAACTCCATGGTCAGCTTCGGAGCATCCGGGTGCGCGCGCATCAGGTCGAGGCTGGCCAGGTCGTGGCTGTAGGTCTCGAGCAGGTTGGCGAAGGCCACCGGGCGTCCTTCAAAACGAATGATCGCGATGCGGAAGTACTTGAGGTAGTCGTCGCTGAAGCGACCCAGGGAGAAACCCTTCTCCCGGACGTTCTTGCCGGTCAGCCAGGCGTCGGAGATCACCTTCAGTTCGTCCATCGGCGCTTGCCCGGGCTCGTGGATCTCCAGCGACAGGCCGTCGCGGGTACCACGGTTCCAGGTGTAGCGCAGGTCCTTCATCTCCTTGCCCTTGGCTTCCAGGTCGAAGCGCTTGAGATCGACCCGGGCCTCTTCGCCGAGCTTGATCGCGGTCAGGCCGATGTCCATGTAGTAGGGCAGGTTCTCCGCCCGTACCTGGTAGAACACCGGGCGCGCGTGGTGCACATCGCACAGGTCGCGGAACTGCCAGATCATCTCGGCACGTTGCTGGGTCGGGCCGATGGGGTCATACAGCGCCACCAGGCTGCGACCGCGACGGGCATACATCAGGAATGCATCGTCGTTGGGGTGGAACAGCAGCGCCTTGTCGCCGGTCAGCGCCAGGCCGCCGTCGGGCTGGGAGGAGGCCATGAGGATCTTCGCCGCCTTGTCCAGTTCTTCGCCGGTGGGCAGGTGGATCACCGGGCGCGCGGTGCGCAACAGCCAGGTCAGGGATACCACCAGCAACAGGACCGCGGCGCCCAGCAGCGAGCGCAGGCCCCGTGGGGCATCGGCGTCGAGGGTGAACTGCCACCACAATTGGTGGCTGTAGGGCACATCCTGGTAGGCGAACAGCAGCAGCCAGATCGACGCCCCGAGCACGCAGACGCTGGCCACCAGGTACAGCGGCGAGAACGGCAATTCGGTGAGGCGGCTAGGGCGATAGAACGAGCGACGGAAGACGGCCAGCAGGCTGGCGGTCAAGGTCATCAGGCAGGCTTCCTCCCAGTCGAAACCCTTGAGCAGGGACAGCACGGCGCCCACCAGCAGCAGGATGGTGGTGAGCATCCAGGCCGCCGACAGGCGCCGGCGCAGGCCCTGGGCCAGCAGCAGGCAGAGCACGCCGATCAGGCTGGCGCCGAAGTGCGAAGCGTCCACCAGGCGATGGGGAATCAGGAAGCCGATGTGCTGCAGGCGGGTATCGATTTCCGGGGTGGCGCCGGAGAACAGCAGCACCACGCCGGAGAGGAACACCAGCACCGCGAGGACCGGAGCCGCCAGGCCCGATGCCGCGCGCAGCGTTTGGCGAGTCTGGAACAGGCGCTGGGCTTCGTTGATCAGCAGCAGCACGCAGGCCACCAGCATCGGCAGTACGACGTAGATCAGTCGATACAGCAGCAGTGCCGCCGCCAGTGGCGCGGCTCCCAGCTTGTCGGCGAAGGCCGCCAGCAGGATCGCCTCGAACACCCCGACGCCGCCTGGTACATGGCTGAGCACCCCGGCGGCCAGGGCCAGCAGGTAGACCAGCAGGAATGCGCCGAATGGCGGAGCCTCGGGCAGTAGCAGGTACAGCACGGTGGCGGCCGCGGCCACGTCCAGGGCGGTGATGATCAGTTGCAGGAAGGTCAGGCGGCGCCCGGGCAGGCGCAGGGTACGACGACCGATCCGCACCAGCAGGTTGTCGCGCAGGGGCTGTTCCGGCAGGCGGCGGCGATAAAGCCCCATGGCCAGCACCGCGCCGAGCAGCAGTACGGCAATGGCGATGCCGGCCAGCAGGCCCTCGGGCAGGCGCAGTGCCGTCGAGGCGGCGGGCAGGTTGCTCAGGGTCGCCAGGGCGGCCAGGGGCGGCAGGGCACAGCCCAGGGACAGGCTGGCGAACAGGGTCATGTGGGCGACGTCGGCAGCCCCCAGCCCGTGCCGTGCATAAAGCCGGTAGCGCACCGAGCCCCCGGAGAGCAGCGACAGGCCGATGGCGTTGCCGATGGCGAAAGCGGTGAACCCGCCCAGGGCCAGGGTGCGCCCGGAAAGATCTACCCCGGCATAACGACTGGCAGACCACTCATAGCCCAGCAGGATGATGAAGCCGAGGATGGTCGCGCCCAGTGCGCCGAGCATGGCGGGCTTGGGTACTTCCAGGATCGAGTCGTGCAGGGCGTAGAAATCCAGCTCGCTGAGCAGGTGGCGGCAGGCGACCAGGGCAATGGCGAACAGCAGCAAGGTCACCACCAGGCCGAGCGGCTGGCGGTATTTGCTCAGCAGTTCGAGCCAGCGCAAACGAGTGACTGTGATGGGTTGTGTAGCGGTATCGGTGTCTTGTGAATCAGACGTGTTGGCGCGCATCAATCACCTCGTGGATTGTGCGCGACAGGATGGGGGTATCCGGCCAAGTTACCAATCCCTGTGGAAAAATAATTTCAAATATTAACGCGTCTCGGCGTGGCCCGACGACCCGGCGTGGGTGGCGCAAGGACAGGCTTGAGACAGAGCATAGCTTGCATATTGAAGAGTCGAAGCATCGCCAAAGGTTCGCAATACTTTGCCAGGTCTTTGTTGCGAAAGGATTTTTTCTACAGGTACAAAAAAGGCCACTCTTTCGAGCAGCCTTTTTTGATATTTGGTTGCGGGAGCCGGATTTGAACCGACGACCTTCGGGTTATGAGCCCGACGAGCTACCAGACTGCTCCATCCCGCGTCTGTGGGGCGGCATTCTACAGGTGAACGACCGAGTGTCAACCGTTAATGTCCATCAGGGTCAAATAAGCGTCGATTTTTCTACTTCGATGCTTAACCCATGGCCACTCAAGGAGTTTTTCCAAAGTGCCCGGGGAGATTAAAAATCGACGCGCACAAAAAAGGCCACTTCAAAGAAGTGGCCTTTTTCTATATCTGGTTGCGGGAGCCGGATTTGAACCGACGACCTTCGGGTTATGAGCCCGACGAGCTACCAGGCTGCTCCATCCCGCGTCTGATGTGGCGGAATTCTACAGGGAGTTGAGAGGCTGTCAATCATTAATTTTAAAAAATTGCTTTCGGCTCAACCGGTTAGCCGCTTGAGACGGGCTTTGAAAACCGCTTGGAGGTAGATGGCACGGGGCTTTCAGCTCTATTGCCGACGGACTATCCATTGAGCGGATAAATCCTCGGGTGGCTCTCGTGCACCCGCAGGATGATGCAAGGTACTGGTGCTATATACAGGTGTCGTTAGATACTGGGCGCCTGTCCATTCCGGCGGTCTTCCATGATCCCTGCCTTCCCATGATGCAGCGCAAAATCATCCATATCGATTGCGACTGTTTCTACGCTGCCATCGAAATGCGCGACGATCCGCAATTGGCCCGCAAGCCCCTGGCCGTTGGTGGCTCCGCGGAGCGGCGAGGGGTGATCGCTACTTGCAACTACGAGGCCCGTGCCTACGGGGTGCGTTCTGCCATGTCCTCCCGGCATGCGCTGGCGCTATGCCCGGACCTGGTCATCGTCAAGCCGCGCATGGATGCCTACCGCGAGGCATCCAGGGAGATCCACACGATCTTTCGCGACTACACCGACCTGATCGAGCCGCTATCGCTGGACGAGGCCTACCTGGATGTCTCCGACAGCCCGAACTTCTCCGGCAGCGCGACGCGTATTGCCCAGGACATCCGCCGGCGCGTTTCCAACCAATTGCACATCACGGTGTCGGCTGGCGTTGCGCCTAACAAGTTCCTGGCCAAGATCGCCAGTGACTGGAAGAAGCCCAATGGGCTATTCGTGATCATTCCGGACCAGGTCGAGGATTTCGTCTCCGAGCTGCCAGTGAGCAAGCTGCATGGAGTGGGCAAGGTCACCGCGGACAAGCTCAGCCGGCTGGGCATAACCAGCTGTATGCAGTTGCGCGACTGGAGCAAGTTGGCGCTGGTGCGTGAGTTCGGCAGTTTCGGCGAGCGCCTATGGAGCCTGGCGCGCGGGATCGATGAGCGGCCAGTGCAGAATGACAGCCGGCGGCAATCCATCAGCGTGGAGAACACCTACGATACCGATCTGCCGGACCTGGACAGCTGCCTGCAGAAGTTGCCGGAGCTGATGGAAACCCTGGCCGGACGCATGGCGCGCATCGACAGCAGCTACCGCCCGGGCAAGCCGTTCGTCAAGGTGAAGTTCCATGACTTTACCCAGACCACCCTGGAACAGGCAGGGGCCGGTCGTGACCTGGAGAGTTATCGGCAGTTGCTGAGCCAGGCCTTCAAGCGTGGCGGCAAGCCGGTGCGACTGCTGGGCATAGGCGTGCGCCTGCACGACCTGCGTGGTGGTCACGAACAGTTGGAGTTGTTCAGGGAGTCATAGGAGAGGAGGGCGAGCCAGGCGCCAGGAGCATGAGCCCATGGTGCCGGTCGGGACAATCAGTTGCTGCCAGGATCCGCCACCAGGCGGCCGGCGTTCTTGGTCAGGGCCTTGAGAAACTCTTTCTGCAATTCCGGATCGTTGCGGGTGAGCTCGATCAGGCTCTGCTCCAGTTCGCTGGCTTCTTCTTCGAGGCCCAGTTGCGACAGGCGCTTGACCCGGTGCACCCACTCACTGACTTCGTCGTCCTCGAGGTCGTCGTAGATCAGCGCGTGGGCCTCCACCAGTTTGCTGCGCAGGCCGGGACTGATGCTCAGGGATGAATCGGAGTGCACCTCGTCCTGGGCATCCTCGACACTGATCTGCAGCTTGCCGATGTGCTTGAGGTCCTGCTCGGAAAACGGGTCGTTCAGGAGATTCAAGCTCAGCACGCCGTTGCGATCGGTACTCAGCTCGTAGGTCTGCTTGCCAGCCTTGACCTGCACCGGGCGTTCGCTCCAGGGCAGGCTCGAATATTCCACGCGCTTGTCGCGCTGGACCTCGTCGATTGCCGCCAGGTTCTGCTGGGCTCGACCATGGGATGGCATGTTCATGAACGGGTTGACCCCGGAGACGCCGTAGCTGAGCCAATCCTTGGTGACGCTATCCGGCAGGTTGCCCAGGGCGAACACATTGACCACGTTGGCGCCGACACCGGCCACCAGGGCCACCGCGCCCAGCGGAATCTCGTAGATCTCCCGCCAGGGTTGGTAGGGGGTATAGCGGTCGTAGCGGCGTGTAACCTCGAACTCGGTGACCTCGAAGGTTTTCTGCTCGTGGATACGTACTCGTCGTTGCGGCAGCTCAAGCACCTTGGGCTCGCCGACATCGATCTGCAGGCTGTGGTCGAGCAGCTTGCGCTCGACCCGCTCCTCGTGCTCGCTGCGTTGCGACATCTGGTTGGCGCAGCCACTGACCAAGAGGGCGCCGCACAAGGCGGCGCCACCGAGGCTTAGGGTGTTTCGCTTGAACATGACTTCTCTATCTGGTTTCAGCGACGGATACGGGCTTGGAGGAAGGACAGCACGTCGGCCACTGGCAGCGCTTGCGCCTCGGCTTCGGTACGGCTCTTGTATTCCAGGTTGCCATCGGCCAGGCCACGGTCACTGACCACGATGCGGTGCGGAATGCCGATCAGCTCCATGTCCGCGAACTTGATGCCCGGGCTGGTCTTCTTGTCGCGATCGTCCAGCAGGACCTCGAAACCGGCTGCGGTGAGCTGCTCGTAAAGCTTGTCGGTGGCTTCGCGAACCTGTTCAGTTTCATAGCGCAGCGGTACCAGGGCAATCTGGAACGGAGCCAGGGTGTCGCTCCAGATGATGCCTCTCTCGTCGTTGTTCTGCTCGATGGCGGCAGCCACCACGCGAGAGACGCCGATACCGTAGCAGCCCATCTCCAGGGTGACCGGCTTGCCGTTCTCGCCCAGCACTTCGCACTTCATCGCCTGGCTGTACTTGCTGCCCAGTTGGAAGATGTGCCCGACTTCGATGCCGCGCTTGATCTCCAGCACGCCCTTGCCGTCCGGGCTCGGGTCGCCGGCGACCACGTTGCGCAGGTCGGCCACGGCTGGAACCGGCAGGTCGCGCTCCCAGTTCACGCCGAAGTAATGCTTGTCGTCGATGTTGGCGCCGACGCCGAAGTCGCTCATCAGGGCCACGGAGCGGTCGATGATGACCGGCAGCGGCAGGTTCACCGGGCCCAGGGAGCCGGCGCCAGCGCCGATGGCTGCACGCAGTTCGGCTTCGGAGGCCATGACCAGTGGGTCGGCGACGCCTGGCTGCTTGGCAGCCTTGATTTCGTTGAGCTCGTGGTCGCCACGGATGATCAGGGCGATCAGCTTGCCCGGCTCTTCGGCGTGCACCACCAGGGTCTTGACGGTCTTTTCGATTGGCAGGCCGTAGCCTTCCACCAGCTGGGCGATGGTCTTGGCGTCAGGGGTATCCACCAGACGCATGGTTTCGGTCGGCGCCGGGCGTGAGGTTTCGCGAGGCACGGCCTCGGCCTTCTCGATGTTCGCCGCGTAGTCGGAGCCGTTGCTGAAGATGATGTCGTCTTCGCCGGATTCGGCCAGTACGTGGAACTCATGGGAGCCGGCGCCGCCGATGGAGCCGTTATCCGCTTCCACTGGGCGGAACTTCAGGCCCAGGCGGGTGAAGATGTTGCAGTACGCCTGGTGCATGCGGTCATAGGTGACCTGCAGCGACGCCTGGTCGGCGTGGAAGGAATAGGCGTCCTTCATGATGAACTCGCGACCGCGCATCAGGCCGAAGCGTGGACGGATCTCATCACGGAACTTGGTCTGGATCTGGTACAGGTTCAGCGGCAGCTGCTTGTAGCTGCTCAGCTCGTTGCGGACCAGGTCGGTGATCACTTCTTCGTGGGTCGGGCCTGCGCAGAAGTCGCGATTGTGGCGGTCCTTCAGGCGCAGCAGCTCGGGGCCGTACTGTTCCCAGCGACCGGATTCCTGCCACAGCTCGGCCGGTTGGATGCCCGGCATCAACACTTCAAGCGCGCCAGCGGCGTTCATTTCTTCGCGAACGATGGCCTCGACCTTGCGCATCACCCGCAGGCCCATCGGCAGCCAGGTGTACAGGCCGGAAGCCAGTTTGCGGATCATGCCGGCGCGCAGCATCAGCTGGTGGCTGATCACGACCGCGTCGGAAGGCGTTTCTTTTTGTGTGGCGAGCAGATATTGACTGGTACGCATGGTAGGCCGTTATCGGTTGCTTAAGACTGGAAGTGACGGAGCATTGTACGGGCGCGTGCCGCTGGCGTACAGGATTGCGCTCGGCAGGGACAGGGGCGGTCTGGAAAAGCCCGCAACCCCTGGGAAACGTTAGGATTCTTCGCCGACGGCGTTGTTGCTGGCCGAGGTTTGTTCCTCGGCTTTAGGGCCGGCGCGATGGCTTTCCTGGAACCAGTGCAGGGCGATCAGGATCAGGGTCGGGACTCCGAGGATCGCGGTGATGAGGAAGAAGTCGTGATAGCCGAATTTTTCCACCATGACCCCCGAATAGCCGCCGATCAGGCGCGGCAGCAACAGCATGATGGAACTGAGCAGCGCGTATTGGGTGGCCGAGAACTTCAGGTTGGTCAGGCTCGACAGGTAGGCGACGAACGCCGAGGTGGCCATTCCGGAGCTGAAGTTGTCCAGGGAAATGGTGACGATCAGCATCTTCAGGTTCGGCCCCATGTCGGACAGCATGAGGAACAGCAGGTTGGTGCCGGCGGATGCGGCGCCACCGATGAACAGGATCGGCAGGATGCCGAAACGCACGATCAGCAGGCCGCCCATGCCGGCGCCGATCAGCGTCATTATCAGGCCGAAGATCTTGCTGACCCCGGCGATCTGGTCCTTGGTGAAGCCCTGGTCGATGTAGAACACGTTCGCCATGACCCCCATGACCGTGTCCGACATGCGGTAGGTGGCAATTAGCCCCAGCAGCAGGAAGGCCTGCCAGCGATAGCGCAGGATGAAGTCGTTGACCGGCGTCAGTACCGGCGCCAGGCCACGGCGGCCCATGGCCGACAGGCACAGCGCGGTGAGGGTGATATAGAGGATGGCACGCAGGAAGGCCCGATCCTCCAGTAGCAGGTCCAGCAAGCTGACGCCGTGGAAGATCACGCTGGCGAAGTCGGTGTTGTAGAGCTGGGTGAAGGTGGCTGGCACCGAGACCAGCAACACGATCAGCACGAATACCGAGATCAGTTGGTGGGCGAAGCTGTAGCGCCCCGCCGACAGCTGGGTGCGCAGGGGCACTGCGGGTTCGCGCATGAGCAAGGTGGTGATCAAGGCCGGGATCATCAGCACCCCGAACAGCACGTAGGTGCCGGTCCAGGCCGAATGCTTGTAGCTGAAGCCGGTGGAACCGAAACCTTCGGCGAAAAACAGCGCGCCGGCGGTGGCCAGCAGTACCGCCACGCGGTAGCCGGACATATAGCTGGCAGCCAGGGCGGCCTGGCGGCTGTCGTCGGCGATCTCCAGGCGGTAGGCGTCGATGGCGATATCCTGGGTAGCCGAGGCGAAGGCCACGATCACGGCAATGGCGATCAGCCAGGACAGGTGTTTCTGCGGATCACAGAAACCCATGCCGATCAGACCCAGGATCACCAGCGCCTGGGCCAGCACCAGCCAGGATCGTCGTCGACCCAGCTTGCCCAGCAGCGGCAGGCGCCATTGGTCGAGCAGGGGCGACCACACCCATTTGAAGGCATAGGCCAGGCCGATCAGGCTGGCATAACCGATGGTTTCGCGGGCCACTCCGGCCTCGCGCAACCACACCGAAAGCGTTGAGAACACCAGCATGTAAGGCATGCCGGCAGCGAAACCAAGCAGCAACAGCACGAGCGTCGAGGGGCTGGCATAGGCGGCAAGTGCGGCGCGCCAGGTTTTACGGGGCATGGGCTGGAGTCTGCCTCAAGGATTACGGAAACAAAGCGCGCACTCTAACCGCTGTGCTCTACCGGACGCCAGCCATGGCGCTGAATATCCACCCTGTTGTTCAGGACACTGACACCTTCGTCGCGCAGCCGTGCCCGTTGTTCATCCCCCGATGGGCTGCCTGCGGGCAGGCTGATGCGACCGCCGGCACCCAGCACTCGGTGCCAGGGCAGGCTGGTGTCGGCAGGCAGCTGGCTGAGGGTACGTCCGACCCAGCGCGCTGCTCGTCCCAGGCCGGCCATTTCCGCCAGTTGGCCGTAGCTGACCACCTTGCCTTCGGGAACCTGGGCCAGGGTCAGGTATAGCGCCGTGCGTCGGATTTGCGCGGGCGCCTGTGGCTCTTCGCTGTGTTCGGTCACATTCGCGGATCCAGATATAGGTGTTCGTGGTGACTGAAGGCCGATGAGGATTGAACTCATTCGTAATAGTCGGGTCATTCGTGATCAGGGCCTATTCCAACTGGAATAATGCCGTTTTTTTCGCAAGTCCGAGTTTTGTATTTAGCTATGTTGCCTAGAATTCTCGTGTGTTTCGCAATGCTTGGCGCTTCCTTGCCCGTGCTGGCCGATGTCGTGTGGTTGAAGAACGGTGACCGCGTCAGCGGCAAGATCAAGGTATTCGACGGTGGCAAGCTGCTGATCCAGACCGATTATGGCGGGGCTATCTCCATCGACTGGAAGCAGGTCAAGACCCTGGAAAGCGACCAGGAACTGCTGGTCAAGGAGGATGCCTATTCGGGGGAGAGGGCCAAGTCGCTGCGAGCGTCGGAGGACGGCAAGGTCGTCCTGGCCAATGGCGAGGCGCCCAGGACGGTGGAACTGGCCAGCATCCAGCAGATCATGAAGCCCAAGCCGCTGGTGGAAGACATCGTGTGGAAGGGCAATGTCGATGTGGCCATGGACTACAAGCGGGCCGAGAAGGACACCGACCGCTATGACATCGACCTCAAGACCTCCGCGCGCCATGGCGCCTGGCGACACAACGCCGAGGCCGAATACAACCGCGAGTTCCAGAACAAGGCGGTGACCACCGATAACTGGCAGGCCGAATACGCCCTGGACCGCTTCATTACCCAGCAGTGGTTCTGGCAGGGCCGCTTGACCTACAAGCGTGACAAGGTCGAGGATCTCGAGCAGCAACGGGTGGTAGGTACTGGCCCGGGCTATCAGTTCTGGGACGACGAACTGGGAGCCTTCTCCCTGGGTTCGCTGCTTAACCGTACGGACTACCGGTATGCCGATGGCGGCAAGGACAACTTCTATTCCCTGGCCATGAAGTGGGACTACAACCGTTACCTGATCGGCAAGCGGGTCGAGTTCTTCACTGCTGGTGAAGTGAGCAGGCCGCTGTCCGGCGTGGCTGATTACGCCCTGGATGCCGAGCTGGGCTTGCGCTACAAGGTCACCGATTGGGCTTCGCTGAACCTCAAGGCGGAAAAGGACATGATCCGTGGTACCGAAAACAGCGACCTGGACAAGACTCGCTATACCGTAGGTTTCGGCGTGACCTGGTAACCCCGGGCGCGCTCCAGCGGAAGTTGCGGGAAAAACCTTCGGGCACAAAAAAGCCCCGCTGTTGAGGGCGGGGCTTTTTACTGGATCAGTGCAAGTTAGATAACTTGTACTTCTTCAGCTTGCATGCCTTTCTGGCCGCGAGTAGCGACGAAAGAAACCTGCTGGCCTTCTTTCAGGGTTTTGAAGCCGTCAGCCTGGATGGCTTTGAAGTGTACGAACAGGTCGTCACCGGATTGTGGGGTGATGAAGCCGAAGCCTTTCTCATCGTTGAACCACTTAACGGTACCGGTTTGGCGATTAGACATGGTGTATCTCCTTGGACAAAGTTAACTGCGACTCGGGAAAAGCCCGGGCCGAGACTGAGTGCAAAGAGCAGGAAAAATTCTTGAAGATGGTTGGATCGAAATTCAACATCGTGTAGAGATTCTCAGTGACACAAGCAGCACAGTGGCGCCACCTTAAACCTTTTTCCCGAACGTGCCAATGGCCATTGCGAAGGTTTCTCGGTTTTCGTGATCGGTGACCGGCCATCTGTCTTGTAGCCCTTTAAAAACGCGGGATGGAGCGAGAAAAGCAGCCTGGACTTTGAACCCTGCCCCGCGCCCCGGTAAGATGCCGCACAGAATTTTTCACCTCGTTATTTCAGGACTTCCGCCATGAGCATCAAATCGGACAAGTGGATTCGCCGCATGGCGCAAGAGCACGGCATGATCGAACCGTTCGTCGAGCGCCAGGTGCGCGGCGAACAGGACAGCCGGGTCATCTCCTTCGGCGTCTCCAGCTACGGCTACGACGTGCGCTGCGCCGACGAATTCAAGGTGTTCACCAACATCAATTCGGCCACCGTCGACCCGAAGAACTTCGATGCCGGCAGCTTCGTCGACATCAAGAGCGACGTGTGCATCATTCCGCCAAACTCGTTCGCCCTGGCCCGTACCGTCGAGTACTTCCGCATTCCGCGTGACGTGCTGACCATTTGCCTGGGCAAGAGCACCTACGCCCGTTGCGGCATCATCGTCAACGTCACCCCACTGGAACCCGAGTGGGAGGGCCACGTGACCCTGGAGTTCTCCAACACCACCACCTTGCCGGCGAAGATCTACGCCAACGAAGGCGTGGCGCAGATGCTCTTCCTGCAGTCCGACGAAGAATGCGAAGTGTCCTACAAGGACCGTGGCGGTAAATACCAGGGCCAGCGCGGCGTCACCCTGCCGCGTACCTGATCCCGTTCGTCTGACGAACAGCGGGAATTCCTCGGCGGGCGGACACTCTATTGCAGTGTCCGCCGGCACGCGCAAAGCGTGCCGGGTACAGCCCAGGAGTGCCCCATGAAGATCGATCCCCGAATAAGCGCCACCTTGGCAAGGCTCGAACCCAATCAGGTTGGGGTACTGGCCTGGAGCCTGCTGGCGCATCCTCCTGTCGACATGGCCGGGGGCATCCCCGGCCAGCCCGATCCCGATACCCCTCAGCCCGCCGAGCCCAGCGAGCCTGGCGAGCCGACCCTGCCGGACGAGCCGCCACCCGCGCCTGTGGCTTGAGCCGCAGGGCGCCTGGCACCCGCGCCCGCTGAAGCGGCGCGGGCGACGGGCTACTTCAGGTTGCCACTGAGGAACTGCTTCAGGCGCTCGCTCCTGGGGTTGCCCAGGACCTCTTCGGGCGCACCTTCTTCTTCCACCAGGCCCTTGTGCAGGAACAGCACCTGGCTTGATACCTTGCGCGCAAAGCTCATCTCGTGGGTCACCATGATCATGGTCCGGCCTTCCTCCGCCAGCCCCTGGATCACCTTGAGCACCTCGCCCACCAGTTCCGGGTCCAGGGCCGAGGTGGGCTCGTCGAACAGCATCACCTCCGGTTCCATGGCCAGCGCCCGGGCGATGGCCACCCGTTGCTGCTGGCCGCCGGAGAGGAAGGCCGGGTACTGGCTGGCGACCCGGGCCGGCAGGCCGACCTTGTCCAGGTAGCGTCGGGCCCGCTCCTCGGCGTCCCTGGTGCTGACCCCGAGTACCCGGCGCGGAGCCATGGTGATGTTCTCCAGTACGGTCATGTGGCTCCACAGGTTGAAATGCTGGAACACCATCGCCAGCCGGGTACGAATGCGCTGCAGCTGCGTGGGGTCGGCCACATGCATGCCGTGGCGGTCCTTGACCATGCGGATCTGCTGGCCATCCAGGCTCATGGCCCCGTCATCCGGGGTCTCGAGGAAGTTGATGCAACGCAGGAAGGTGCTCTTGCCCGAGCCGCTGGCGCCGATCAGGCTGATCACGTCGCCTGTTCTGGCCTTGAGGGAAACACCCTTGAGCACTTCATTGTCGCCATAGCATTTATGCAGGCCTTCAACGGTCAATTTGTACATGGGGCATGCATCCTCAAGGCGAAAGTAGATAGCCGCTGCGATAGGCTTCGCGACCGGCGACATGGGCTACCACCATGCCGGCGGTGGCCATGCGGCGCAGCGAGCGGGCATACATCAGCCCGGCGTTGCGGCAATGGATGGGGGTGACTCGGTCGGTGATCGGGTCGATGATCTCGGCCACTTGCTGTCCGGCCTCCAGGTACTGTCCCGGCAGGACGGTGAACACCAGCAGCCCGCCCAACGGCGTCGCCACCGGCTCCACTGCGGCCAGTGGCGTGGCTGGAAACGCCAGTTCCGGCAGCGGCGGTGCCTCGCCAGCGATGGCGCCATAGTGGGTCAGGTAGTCCAGCAGGGCCTGGCAATCGCGGCTGGCCAGCGGGTGATTGACGTCGCCCTGGCCGCGCAGCTCGACGGTGACCGCCAAGGTGCCGGTGGGGATCGTGAAACGCTCGCCAAAACGTTGCTGCAGTTGCCACCAGGGCAGGGTGAAGCACTCATCGAACGACAAACCGCCCGAGTCGGTGGCCAGCAGGCTCGCCTGGGAGCCGATGTACCGGGCGAGCGGTTCGATCCGTGGCCAGGCCTCGGGGGTGGTGTACAAATGCGCCACGGCCTCGAAGTCGCAATGCAGGTCCAGTACCAGGTCGGCATCGCAGGCCAGCCGTTGCAGGGTCAGGCGCAGGGACTGCAACTGGGTCTCGGGCCGCTGGCGCGCCAGGGCATCGGCCAGGTGTCGGCGGATCAAGTCGAGATTGTGCTGGGGATCCTCGTCGAGCAGGTCCTGGATGGCATCGCCCACCTGCAGGCCGAGGTCGGCGAAGCTGCGATTGAAGTTCTGCCCGCTCTCCAGTTCGTAGCGCCCCAGGGGGACGTCCATCAATACCTGCTCCAGGCCGATGGGGTTGGCCACCGGTACCAGGACGATTTCGTGGCGCAGGCGGCCGGCGGCCTCCAGTTGCCCCAGGCGTTGCTTGAGGTGCCAGGCCACCAGCATGCCGGGCATTTCATCGGCGTGCAGCGAAGCCTGGATGTAGATCTTGCGAGCGGCCTGGGCGGGGCCGAAGTGAAAGCTGTGGACCTGCCGCGCGGTGCCCGGCAACGGTGCGAGCAGGTCGTGGATCTCATGGCGCATTGGGTGTTTTTCCTGCTGCAAGTCCTAGTGGGTCGGGCCAAGGAAGGCCAGCCAGCGGCGTTCGGCCAGGCGGAACAGGCCCACCAGGGTGAAGGTCACGCACAGATAGATGAGCGCGGCGATGCCGAACGACTGGAACGTCAGGAAGGTTGCCGAGTTGGCATCACGGGCGATTTTCAGGATGTCGGGAACGGTCGCGGTGAAGGCCACGGTGGTCGAATGCAGCATCAGGATGACTTCGTTGCTGTAGTACGGCAGCGAACGGCGCAGGGCCGAGGGCATGATCACGTAGGCATAGAGCTTCCACCCGCTCAAACCGTAGGCCTTGGCGGCCTCGACCTCGCCATGGGCCATGCTGCGGATCGCCCCGGCGAAGATCTCCGTGGTGTAGGCGCAGGTGTTCAGGGCGAAGGCCAGGATGGTGCAGTTCATCGCATCGCGAAAGAACGCATCCAGCACCGGCTGGGCGCGGACGGCGGCGATGCTGTAGATCCCGGTGTAGCAGATCAGCAACTGGATATAGAGCGGCGTGCCGCGGAACAGGTAGGTGTAGAACTGCACCGGCCAGCGTACCAGGCGCCTGGGCGAGACCCGGGCGATGGACAGCGGGATCGATACCACGAAGCCGATGGCGATCGAGGCCGTGAGCAGCCACATGGTCATGGCCAGGCCGGTGATGTGGTAGCCGTCGCTGTAGAGGAACGGGCGCCAGTATTCCTGCAGGAGTTCGATCATCGCACGGCCTCCCGGGCACCCGCGGCATAGCGCCGTTCAAGCCGACGCAGGACGAAATTGGAAGCGCTGGTGATCAGCAGGTAGATCAGCGCCGCCAGAACCAGGAAATAGAACAGCTGGTAGGTGCTCTTGCCGGCATCCTGGGCGGCCTTGACCAGATCGGCCAGGCCGATGATCGACACCAGGGCCGTGGCCTTGAGCATCACCATCCAGTTGTTGCCGATGCCCGGCAGGGCGAAGCGCATCATCTGCGGGAAGACCACGAAGCGAAAGCGCTGGCCGCGCTTGAGGCCATAGGCGGTGGCCGCTTCCAACTGGCCCCGGGGCACGGCGAGGATCGCGCCACGGAAGGTCTCGGTGAAATAGGCGCCATAGATGAAGCCCAGGGTGATCACCCCGGCGCTGAAGGGATTGATCTCGATGTATTCCCACTCCATGAAATCGGTGAAGGAAGTCAGCCAGGTTTGCAGGCTGTAGAAGATCAGCAGCATCAGCACCAGGTCCGGCACGCCGCGAATCAAGGTGGTGTAGAGCTGGGCAGGTATGCGTAGCAAGGCAAGGCTGGAGAGTTTGGCGCTGGCGCCGATCAGGCCCAGCAGCACGCTGACCAGCAGCGATAGCACCGACAATTTGACGGTCATCCAGGTACCTTCCAGCAGCAAGGGGCCGAAACCCTTCAAGCTGAACGCGGAAAGCCCCAGGTTCGTTAGGAGTTGTTCGAACATCGATCAGTGACCCGTGACGATAAAAAAGGCGCCCATCGAGGATGGGCGCCGGCAGGTTATTTACCGCTGTAGAGGTTCAGGTCACCGAAGTGTTTTTTCTGGATGGTGGCGTAGGTGCCATCATCGTGTAACGCTTTGATACCTTTATCCAGGAGCGCTTTCAGCTCTTTGTTACCTTTGGAGATACCCACCGCGGTCTTGGCCGGCAGCAGGGGGTCGTCCACGGGTTTGCTGATCTCATAGTCGGCGCCCTGGGGCGACTTGAGGAAGCCCAGCTCGGCTTGCAGCATGTCCTGGATCGAGGCATCCAGGCGCCCGGAAGTCAGGTCGGCATAGACCTGGTCCTGGTTCTGGTAGGCCTGGGTCTTGATCCCGGCCTTGTCCAGCACGGCCTTGGCGTAGGCTTCCTGGATGGTGCCCTGCTCGTAACCGATGGTCTTGCCCTTGAGCGAGGCGGTGTCTTCGCTCAGCCCCGAGCCTTTCTTGAATACGAAGGCGGTGGGGCCGGAGAACAGCTCGTTGGAGAAGTCGATCACTTTTTCCCGGGCCGCAGTCACGGTCATGGACGAGATCACGCCATCGAACTTGTTGGCCTTGAGGCCAGGGATCATGCCGTCGAAGTCGCTTTCGACCCATTTGCACTTGACCTTCAGCTCGGCACAGATGGCGTTGCCCAGGTCGATGTCGAAGCCCACCAGGCTGCCATCGGCGGCCTTGGATTCGAAAGGCGCATACGAAGGATCGACGCCGAAGCGCAGCTCCTTGTATTCCTTGGCCAGCGCCGAGCCGGCGGCCATGCACAGAGCCAGTGCAGAAAGGGTCAGCAATGCTTTTTTCATTATTCAATCCCTAAGAGCCGATATGAGCGCTTGTGGCGCATGAGTGCTGTTACTGCAACGCATAAGACTTAATGAAAGTAGCAATTTCCGAACCAGAGTCCCGAACAGCTGTTTTAAAAGCCAGGGGAGCCTTGGTGAGGCAGCGTTCGCGCTGAAAGAGGGCGGGTGCTCAGCTGGCGCGGAAGGAACAGCGGTGCCAGCCGGGGGATGGTTGCGTACAGGGTGCACGTTGTGGGGGCAGGCCCCGCTCGTACTGGGTGCACGAGCGGGGCGCAAGGGCGGGGGAGTTACTTGCCCGGGACCAGGGTCAGGCGGGTCTTGCCGTAGCTGCGCTCGAAGTTCTGCGGCTGCATCGGGAAGCTCAGGTACTGGGCCTTGAACCAGCCATCGATGCCATTGGCGTAGTGGGGGCTGGCCGGGTTGCCGGACTGGCCGCTGCTGTTGAGCCCCATCAAGGGCTCGCTGAGGCCGAAGTCGACGATCATGCGCAAGGCCGGGGCGGCGCTGACGGCAAAGTCCTGGCCCCAGCGGTACGGCGCGGCGTTGATGGTGTTGTGGTCGCCGCCGGCCTGCGATGGTCCGCGGATGGCCTTGCCGTCGTCGCCGATCCAGCTGTAGCTGTGCAGCTTGCCCCATTGCCAGGCCTTGCGATCGTTGCCCAGCAGTTGCTCGCCGGACTTGACCGCGGCGGCCAGGCTGCGGGCCAGGATCGCCGGCTTGTCTTCCTTCTGTGGCGTGCGCGGGTCGTCCCAGAACGGGCTGTCTTCCTGGCCCAGCAGGTGGTCGGCCTGGGGCGAGTAGGACAGGCTGCCGTTGGCGACGAAGGCCTGCCAGGGGGCGGCGGATTCCGGACCCAGCTTGTCGACGAAGACCTGCCGGGCGCTCTCCTGCAGGAACAGCTCGTACAGTGCCGCATCCGCCGAGCCGGCGCTGAGCTTGCCATCGAACGCCATCAGGCGGCTGTAGGCCTCGCGGGCCCTGGCCCGGTCGGCATCGGGCAGGGTGTCGATGGCCTTCTTCAGCGGTTGGGCCATGCCGGGGGCCTCGAACATCTTCTTCAGCTTGGTAGCGAACAGGGTGGTCTGGTCGTATTGCATGGCGATCAGGCTGCGGTTGTCCTGCTTGCCGCTGGAGGCGAGCTGGGCCAGGCGCTCGGCGCGTTCCGGGGCGTCCCAGGAGTTGGACAGCTGCATGCCGTAGCCACGGGAAATCACCCGCTGGTTGGCGATGGCGAGCCAGCCCTGGGCCGGATCCTGGTCGTAGGGGTGCAGCATCGGATCGGCATAACCGTCCCAGTCATACCGACCTTCCCAGCCAGGGGAGGGCAGCAGGCCTTCGCCTTCACGACGGTTGGGGAAGCGTCCGGTGACCTGCCAGCCGATGTGGCTGGCATCGGCGAACAGCAGGTTCAGGGCGATGGCGCGGATTTCCCGGCTGGCGTCCGAGGCCTTCTCGGCGCTCTGCGCCCGGGACAGGTCGAAGAACGCATCCAGGCTCCGGTCGTCCTTGAGCTCTGGCGTCTGCAGGGCCAAGCCCAGGCCGTTGGCCTGGCTGGCGCCCAGGGCGCTGTTGAGCAAGGGGCCGTGGCGGGTTTCGTACACCGCTTCGCGAAGCGGGCGCTGGCCCTTGACGAAGTAGGTCTCGTTGCGCACGGCCACCGGCTGCCATTTGCCGTTGTTCAAGTAGTACAGGGCATTGCCCTGGCGCTTGAGTTTTTCCAGGAACAGGTCCTGGTTGTCGCCTTGCACCGAGCTCAGGCTCCAGGCCACCTTGCCGTTGAAGCCCTGGAGGATCGCCGGCAAGCCGGGGATCGCAGCGCCGGCGGCCTGGTACTTGGGTGCGCGCAACTGGACGTAGTGCCAGGCAGCGGCCTGGCTGTCGCTGGCCAGCAGGCTCCGGCCGTTGCGGCTGCGCTGGGGCGCGATGGCCAGGTCGCTGCCACCGCTCAGGTCCAGGGTGTTGAGCCGGGCCAACTGGCTGGCGGCGCGGCTGAGTTCGTCCAGGCCGGGGATCTCGAGGTTCAGGCCCTTGAGCTTCTCGGCTTCGGCCAGGGGCAGGGGCTCGTCGGGGTAGCTGGGGGTCAGCCAGGGCAGCTTGTCGCTGCCGACTTTGCGTGCCAGCACCAGGGCGTTGAGCTCTTCGAACAGGTTGGCGGATTGCCCGAAGTTCAGCAGGCAGAAGATCAGCGCCGAATCTTCGGGTTTCCAGTATTCGGGGGTGTAGCCGTGGGCCGCCAGGTCCGGCGGCAGCTTGTCGCGATAGCGGAACAGGTAGGCGTTGACGCCCCGCGCATAGACCTCGAAGAAGCGCTTGATCCGTGGCGAAGAGGCCTTGTATAGCTCGTCGGCGCTTTTCTTCAGGTTCACCGCGCGCATCAGGCGGTCGACGTCCAGGGCGTCGGCGCCGGACATTTCCGCCAGGCGGCCCTGGGCCAGCAGGCGCAGGGTCACCATCTGGCCGATGCGGTCGCCGGCATGGACGTAGCCCAGGCTGAACAGGGCATCGTGGAAGCTGTTGCTCTCGATCAGCGGCACGCCCACGGCGTTGCGGCGTATCGAGACGTTCTGGGCCAGGCCCTTGAGCGGTTGCACACCGGAGGTGGGAGGCAGGCTGTTCTGGGCGTTCCAGGACTGGCAACCGGCCAGGCTCAGGACGCCGGCTACTGCCGCGGCAACGCCGAATCGGGGAAGAACATGTGAGAAGGCTGGCGAGGCCATGGCAAAGCTCCTGCGGGGGGTAGCGTCGATAAAGGCGCTACGTTAGTGAGCAGGCGTGTGCCGCGCAAGCGGGGCGACAGGTATTTATCGCAGGCCCGGACGAAGGCCTGCGCCGCAGGGTTGCAGGAGCGCTTGCGGGGCCCGGTTCAGGTCGGGTTGACCCGTTCCACCAGGGCGTAGGCACGTTCGGTGGCCGGTCGCGCCTTGATGCCGTTGAACCAGCCATGCAGGTGCGGGAAGTCCTCGAGCCTCTGGCTCTGTTTCTTGTAGGAGGCGACCCAGGGGTAGATCGCCATGTCGGCGATGCTGTAGTCGCGGCCGGCGACGAAGGGCCGGTCCGCCAGGCGTCGATCCAGGACACCGTAGAGGCGGGCGGTTTCGTCCACGTAGCGCTTGACGGCGTAGGGGATCCGCTCCGGGGCGGCGTGGGCGAAATGATGGTTCTGCCCGGCCATCGGACCCAGGCCCCCCATCTGCCAGAACAGCCATTGCAGGGCTTCCTGGCGCCCGCGCAGGTCCTGGGGCAGGAAGCGGCCGGTCTTCTCCGCCAGGTACAACAGGATCGCCCCGGACTCGAACAGCGACAGTGGCGCGCCGCCGTCGGCCGGCTGGTGGTCGACGATGGCCGGGATGCGGTTGTTGGGCGCGATCTTGAGGAACTCGGCCTTGAATTGCTCGCCCAGGCCGATGTTGACCGGGTACAGGTTGTAGGGCAGCCCGGCTTCCTCGAGGAACAGCGAGATCTTGTGGCCGTTGGGGGTGGTCCAGTAGTACAGGTCGATCATGCAGCGCTCCAGGTGGATGTGACTTGTATAGGGACAACGAACCCCGGCATTGGATCGCTCCGCCGCTGTTCGAGGGCTTGCCCGGGATTGTGGGGTAGTGCTGAAGTGGCAGCCTTCGAATGAATGTCCAAGGACGAGCCTCCATGCCCCTTACCGTTGATACGGCGCTGATCATCATCGACCAGCAACAAGGCATCCTGCACCCCCGATTGGGGCCGCGCAACAACCCCCAGGCCGAGGAGCGCATGCTGCAGTTACTCGCCCACTGGCGTGAGCGCAACTGGCCGGTGGTCCATGTACAGCACCTGTCACGCTCGCCGGACTCGGTGTTCTGGCCCGGTCAGTCCGGGGTGGAGTTCCAGTCGCGATTTCGTCCCCAGGGGCAGGAGAAGCTGGTCCAGAAGCAGGTGCCGGATGCGTTTTGTGGCAACTCCCTGGACGCGGACCTGCGGGCTGCGGGGATCGGGCAAGTGGTGATCGTCGGCGTGGCCACCCACAACTCGGTGGAGTCCACGGCGCGCACTGCCGGCAACCTGGGATTCATGGTCTGGGTGGTGGCCGATGCCTGCTTCACCTTCGACAAGCCCGACTTTGCCGGACGGCTGCGGACTGCCGAGGAGGTGCATGCCATGTCACTGGCCAATCTGCATGGCGAATACGCCACGGTGGTGAACCTGGCGCAGCTGCTTTAGGCGCAGCAGCGCTTGCCGGCAAGGCCGCCGGCAGGCGTTGTTTCACGGCTGGATCAGGCGCCGTGGCACTTCTTGAACTTCTTGTTGCTGCCACATGGGCAGGGATCGTTGCGGCCGACGTCTTTCAACGCGTTGCGCACCGGCTCCTGGTGGCCGTGGTTGCAATGCGGGCCGTGGACATGGCCATGGTCGTGATGGTCGTGATCGTGGTTGCAGTCAGGGCCATGGACATGGGGTTGCTGGGTCATTGAAGGTCACTCCGGGATAAAATCGCCGGGAATTATCACGCCATTGCGCTTCAGGTGCACGTCTTTGCCGATGAATAATCCCACTTCCAGCTCGCCTTCCAGGCGATAGGGAATCGGCCGGTCGGGCTTGTGCAGGAGTTTCACCAGGTCACGGATCTGCGGCCACAGGTTGGTGCGTACCGGCACCTTGAAATAGCGACTGCTATGGGGTGTGACGGTGAACCAGTGCTCATGCTCGCCATCGCTGAGCAAAAAGCGCTCCAGGTAGACCCGGTAGGTCAGGCGGCGCACGGTCAGGTCTTCGTCGTTGGGGTTGTCCACCCGCAAGTGCAGGGTGAAGCGCTGCTCCAGCAAGTTGGCCTTGACCACCTCGACCTTGACCAGGTGCACCTCGGGATCGATGTCTTCGTCGGTGAACCACGACACGCAGCCGGACAGGCCCAGCATCCCGAGCAGGCAGAGAATTGGTAGCAGGCGCAGCTCACCGATCATCGCAGGGCTCCTTTTGGTCTCCCCTGTATCCATCCTGGATCGGGGCTGATCGTGGCGGACGAGGGGTCAGCGGCTGAAGTAGCCCGCGCAGCACTTCTTGTATTTCTGCCCGCTGCCGCAGGGGCAGGCATCGTTGCGCGAGGCCTTGAGTTGCACCGTGGGGTCGATGAAGTACCAGCGCCCCTGGTTCTGCACGAACGACGAGCGTTCGCGATGGCTGTGCTCGCCCTGGCTGTCGTGCCAGCGGGCGGTGAAGGTGACGAAGGCATGCTCGGGCTGGCCGCCGAATACCTCCGAGTTTTCCACCTGCAAGCCCAGCCAGGTGCTTTGGGCGCTCCAGTCGCTGATGGATTGGCGATCCAGCCCTGCCTGTTGGGCCGGCAGGGTGGTGGCTACCAGGTAGTCCACCTGCCCCAGCACATAGGCGCTGTAGCGCGAGCGCATCAGGGCCTCGGCGCAGGGCGCGGGATGGCCGGCATGGTAATGGCCGCAGCAGGCGTCCAGCAGGTTGCCGCTGCCGCAGGGACAGATCGAAGCGCTCATCGTGTTACCACCAGTACTTTCCAAAATTTTCCGGGTTCGCCCAGAAGCGTGAATTGAGCCAATCGGGCACTTGCTTGTATTCAAGCAGATCGTAGGTAAACAGCGTCAGCACCTGTTGCTCCCGCTGGAAGCGCTCGCCGGCTTGCAGGGCCAGGGAGAAGAAGTCGGTTTCCTGCCAGCCGCAGGCGGCCAGGTCGGCCAGCACGGCGATGCGGCTGGCGTTGAGGTTGCGGATGCCTCCAAGCAGGTTCTGGCCCTCGCGCTTGGGCAGGTGCTCCAGGCAATCCACCACCAGGGCCAGGTCGAAACGCTGCGCGGCCAGGTCGGCGGGCAAGGGCCCGGGGGCGGCCTGGGCCACTTCGGTGGCCGGATGGGCGGCCTTGAACGCGGCCAGGGCAGGAAAGTCGCTGGCGCCGATCAGCAGCAGCCTTTGCGGTGCATAACGGTCCAGCAGGGCAGCCAGTGCCTGCTGCGGGGTACGGGTAGAAATACCGACGCTCATCATCGCTCCTCGATCAGAGCGTCCAAGACTAGCTTGCCGGCATCCGCGGGCCTAGAGCGGTTCTTCATTTATTCGCGAGCCCCCCGTGTTTACGGGGCGAAACAGGCGCTGGCAGTTTGCTGGCGCGGGCTTTCGGCCGGGTCTTTACTCCGTGAATCGGCCCTCGAGCCGATCCCTCAGGAGAAATCAGATGAGCATCATTCGTACGGCAGTACCCCTGGTTCTGTTGACCGGTGTGTTGACTGGTTGTGCAGGTTTGCAAAAAACCGACTGGCCGATCTGCGCCGCGGTAGGCGGCGTCACCGGCGCGGCGCTGGGCGCCACCGAAAGCTCGGCGTGGGCGGGCGGTGGCGCACTGGTTGTCGGTGGCCTGGCGGGTGCCTATTGCTGGGTGCATGGCGATGGCGACGAGGATGGCGATGGCGTTCCGGACAGCCGTGACAAGTGCCCGCATACGCCCAAGGGCGTGCAGGTCGATGCCAGCGGCTGCCCACTGCCTCCTCCCGTGGTGGAAGAAGTCGTGGTGGTCAAGGAAGAAACCATCGTCGTGCGCGATGTGCACTTCCACTTCGACTCGGCCAAGCTGACCGAGGCCGACAAGACCAAGCTCAACACCATAGTGACTCGCCTGAAGCAAGAGTCGGCCTCGGCACAACTGCGGGTGACGGGGCATACCGACAGCGTCGGCAAGGCGGCCTACAACCAGAAACTCTCGGATAAACGCGCTCACTCGGTGGTGGAGTACTTGATCCAGAGCGGTATTCCCCGTGCCAGCTTCGTCTCGGTGACCGGCGCCGGAGCCAGCCAACCCGTGGCGGACAACAAGACCACAGAAGGACGGGCCATGAACCGTCGCACGGAAATCCAGATCAATCGTTGAGTAGACATGCCCGGCGCGGCCCGAGGTGCCGCGCCGGGGCGTCCGAGCGTGGCATGGGGGAGGCGGGCGCAGCGATCCTCGTCGATCCGGTCGCTAACGCACTGTTGTGGGAAGAATTTTCGTCTCCCTCTGGCTTATCCCGGTAATAAGTCGTTACTGTGCGCGCAAAGAAGAACCTACAAGGGGGGGTATATGAAGGTCTTATGGGGGCTGGGGAAGTTTCTGACCCTGGTGTTTTGGCTGGTTGTGTTGATCAACCTGGCCAGGCCGTTGATCAATCCACTGCACTTGCTGGTCAACCTGGCGGGCAGCCTGTTGCTGCTGACCCATCTGTTGGAGCTGGTGCTGTTCAACGGCAGCCTCAAGGGCCGTGCCCATCCTTGGCGTGATCGCCTGCAAATCCTGCTGGTAGGTATTTTCCATCTGCAGACCCTTCCAGCCCCCGTTATCGTCGAGGCCGATCATGCGTAAGCTCTGCCCGCTGCTCCTGTTCTTCAGCCCCCTGGTCCTGGCCCAGGAGGTCAGGGTCGAAACCAATTCCTTCATGCGCTTGCCCAATACCGCCAGCAGCCTGGTCCTGGAACGCTTGGACGTGGCCGACTTCGCTACCTTGCTGGTGCCAGCCAATGTCACTGAACTCAAGGTCGAGGACCTGCACCTGGGGCGCGAGGCGCGGATCGCCATAGTACCCACCGGGCAGAGCCTGCATCTGGTGATCCAGCGGGCACAATTGGACGAGGGCAGTCAGTTCACCTCCCGGGGGGCGCCGGGGACCTATGAAAAGACCGCCAAGCCCGGTCGCAACCTGAACCTGCGGATCGAGTCGCTAAAGGCCCAGGAGCTGTCGGTGGATGCCCGGGGTGGCACCGGGGCGCCGGGTTATGTCGGCCTGGATGGAGCCAATGGTGATGAACCAGGCTGTACCTGGGGCCAGGCCGGACGTGGTGCCGATGGGGACAATGGCGGCAATGGCCACCCGGGTGCGGCGGGTGGCCAGGTACGCCTGGAGCTGCCGCGGGATTTCCCCGACGAGCAGATCAAGGTCTGGGTCGATGGCGGTGCCGGCGGTTTGGCCGGGGCCGGTGGCAAGCCGGGCGCGGGCGGTAAATCCAAGGGCTGCCTGGTCTACCGGGCCGACGGTGGCAAGGGCGGACGTCCCGGTGCCCAGGGCGAACCGGGTCCGGAAGGCGTGGCGGGCTCGCTGACCGTGCAGCGTCTGTAACCGGCTTTGCCAGGTGTCATGCCGATCGCCCGCTCCTGCGGGCGATCGCGTTTCAGAAGCTCGGCCGGGCAGCCGCCAGGGCCACCAGCAGCAGGCCGATGATCAGGTTGATACCCACCAGGCGGCGGATCCGCCCGAGCACCGCGGCACCGGCCGGCCAGTCCTGGGCCGCCACCGCCTGGCGCAACTCCGGCAGTTGCAGCGACTGGATACGGATGAACAGCGCGGTCATCACCAGGTACAGGCCCATCATGATGTGCACATAGCGCGGTGCGGTTTCAAAGCCATTGAACCGCAGGTGCAGCAGGCCGATACCGCTGATCGGCAAGATCACCACTGCCGCCCAGACCCAGGCGAAGAACCGCGGGAACACCTGGGCCCACAGCTGGAGCCGCTGGGGCCCTTCCAGGGCCACCACGGCGGCGGGCCGCAGGACCATCCAGGCGAAGAACATGCCGCCGACCCAGACCAGGGCGGCCAGGACGTGCAGGCTGTAGGCGAGGGCGAAAGCGGTCATTCGGGTACTCCGTTCTGCGCAGGATGAATTAGCGGGGTATGATAGCGGCCGATTCGAACCACTGAAAATTTATCCAGCGTTTTGTGCGCCTGAAGAACCATGATCAGCAACGAACTCAAAACCACGATCCAGGGCGCCTACTCGCGTTTTCTCGAAGCCAAGAGCCTCAAGCCGCGTTATGGCCAGCGCCTGATGATCGCCGAGGTGGCCAAGGTCCTGGGTGATGTCGATACAGACGACGAGGGGCGGCGCAGCGGCGATCCGGCGGTGGTCGCGGTAGAGGCCGGCACCGGTACCGGCAAGACCGTGGCCTACAGCCTGGCGGCGATCCCCACGGCCAAGGCCGCCGGCAAGCGCCTGGTGATCGCCACCGCCACCGTCGCCCTGCAGGAGCAGATCGTCTACAAGGACCTGCCCGACCTGATGCGCAACAGCGGCTTGAACTTCAGCTTCGCCCTGGCCAAGGGGCGCGGGCGCTATATGTGCCTGTCCAAGCTCGACATGCTCCTGCAGGAAGGCCACGCGCAGACCGCCACCGCCCAGCTGTTCGAAGAAGAAGGCTTCAAGATCGAGGTGGACGAGGCGAGCCAGAAGCTGTTCACCAGCATGATCGAGAAACTGGCCGGCAATAAATGGGACGGCGACCGCGACAGTTGGCCCAACGCCCTGGAAGACGCCGACTGGGCGCGCCTGACCACCGACCACAGCCAGTGCACCAACCGCCATTGCCCCAACTTCGGCCAGTGCGCCTTCTACAAGGCCCGGGAAGGCATGGGCAAGGTCGACGTGATCGTCACCAACCACGACATGGTCCTGGCCGACCTGGCCCTGGGCGGCGGTGCGGTGCTGCCCGACCCCCGCGATACCCTCTATGTGTTCGACGAAGGCCATCACCTGCCGGACAAGGCCATCGGCCACTTCGCCCACTACACCCGGTTGCGCTCCACCGCCGACTGGCTGGAGCAGACCGCCAAGAACCTCACCAAGCTCCTGGCCCAGCACCCGCTGCCGGGCGACCTGGGGCGGCTGATCGAGCAGGTGCCGGAGCTGGCGCGGGAGATCAAGACCCAACAACAGTTCATGTTCACCGCCTGCGAGCAGATCGCCGACTTCAAGACCGGTGAAGACATGGAAGGCCGCGAGCGGCCGCGCCATCGTTTTGTCGGCGGGCTGATTCCCGAGCACATGCGCGAGATGGGTATCGAGCTGAAGAAAGGCTTCTCGCGCCTGACCGACCTCTTCACTCGCCTGACCGACCTGCTCAAGGAAGGCATGGACGGCGAGGTCAACATCGGCATCGCCAGCAACCAGGCCGAGGAGTGGTATCCGCTGTTCGGCAGCCTGCTGGCCCGAGCCTCGGGCAACTGGGAACTGTGGACGGCCTTCACCGTCGAGGACCCGGAGGACAACCCGCCCATGGCCCGTTGGTTGACCCTGGCCGAGAGCGGTTCGCTGTTCGATATCGAGGTCAACGCCAGCCCGATCCTGGCCGCGGAAATGCTGCGCCGCAACTTGTGGAACGTGGCCTACGGCGCCCTTGTGACCTCGGCGACCCTGACTGCCCTGGGTACCTTCGACCGCTTCCGCATGCGTGCCGGCTTGCCGAAGAAGGCCGTCACCGCCGTGGTGCCCAGCCCGTTCCACCATGCCGACGCCGGCGTGCTGCGGGTTCCCGACCTGCGGGCCGACCCGCGGGATGCCGCGGCCCATACCGCAGCGATCATCCGCGACCTGCCGGAACTGGTGGAAGGCTCCCGGGGCAGCCTGGTGCTGTTCTCTTCGCGCAAGCAGATGCAGGACGTGTTCGACGGCCTGGATCGCGACTGGCGCAAGCAGGTGTTCATCCAGGGCAACCTGTCCAAGCAGGAGACCCTCAACAAGCACAAGGCCCGGGTCGATGGTGGTGATTCCAGTGTGTTGTTCGGCCTGGCCAGCTTCGCCGAAGGGGTGGACTTGCCTGGCGCCTATTGCGAGCACGTGGTGATCGCCAAGATCCCGTTCTCGGTACCGGACGATCCGGTGGAGGCTGCGCTGGCGGAGTGGATCGAGGCCCGGGGCGGCAACCCGTTCATGGAAATCTCGGTGCCGGATGCCTCCCTCAAGCTGGTCCAGGCTTGCGGCCGGCTGCTGCGTACCGAGCAAGACCGCGGCACCATCACCTTGTTGGATCGGCGCCTGGTCACCCAGCGCTATGGCAAGGCGATCCTCAATGCTCTGCCGCCTTTTCGCCGGGAAATATCTTAGTCGGCCGTTGAAAAACTACCTGCGTTGCCATCGCTGCGTTAAAAATAGGCTGGTGCGCCAGCCCGGTCAAAATGCTCATTTACCACTCGTGAATTGCGCTTTTTCGCCTGTTTTTTGCCTTGCGCTGACTGCCTTGCCTACGTTTTTCAACGGCCTGTTCGGCCGGCCGGCGCCGCAATGCGCCGGGCAGGCGAGCACGCCGCCCGGCGAGGGCTTGGGTATCCACGGCGCCCAAGGTCTTTTCACGGGTTTACCGGGCAGGGCCGCACCTTTGCGCACCCTGCTGTCTATTTCACTTCAATGCTTGAGCACCGGCCGCCCAGCGGCCCTACAAGGAGAAACCGGCCCATATGATTCGCCGCTCGTTGCCCGTCGTACTTGCCCTGTTGTTTGCCGCGCCTGTGTTGGCGGCCCCTGCCGGACAACAAACGTTGTTCAACTTTGTCCGCCCGGCCTCCGTGGTGCAGGTGGCGACCCAGGATGCCAACCTGCCGCAGTACAACGCCGAACAAACGGCCGAAGGTGAAGTGCTGCGGCGGGTGACGTTCAACCCGACACTGCGTCCCAGCTTGCGCCTGAGCCCCCAGGCGGGGGCCTGGGACTGGTCGCAGTCGGGGCTGATGAGCCTGCGTATCCAGAGTGCGATGGACTGGGCCCTGACCCTCTACGTGACCATCCAGAGCAACGATGGCCAGACCCTGGTCAGCCGGGTCGACTTGCCCGCCGGCCCGGCGCAGACGCTGCTGGTGCCCTTGGTGGCCAGCAGTGCCCTGGAGCAGGGCATGAAGGCCGCGCCGCCGATGCCCATGACCGTGGACGGCCAACGCATCCTGTTGGCCAGCAGCGAAGGGCAGCTGGACCGCAGCCAGGTGGTATCGGTGACCCTGTCCCTGGACAACCCCAAGGCTTCGCAAAGCATCCTTCTCGAGCGTTTCGGCGTGCAGGACGGCGAGGGCGTGGTTCGCGCCGTGTATGGCTCCCTGGTGGACGGCTATGGCCAGTCGACCCGGGACCGCTGGCCGGAGAAGGTCGCCAGCGACGAGCAACTCAAATCCGCCGCCAGCAAGGAGCAGCAACAGCTCAAGGGCTGGCTCGCCGAGCGTGAAAAGGCCCCCCTGGACCGCTTCGGCGGCCTGAGCCAGGGGCCGGTCTTCAAGGCCAGCGGCTTCTTTCGTACCCAGAAACGTGATGGCCGCTGGTTCCTGGTGACTCCCGATGGGCATCCGTTCTATTCCCTGGGGGTCAACACCTTGGCTGCGGACAACAACCGCACCTATGTCGCCGGGCGCGAATGGATGTTCAGCGACCTGCCCAAGGACGGCGAGCCGCTGGCAGCCTATTACGGCGATGGCGACAACCGTGGCGGCAACGGCTCCGACCGCGGGCGGGGCTACAACAGCGGGCGCTGGTACGACTTCTACCGGGCCAACCTGCAGCGTACTTATGGCGCACCTTGCGCCGCTGCTGGCGCGGCCGTGTCGGCGTCCGACCAGGCGACGCCCTGCGCGGCACCGGGGTTCGACCAGAAGCGCTGGCTCGGCCACACCCTGGACCGCCTGCAAGCCTGGGGCTTCAACACCATCGGCAACTGGAGCGCGCCGGCCCTGGGCCTGGCCGATCGGGTGCCCTACACCTTGCCGCTGTCGATCGTCGGTGATTACGCCAGCATCAGTACCGGCAGCGACTGGTGGGGCGGCATGCCCGACCCCTTCGATCCACGCTTTGCCATGGCCACCGAGCGCGCCGTGGCCATCGCCGCCCGGGATCATCGTGACGATCCGTGGCTGATCGGCTACTTCGCCGACAACGAACTGGCCTGGGCAGGTCCGGGAAATGACGCGAAATCCCGCTTCGCCCTGGCCTACGGTACTTTGCGCCTGACCACCGATGTCCCGGCCAAGCGCGCCTTCCTCAAGCAACTGCGCGACAAGTATCGCAACCAACAGGGGCTGTCCAAGGCCTGGGGTATCGATCTGCCGGCCTGGGAGTTGCTGGAAGACCCGGGCTTCGAGGCGCCGTTGCCAAGCCCCGAGCATCCCGAGATCGAGGCCGACTACCGGCATTTCCAGCGAGTCTTCGCCGATACCTATTTCAAGACCATCGCCGATTCCTTGAAGTGGCACGCCCCCAACCACCTGCTGCTGGGAGGGCGGTTTGCCGTCAGCACACCTGAGGCGGTGGCTTCCTGTGCCCAGTATTGCGACGTGCTGAGCTTCAACATGTACACCCTCAAGCCCCAGGACGGGCAGGATTTCACCTACCTGCGCAGTCTCGACAAGCCGGTGCTGGTCACCGAGTTCAACTTCGGTTCCCGGGATCGCGGCCCGTTCTGGGGCGCCGTCACTGAACTGGCCCGGGAGGAGGAGCGGGGACCGGCTTATGCCAACTTCCTCAAGCAGGCACTGAGCGAGCCGTCCATCGTCGGAGTGCACTGGTTCCAGTACCTGGACCAGCCGGTGACCGGACGCCTGCTGGACGGTGAGAACGGTCATTTCGGCCTGGTGGGTATTACCGATGTGCCGTTCCAGGGCTTCGTCGAGGCCGTGCGCAGGGGCAACCTGCTGGCGCTGGAGCAACTGGGCAAGGCCGCGCAGCTCGCTCGGGCCCAGGCCGAGCAGGCCGCCGCCAGCGGGCCTGCGGCGGAAAACCGGGACGTACCGAGTGCCAGGCCCGAAGCGCACGCCGGTGGCCATTCCGGCAACGGCCACTGAGGACTTTCGGGCCCTGCTCAGGTAGGACCTGGTTGTTCCCAAATTCCCTTGGGGCTGAAACAATGCGCGCCACGTTGCCGAGCATTGTCGCAGGGGGATTCAGGGGTGCAGATTCAAGGTCATTACGAGCTCAAGTTCGAGGCGGTACGCGAGGCCTTCGCGGCGTTGTTCGAAGATCCCCAGGAGCGTGGCGCCGCGCTGTGCATCCAGGTCGGAGGGGAAACCGTGGTCGACCTCTGGGCCGGCACGGCCGACAAGGACGGCGCCGAGGCCTGGCACAGCGATACCATCGCCAACCTGTTTTCCTGCACCAAGACCTTTGCCGCGGTGACCGCGTTGCAGTTGGTGGCCGAGGGCAAGCTCAAGCTGGACGCGCCGGTGGCCGACTACTGGCCGGAATTCGCCGCGGCGGGCAAGGCGGCCATCACCTTGCGCCAGTTGCTGTGCCACCAGGCCGGGTTGCCGGCCCTGCGTGAGTTGCTGCCGCCACAGGCCCTGTACGAATGGCAGACCATGGTCGACGCCCTGGCCGCCGAGCAACCCTGGTGGACACCGGGGGAAGGTCACGGTTATGCCGCCATCACCTATGGCTGGTTGGTGGGCGAGCTGATTCGCCGGGCCGACGGCCGTGGCCCTGGCGAATCGATCGTGGCCCGGGTGGCCAAGCCCCTGGGGCTGGATTTCCATATCGGCCTGGCCGACGAGGAATTCCACCGGGTGGCGCATATCGCGCGCGGCAAGGGCAATGTCGGCGATGCCGCGGCCCAGCGCCTTTTGCAGGTGACCATGCGCGAGCCCGAAGCGATGACTACCCGGGCATTTACCAATCCACCGTCTATCATGACCAGCACCAATAAACCCGAGTGGCGGCGCATGCAGCAGCCCGCGGCCAACGGTCATGGCAACGCCCGCAGCCTCGCAGGCTTCTACAGCGGCTTGCTTGATGGCAGCTTGCTGGAGGCCGAGATGCTCGAGGAACTGACCCGGGAGCATAGCCTGGGCATGGACAAGACCCTGTTGACCCAGACCCGTTTCGGCCTGGGTTGCATGCTCGACCAGCCCCAGGTGGCCAACGCGACCTTTGGCCTGGGGGCACGGGCATTCGGACATCCCGGGGCGGGGGGCTCCATCGGTTTTGCCGATCCGGAGCGCGACGTGGCTTTCGCTTTCGTCACCAACACCCTGGGTCCCTATGTGTTGATGGATCCGCGGGCACAGAAGTTGGTGCGAGTTTTGTCGGATTGTCTGTAAAAAGGTTGCTGTTAAGAACTTTTTTGCTTAAACATGCTTGAAAAGCTGCAGGACGGAACCCTGTGGCTTTTATAATTTCCAAGCGTCTGTTTGTAGCGGTTATTTAGACCGAACTTTTTATCTCATTTTGTGGATATCCCATGTCGTCGAACAAGTCTCTAGCCTTGGCCATTTGCCTGACCGTTACCGGTTGCGCACAAACCCCACAAAATGAAGCGGACGGCGGCCATTGGTGGTCGTTCGGAGGCGACAAGGCCGCCAGCAAGGAAGCCGCTCCTGCTCCTGCCGCTGAACAACCAGCCACGGCCGAGACTGCTCCGGCAGCCCCCGCGGGCAAGCCGGCTGTCGCGGCCAAGGGCGCTCCGGCTGCCGCTGGCAAGACCACGGCTTCCGCCAAGCAGCCAGCGCCAGCGGCCAAGGCAGCCGCGCCAGCCAAGACTCCTGCAGGCAAGCCCGCTCCGGTAGCGGCAGCTCCGGCCCCGGCCCCAGAGGCTGAGAACGCTTCGGCCAAGGCTGAAGGTGGCAACTGGTGGTGGCCGTTTTCCTCTTCCAAGGAGGCCGACAAGCCGGTAGCCGAGGCCAAGAAGGCCGAAGCTGCTCCAGCTCCTGTCGTGGCCAAGGCCGCTGATGCCGAGAACCCATGGTGGTGGCCTTTCGGCAAGAGCCAGCCCAAGCCCCTGAGCAAGGTCAACGTGGCGGACATCCCGATGCCCGACCCGAAAATTACCCAGGCCTGGCTCGACGACTATGAACCGCGCCTGCGTGAAGCGGTGAAGGACAGCAAGCTGCAAGTGGAGCGTCGTGAGAACGTGCTGGTAGTCACCGCACTGGTGGACGCTTCCTTCAACCCGGATCGCCCGGCGATGCTGCTGCCGGTGACCCTGGGCCCGTTCACCCGCGTGGCCAAGGCTGTGGAAGGCGATCCGAAGACCGCCGTGCTGATTCTCGGCCATGCCGATGCGACTGGTCCGACCCTGGCCAATCAGAAGCTGAGCCGTGACCGCGCCCAATCCGTGGCCGCGATCTTCAGCCTCAGCGGCCTGAAGCAGGACCGCCTGATGCTGCGTGGCATGGGCGCGGTGATGCCGCGTGCCGCCAACGACAGCCCGCAAGGCCGTTCGTTGAACCGTCGGGTGGAAATCATGCTGACCCAGCGCAGCACCCTGTTGGGCCTGCTGAGCAAGTACAACCAGCCGACCCCATCCGAAACCGAAATGGTCGCTATCCAGGACGCCAAGCCAACGGTCCCGGCTCCGGCCAGCAAGAAGGCGGCAGCCCCGGCGAAGAAGTCCACCGTGGCCAAGAAACCCGCAGCCAAGCCTGCGGCCAAGAAGGCTCCGGCCAAGAAGACCGTGGCCGCGGCCAAGAACCCGACGGCTACCGCCCAGGCCAAGAACTGATCTTCCAGGATAAGGAACAGCAGGCATGACCCAGTCTCTGGCTGACATGCGTCGCGACTACGCTCGCGACGGCTTGTCCGAGGCCCAGGCTCCGGCCGAACCCTTCGCACTGTTTCATCAGTGGTTCGCCGAAGCGGTGCAGACCGAGCAGCCACCGGTGGAAGCCAATGCCATGACGCTGGCGACCGTCGATGCCGACGGTCGTCCCCATTGCCGCATCCTGTTGCTCAAGGGACTGGATGAGCAGGGTTTCACCTTCTTCACCAACTATGAGAGCGCCAAGGGCCAGCAGCTGGCCGCGCGGCCTTTTGCCGCCATGACGTTCTTCTGGCCGACCCTGGAGCGCCAGGTGCGGATCGAGGGACGGGTGGTCAAGGTCTCTGCCGAGGAATCCGATGCCTATTATCAGGTACGTCCCTTGGGCAGCCGCCTGGGCGCCTGGGCATCACCGCAGAGCCGGGTGATTGCCGATCGTGGTGAGCTGCAGGAGCTGCTCAAGGCCACCGAGGCACGCTTCAGTGACAGCCAGCCCGACTGTCCGGAGCACTGGGGTGGTTACCGGTTGTTGCCGGAGCGTATCGAGTTCTGGCAGGGGCGCCCCAGCCGCCTGCATGATCGCTTGAACTATCGGCTGCAGAACCTGCAGTGGGTGCGTGAGCGCCTGGCTCCCTGAAGCTTCTGGATCACTCGCCGGGATAACCTGCCGCAGCGGCTTCCAGCCATTGCGGCAGGTCCCGGCGTTTTACTTTCTGGCGTTGGGCTTCGGCCAATTGTTGCAACATGTATTGCTTCTTCTGGGCGTCGGTCCCGGCCATAGACAACGCCAGGTCCCGGTCCGTCCAGCGCTTGATACGTACGTACAGCCACCAGTGAAAGTACAGGCCGGCGACCGTGACCACGAAGATGATGAAGTAATCCATGGAAAATACCTTGTTCGATAGCGTTATGCTGGAGGCTGGGGCTACCGTAGCGAGAGCGTCCGGAGTTCACGTAGCCTGTACTTGGGCTGAATGAAAGCAATTTTATCCGGGCGGTGCCGTGACAGGTGTCAAGCTGCGGAGTCTAATGATTTATTGTCCCTTGGAGTTGATCCTATGCGTAAGTCTGTTTTGCTGGTTGCGTCCTTCACCACGATGGCCATGTTGCTCGGCGGTTGCGCCTCCAACCTGACCGGTGATTCCTACTCTCGTGATGAAGCGCGTCGCGTGCAAACCGTACGTATGGGCACCATCGAATCCCTGCGCCCGGTGAAGATCGAAGGCACCAAGACCCCTATCGGCGGCGCCGCTGGCGCGGTGATCGGCGGCGTGGGCGGCAGCGCCATCGGCGGCGGTCGTGGCAGCATCGTCACTGCGGTCATCGGTGCCGTGGCGGGCGGCCTGCTCGGCTCGGCCACCGAGGAAGGGCTGACCCGTACCCAGGGCGTGGAGATCACCGTGCGTGAAGACGACGGCAGCATGCGTGCCTATGTACAGCAAGTTCAGGAAAACGAAGTGTTCCGTGTTGGCGACCGTGTACGCATCATGAGCGTCAACGGTACCAGCCGTGTAACTCGCTGATTTTCCTTCAGCCAAACAAAACCCCGGCCAGGCAACTGACCGGGGTTTTTGTTTTCAGGCGGGGGAGAACTTCGCCGATCAGGACGCCAGGGAGGTGCTCTTGCGGCTGGCTGCGGCGGTGACGGCATAGCCGATCAGAGCGGCGAACAGCGAGCCGGTGAGGATGCCCATGCGATCCATGCCGGCATACTCGCTACTGCCCGGGACGAACGCCAGGGAGCCAACGAACAGGCTCATGGTGAAGCCGATCCCGCAGAGAATCGCCACGCCGAACACCTGGCCCCAGTTGGCCCCGGCCGGCAGGGCCGCAAGACCGGTCTTGACCGCCAGCCAGGTCAGGCCGAATACCCCGACCGTCTTGCCCAGCAGCAGGCCGACGGCGATGCCCATCGGCACGAAGTGGGTGAAGCTCTCAACGGTCACGCCGCTCAGGGACAAGCCGGCGTTGGCGAAGGCGAACAGTGGCAGGATGCCGAACGACACCCAGGGATGCAGTGCATGTTCCAGGGCCAGCAGCGGCGAAGGCTCGGCATTGCGGGTGCGCAAGGGAATGCAGAAGGCCAGGGTCACGCCCGCCAGGGTCGCGTGGACGCCGCTCTTGAGGACGCAGACCCAGAGGATCAGGCCGATGATCATGTAGGGCCCGAGCTTGACCACGCCCAGGCGGTTCATCGCCACCAGCGCCGCGATGCAGGCCGCCGCCAGCATCAGCGACAAGGTCGACAGGGCACCGGAATAGAAGATCGCGATGATCACGATGGCGCCCAGGTCATCGATGATCGCCAGGGTCATCAGGAACAGCTTCAGCGAGGTCGGTACCCGCTTGCCCAGCAGCGCCAGGACCCCGAGGGCGAAGGCGATGTCGGTGGCGGTGGGAATCGCCCAGCCGTTGAGGGCCGGCGGATTGTCGCGGTTGAGGAACCAGTAGATCAGCGCCGGCACCAGCATGCCGCCGATGGCCGCCGCCCCTGGCAGCACTACCTGCGAAGGCTTGGACAGCTGGCCGTCCAGGACTTCACGCTTGACCTCCAGGCCGATCAGCAGGAAGAACAGGGCCATCAGGCCGTCGTTGATCCACAGCAGCAGCGGCTTGGCGATCTTCAAGGCGCCGACCTGGGCCACCACCGGGGTTTCCAGCAGGCCGTTGTACAACCAGGACAGGGGCGAGTTGTTGATGATCAGCGCAAGGATGGCGGCAGCGATCAGCAACAGGCCGCTGGCTGCCTCCATGGCAAAGAAACGAGTGAAAGTACTACGCAGAGGCAAGGGGCGCTCTCCATCTAAAAGCAAACAAGGTGGCACACCCTAACCCGTACAGTTGGTTGTTAAAACAAAAGTTATATTCTTTTTTGTTATATGTAGAGGGCAAGCGGCCTGCTGAAAAACGCTCTTGGAAGTTGTGTTTCCAATTGCTTCACAGCTGTACCTGTCAGGGCTGCGAGTTATTTCCTAACATGTCCGGCGGCAGTGGGCCGCAGGGCTTTTCCATCCACGAAAAAATGCCAGCGGTCCCGGACCTGGATCTCCTGCGCCGGGTGCATTTCATCTTCTAGCGCCGGTATGGCGTTCGATCCGACGAGAATAGAACATGAGCGACAATCGCCAGTGGGCCCGCGAGGCCATCCGCATCATCGAAGCCGACTTCCAGCGCAGTGCCGACACCCATCTGATCCCCTTGCCCCTGGCCGGTCATCCGGGCATCGAACTGTATTTCAAGGACGAATCGAGCCATCCCACCGGCAGCCTCAAGCATCGCCTGGCCCGTTCGTTGTTCCTCTATGCCTTGTGCAATGGCTGGCTCAAGCCCGGGGCGCCGGTGATCGAAGCCTCCAGCGGCTCCACGGCGATCTCCGAAGCCTACTTCGCGCGACTGCTGGGCTTGCCCTTCATTGCGGTGATGCCGGCCACCACCTCCCAGGAGAAGATCGCCCAGATCGCCTTCTATGGCGGCAAGAGTCACCTGGTGCAGGACCCGACGCAGATCTATGCCGAGTCCGAGCGCCTGGCCCGCGAGAGTGGCGGACACTTCATGGACCAGTTCACCTATGCCGAGCGCGCCACCGACTGGCGGGCCAACAACAACATCGCTGAATCGATCTTCCAGCAATTGCGCTTCGAGCGTTACCCGGAGCCGGCCTGGCTGATCTCCAGTCCCGGCACTGGCGGTACCACCGCGACCCTGGGGCGCTACGTGCGCTATCGCCAGCACCAGACCCGGGTGCTGTGCGCCGATGCCGAACGCTCGGTGTTCTTCGACTACTACAACAGCGGCGATGCCAGCTTGCGCCTGGACTGCGGCTCACGGATCGAAGGCATCGGCCGGCCACGGGTCGAGGCTTCGTTCCTGCCCCAGGTGATCGACGCCATGGTCAAGGTCCCGGACGCCCTGTCCCTGGCCGCCATGCACTACCTGGCCCGGCGCCTGGGACGGCGGGTCGGTGGCTCCAGCGGGACCAACCTGGTGGGGGCGCTGATGGCCGCCCAGCAGATGGCCGCCGCTGGCGAGGCGGGATCGATCGTGGCGATTCTCTGTGACGGCGGTGAGCGTTATGCGACCACCTACTACGATGAACGCTGGCTGGCGGAGCAGGGCTATGAATTGGCGGAGTTGATCGAAGCGGTAGCGGCCAGTGTCGAGCAGGGAGCCGCCTTGCCTGCCAGCGTGTTGCGCGCCGGCATCTGAAGCCAAGGGGGAGCCGTTGCGGCTCCCCCCATCCTTGCTTCAGGCCTGGATGCCGAGGATGTCGCGGGCCACGGCTTCGGCGATGCGAATGCCGTCGACGCCGGCGGACAGGATGCCCCCGGCATAACCGGCGCCTTCGCCGGCCGGGAACAGGCCCTTGAGGTTCAGGCTCTGCATCGAGGCGTCACGGGTGATGCGCAGTGGCGACGAGGTGCGGGTCTCGATCCCGGTCAGCACCGCGTCATGCAGGGAATAACCCTTGATCTGCCGCTCGAAGGCCGGCAGGGCCTCGCGGATGGCCTCGATGGCGAAGTCCGGCAGCGCCAGCGCCAGGTCGCCCAGGCTCACTCCGGGTTTGTAGGACGGCTCGACGCTGCCGACGGCGGTGCTGGGCTTGCCGGCGATGAAGTCACCCACCAGCTGCGCCGGGGCCTGGTAATTGCTGCCGCCGAGGACGAAGGCGTGGGACTCCAGGCGCTCCTGGAACTCGATGCCCGCCAGCGGGCCGCCCGGGTAATCCACTTCCGGGGTAATACCCACGACGATGCCGGAGTTGGCGTTGCGCTCGTTACGCGAGTACTGGCTCATGCCATTGGTGACCACGCGGTTCGGCTCGCTGGTGGCCGCTACCACGGTGCCGCCCGGGCACATGCAGAAGCTGTATACCGAGCGGCCGTTCTTGGCGTGGTGCACCAGCTTGTAGTCGGCGGCGCCGAGCTTCGGGTGGCCGGCGTACTTGCCCAGGCGCGCCTTGTCGATCAGCGATTGCGGGTGTTCGATGCGGAACCCCACCGAGAAGGGCTTGGCCTCCATGAACACGCCCTTGGCGTGGAGCATGCGGAAAGTGTCGCGGGCGCTGTGGCCCAGGGCCAGGACCACATGGCGCGATGCCAGTTGCTCGCCGCTTTCCAGGACTACGCCGGTCAGTTGCTCGCCCTCGGTGAGCAGGTCGGTGACCTTCTGCTCGAAGCGCACCTCGCCGCCCAGGTTGATGATCTCCTCGCGCATCTTCTCGACCATGCTGGTCAGGCGGAAGGTGCCGATGTGCGGCTTGTTGATGTAGAGGATTTCTTCCGGTGCACCGGCCTTGACGAACTCTTCCAGGACCTTGCGGCCATGGTGCTGCGGGTCCTTGATCTGGCTGTACAGCTTGCCGTCGGAGAAGGTCCCGGCGCCGCCTTCGCCGAACTGCACGTTGGATTCGGGGTTGAGCACGCTCTTGCGCCACAGGCCCCAGGTGTCCTTGGTGCGCTGGCGCACTTCCTTGCCGCGTTCGAGCACGATCGGCTTGAAGCCCATCTGCGCCAGCAACAGGCCGGCGAAGATACCGCACGGGCCGAAGCCCACCACGATCGGTCGCTGTTGCTGCCCGGCGGGGGCCTGGCCGACGAACTTGTAGCTGACGTCCGGCGCCGGGTTGACGTTGCGGTCGTCGGCGAACTTTTGCAGCAGGGCCGCCTCGTCGCGCACGTTGAGGTCGATGGTGTAGATGAACAACAGTTCCGAGGACTTCTTGCGCGCGTCGTAGCTGCGCTTGAACAGGGTGAAGTCCAGCAGGTCGTCGCTGGCGATCCCCAGGCGCTGCACGATGGCGGTGCGCAGGTCTTCATCGGGATGGTCGAGCGGCAACTTGAGTTCGGTGATTCGTAACATGACGGGGTCCGGATAGGCGGTGCGCGACAGTGCGCCGGCTTGCTTTGCACAAACCGGCGATTATAAGCCGCAATCCGCCCTGGCCGTGAGGTTAAAACGGCTGCTCGTCGAATCAGTCGTTGCGCGAGCCGCCGAAGTAACCGCAGCCGCGCTGGACCTGGCCGTCCACTCGCAGCTCGGCGCTCAGGTGCTGGACGCTGCCGGTCTGGCTGTCGACGCAACGTTGCGGGGCGACCCAGAGTTCGACGCGCTGGTTGTTGGCTTCGCTGGTGAGGTTGAAGCGGCCATCGCCCAGTTGCTCCTCCAGGTATGGCAGGGCCAGGGGCGGCTGGCCGTCACGCTCGATGCGCATGCCACGGGCGTTGACGTCGACCTTCCAGTTCGGGTTCTTGCCGCTGGCACGCAGGATCAGGCGCTGGAAGTTGGGATCGCCACAGGCGTTGGAGCGCTCCACCCGATACAGCTGGCGCAGGTCCAGCTGGCCATCGCCGCTGCCACTGGCGGAGAGCTTGCCCCGCAGGTCGGCGAACAACTTGCCCTGTTTTTCCGCCAGGGTGGCGGCTTCCTGCAGCACGCTGGTGCCGCCACCATCGCTGACCACGTAGCGCCGGTCTTCGCTGCAAGGCTTGAACAGCAGCTTGCCGTCCGCCGCGCTCAGCTCGCCCTGGACCCGGGTCAACCCGGCCATGGACGGAGCCTGGGGCTGGTCATCGAACAAGGGCAGCATCTGGCAACCGGCGAACAGCGGCAGCAGGGCGAAACAGAGCAGGGAACGGGCGGTGCGCATCAATCGGGCCTCCAGGCGGAAGCCGACACGTTACGCAGCCCGACCGTTCATCACAACCCCGGATTTTTTCGTCAGCCGACGTGGTAGGTCTGGCCGGTCTGCAAGCCTTCCACGCTCTTGGCGTAGGCCAGCGCCACGTCCGCTGCCGGCACCGGCTTGAAGCCGCGGAAGTACGGGGCGTAGCTGCCCATGGCTTCCACCAGCACGTTGGGGCTCACCGAGTTGACCCGCAGGCCTCGTGGCAGCTCGATGGCCGCGGCCCGGACGAAGCTGTCCACGGCGCCGTTGACCAGGGCCGCCGAGGCGCCGCTGCGAATCGGGTCATGGCCCAGGATTCCGCTGGTGAAGGTGAAGGAGCCCCCGTCGTTGGCGTACTCACGGCCGATCAGCAGCAGGTTGACCTGGCCCATCAGCTTGTCTTGCAGGCCCAGCTGGAAGTGTTCGGCGGTCATCTCCCCCAGGGGCGCGAAGGTGACGTTGCCGGCAGCGCAGACCAGGGCATCGAAGCGGCCGGTCTTCTCGAACAGGGCGCGGATCGACTGGCTGTCGCTGATATCCACCTGGAAGTCGCCGCTGCTGCGGCCGATACGGACGATGTCATGGCGTTGCGCCAGTTCCCGGTCCACCGCCGAGCCAACAGTGCCGCTGGCACCGATCAGGAGAATCTTCATGGTCTGTTCCTCGTGAGAAGGGAGATGAGGTTGCAGTCTAGAGTGGTTTTTTCCATGGATTAACGCGCTAATAGGCAACCTTTGGTTTTCTGGTGGAAACAATCCATGAGCGAAATGGATGACCTCGCGGCTTTTGCCGTATTGGTGGAGGCCGGCAGTTTCACCCTGGCGGCCCAACGCCTGGGATGCAGCAAGGGCCAGCTGTCCAAGCGCATCAGCGCCCTGGAGGCGCGGTTCGCGGTGGTGCTGCTGCAACGCACCACCCGCCGCCTGGACCTGACCGCCGCCGGTGCCGCGCTGCTGCCCCAGGCCCAGGCGCTGGTGGCCCAGGTGGATCGCGCCCACCAGGCCCTGGCCCGGCTCAAGGACGATGTCGCCGGCCCGGTGCGCCTGACGGTGCCGGTGTCCCTGGGGGAAACCTTTTTCGACGGCCTGTTGCTGGAGTTCTCCCGGCAGTATCCCCAGGTGCAGATCGAACTGGACCTGAGCAATGCCTACCGCGACCTGGCCCGTGAGGGTTTCGACCTGGCGGTGCGCTCCGCGGTAGACAACGACCAGCGCCTGGTGGCCCGGCCACTGCTGGCCTGGCACGAAATGACCTGTGCCAGCCCGGCATACCTGGAGCAATACGGCGAGCCCCGCACGCCCATGGAACTGGCCAACCATCGCTGCTTGCTCAACAGCCACTACAGCGGGCGTGAAGAATGGCTCTACCACCAGCGTCACGAGTTGTTGCGGGTGCGGGTCAACGGGCCGTTCGCCAGCAATCACTACAACCTGCTGAAAAAGGCCGCCCTGGTGGGGGCCGGTATCGCCCGGCTGCCATCCTATGTGCTGCATGGCGAGCTGGCCGATGGTCGCCTGCGCTGGCTGCTGCGGGACTACCAGACCCGCAGCATGCCCATGTACCTGGTGCATCCCTACCAGGGCGGATTACCCAGGCGCACCCAGGTCCTGGCCGATTACCTGATGGACTGGTTCCGCCGCAGCGGCGAAGCCCTGGACCGCTTGTAACGGCGGCCATGGCCAGACGAAACGAGCTGGATCCGCAGGACCTTCCAGGGCTTCAGCGCAGCCTGCGGCAAAGCAGGTGGTCGATGGAGAATGTGCCCGGCCCACGGGCCAGCAACAGCAGGAAGATGGCGATCCAGGTGCCGTGGGTGGGGTAGGCGTCCGGGTAGACGAACAACTGGATCACCAGGGTCATGCCCAGCAGCGCCAGGGCAGAAAAGCGCGTGGCCAGGCCGAACAGAATCAACACCGGGAAAAAATGCTCGGCGAAGGCCGCCAGGTGCGCCGCCAGTTCCGGAGCCAGTATCGGCAAGTGGTACTCGCTCTGGAACAAGGGAATGGTCGAATCCGCCAGGCGTGGCCAGCCCAGCTCGAAGGTTCCGGAAACCAGGTCGATGGCCAGTCCTTCGATCTTGGTCTGCCCGGATTTCCAGAACACCGCGGCAATACTGAAGCGCGCGATGAAGGCCACCAGGCTGTAGGGGATGAGTTCCAGTTTCTGGCAGGCCCGCATCAGCAGGTTGGCGATAGGGGAGTGGGTCCGGGTATTCATGATCGGTCTTCTTCTGTGGTTACAAGTCAATGAGTGCGCCGTGGCCAAGCAGCAGGCCCAGGCAGCGGCCCAGGTCGAAGTCGGCTTGGGCATCCAGGGCCTGGGCGGCGGCGACCGCCAGCGGTTGCCGGGCGCGCAGGCTGTCGGTGAAGGCCAGGCAGCCGGCATCCACCACCAGTACCTCGACCTCCAGGGCGTTGCGTAGCACCAGGATGTGTTGTTCCCGATGCAGATAGAACGATGGCCACTGCCGGCCATCCTGGTGCGCGGCCCACAGGCTGGCCACGGCGTAGCTCGATTGCAGGCTGCGCAGCGATGGATGCAGGTGCAGGTGCAATCGGCCAAGCTGCTCCGGTCGGCTCATGGCTTCTTGCAGTTGCGCCGCTGCCAATGGCCGGGCATCGGCGGCGTGATAACTCTCGACCCGCAAGCGTTCCAGGCGGGCGATATCGCCCAGGTAGGGCAAGGAGGCGGCCGGAACGAAGTCATCGATGAATTCGGCAAACCCCTCGCCGTAATCGTTGAGCCGTGGGGTGCTGGGAGGCTGGCGCTCGATATAGGTTCGGGCCATGGCCTTGAAGAACGCTTGGCCCACCAGTTGCTCCACCACCGGGTAGCTGTCTGCCAGGGCGTTGAGCAGCGAGCCCTGCACATTGTTGCGATAGACCGCGAAGCGGCTGGCCGGATCGGCGCCGTTGCTGCTGTACAGGCCCGGCGGGCAGGCCCGCCCGGTGTCCAGCAGGGCCCTGGTGAACTCAGCGTGGCTGCTCATGTGCGCTCCTTGATCTGGCGCAGCAACGCCTCGGCCTTGCCGGCTTCGGCCTGGAGGGTGGCGAAGGGCGGAATGCGATTGTCCCTTTCGATCAGCGTGGCCATGGGGCCGATACGTTCCAGGACTTGCTGGTACAGGGCCCAGACGGCATCGTCCACCGGGGCGCCGTGGTCGTCGATCAACAGGCGATCTCCCAGCCCATCGCGGTCCTCGGCAAAACCCGCCAGGTGGATTTCCCCTACGGCATGCAATGGCAGCGCCTGCAGGTAGGCCAGGGGCTCACGCTGGTGATTGACGCAGCAGACATGCAGGTTGTTGATGTCCAGCAAGAGGCCGCAACCGCTGCGGCGGACCACCTCGCTGATGAAGTCCGGCTCATCCAGGGTCGAGCGCTGGAACTGCAGGTAGGTGGCCGGGTTCTCCAGCAACATCTGCCGGCCCAGGCGTTCCTGCACCTGGTCGACGTGTTCGCAGACCCGTTGCAGGGTCGGTTGGTCATAGGCCAGGGGCAGCAGGTCGTTGAGAAACACCGGGCCATGGCTGGACCAGGCCAGGTGCTCCGAAAAGGACTGGGGCTGGTAGCGCTCGATCAAGGCCGCCAGGCGTTCCAGGTGGAGGCTGTCCAGTGGGCCTTCGCCACCGATGGACAGGCCGACACCATGTAGCGACAGCGGGTAGTGCTCGCGAATCAGGCCCAGGTAATGATGGAAGGGGCCGCCGTCCACCATGTAGTTCTCGGCATGGACCTCGAAGAAACCGATGTCGGGCCGTTGGCCGAGCACTTGCTTGAAGTGCTCGGTCTTGAGCCCCAGGCCAGCGCGAGGCGGCAGGCTTGGCGCCAAGGCCCGAGTGTCGTCGTGGCGGTGCGGGTTCAGGGGCATGTTCATGATCGACACTCAGGCCGCGGCATCAGGACTTGGCCTTGAAGGCCTGGAGCTGGCCGAAGCCGGTGGGCGAGGTGCTGCTGGCGGTTTTCTCGCAGGTGCCCTTGGGCAGCAGTTTCCAGGCGTTGGCCTGATGGTCGGTCTTCGAGGTGCCCGCGCAGGTGGTTCCAGCACCTGCCGCGCAATCGTTCTGGCCCTTCATGGCGACGCCGAAGCACTTCTCCATGTCGCCCTCGGCATGGGCCGTGACCGGCAGGGCGGCGATGCAGACGGCAGAGCCCAGCGCCAGGACCAGGGCAGTGGCGGACAGGGTACGAGGATGGCTCATGTTGTTTCTCCAGGGTTGGGTTTGGACAAGGAAGCATTTGTGCTCGCTTGTCCTACTAGAGACGGCACCTGGCGATTCGTTACAGCCCCTGGCGATTTTTTATTGGCCCCGAAAAAAAACGGCCCCGCAGGGCCGTTCCGTGTGTGGCAGGTACTCAGCCGCCCAGGTAGGCGTCACGGACCTTGGGATCGGTCAGCAGCGCTTCGCCGGTGCCTTGCATCACCACCCGGCCATTCTCCAGCACATAGGCGCGGTCGGCGATCTTCAACGCCTGGTTGGCGTTCTGCTCCACCAGGAACACCGTCACGCCGTCGCGGCGCAGCTGTTCGATGATGTCGAAGATCTGCTGGATGATGATCGGCGCCAGGCCCAGGGACGGTTCGTCCAGGAGCAACAGCTTGGGCTTGCTCATCAGCGCCCGCCCGATGGCGAGCATTTGCTGCTCGCCGCCGGACATGGTGCCGCCACGCTGGGTGAAGCGTTCCTTGAGCCGTGGGAACAGGTGCAGGACCTTGTCCATCTGTTCCTGGTAGTCACCCTTGTCGGTGAAGAAGCCGCCCATGGCCAGGTTCTCCTCCACCGTCAGGCGGGCGAATACCCGGCGTCCCTCTGGCACCACGGCGATGCTCTTGCGCATGATCTGCGCCGAGCTTTGTCCCACCAGCTCCTCGCCCAGGTAGCGAATGCTGCCGCTGTGGGCCTGTGGCGAACCGCAGAGGGTCATCAGCAGGGTGGACTTGCCGGCGCCGTTGGCGCCGATCAGGGTGACGATTTCGCCTTGGCGGATCTCGACGTTGACGCTGTGCAGGGCCTGGATCTTGCCGTAGTAGGTGGAAACGTTCTCGAACTGCAGCATTTACGCTTCCCCCAGGTAGGCTTTGATCACTTCGGGATTGTCGCGGATCTGTTCCGGCGTACCGTCGGCCAGCGGCGTGCCCTGGTTGATCACGACGATGTGGTCGGAAATGCTCATGACCAGCTTCATGTCGTGCTCGATCAGCAGCACGGTGACGTTGTGCTCTTCACGCAGCACGCTGATCAGCGCCTTGAGATCCTCGGTTTCCCTGGGGTTGAGGCCGGCGGCCGGCTCGTCGAGCATGAGGATCCGTGGCCGGGTCATCATGCAGCGGGCGATTTCCAGGCGTCGCTGCTGACCGTAGGCCAGGGTCCCGGCGGGACGGTTGGCGAACTCGCGCAGGTTGACCTTGTCCAGCCAGTAGCCGGCGTACTCCATGGCCTCGCGCTCGCTCTTGCGGAACGCCGGGGTCTTGAACAGGCCGGCCAGGAAGTTGGTGTTCAAGTGGCGATGCTGGGCGATCAAGAGGTTCTCGACCGCGGTCATGTCCTTGAACAACCGCACGTTCTGGAAGGTCCGCACCACGCCCTTGCGGGCGATCTTGTGGCCGGTCAGGCCCTGGATCGGCTCGCCATCGAGCAGGATGGTGCCGGAGCTGGGCTGGTAGAAGCCGGTGAGGCAGTTGAACACCGTGGTCTTGCCGGCGCCGTTCGGGCCGATCAGCGCCACCACTTGTTTTTCCTTGACGGTCAGGCCCACGCCGTTGACCGCCAGCAGGCCGCCGAAGCGCATGGACAGCCCGGTAACTTTCAGGATCTCGCGGCTCATTTGCGCAGCTCCATGTGAGGACGTTGCATGGGCAGCAGACCTTGGGGACGCCAGATCATCATCAGCACCATCATGGCGCCGAACATCAACATCCGGTATTCGCTGAATTCACGCATCATTTCAGGCAACAGGATCATCACGATCGCCGCGAGGATCACCCCCAGCTGCGAGCCCATGCCACCGAGCACCACGATGGCGAGGATGATCGCCGACTCGATGAAGGTGAAGGACTCCGGGGTCACCAGGCCTTGGCGGGCGGCGAAGAAGCTGCCGGCGAAACCGGCGAAGCAGGCGCCCAGGGTGAAGGCCGAGAGCTTGATCACGGTGGGGTTCAGGCCCAGGGCGCGGCAGGCGATCTCGTCTTCGCGCAGGGCTTCCCAGGCGCGGCCGATCGGCATGCGCAGCAGGCGGTTGATCACGAACAGCGCGAACAAGGCCAGCAGCAGCGCCACCAGGTAGAGGAAGATCACCTTGTTGATCGAGTTGTATTGCAGGCCGAAGAACTCGTGGAAGGTCTGCATGCCTTCCGCTGCCTTGCGCTCGAAGCTCAGGCCGAAGAAGGTCGGTTTCTCGATGTTGCTGATGCCGTTGGGGCCGCCGGTCAGGTCGGTCATGTTGCGCAGCAGCAGGCGGATGATCTCACCGAAGCCCAGGGTCACGATCGCCAGGTAGTCACCGCGCAGGCGCAGTACCGGGAAGCCCAGCAGGAAGCCGAAGGTGGCCGCCATCAGGCCGGCGATGGGCAGGCAGATCCAGAAGCTCAGGCCGAAGTAGTGCGACAGCAGCGCGTAGCTGTAGGCGCCCACGGCGTAGAACCCCACGTAGCCCAGGTCCAGCAGGCCGGCCAGACCGACGACGATGTTCAGGCCCAGGCCGAGCATCACGTAGATCAGGATCAGCGTGGCGATGTCCACCGCGCCGCGGGAGCCGAAGAACGGCCAGACCAGGGCGCCGACGATCAGGGCCAGGATCAGCCAGCGCTGGGTGCTGGGCAGGGTCAGGAAGTTGCTGGCCTTGGCCGGGATCAGCGGCATTTTCGGCGAGGACTTCCACATGGCGCTGATCTGGCTATGGAACAGCACCCGCAGGAACATCAGGACCGAGCACACCGCGATGGTGGCGAGGATGGTCGGGCTGGTGTTGTGCACTTCCAGGTTGATGCCGACGATACTCAGTTTCAGGCCCAGTACCGGATACGCTACTGCCCAGACCAACAGGGCGCTGAACAGCGCCGATTTAAGATTCCTAGTCATACTTTCTCAACCTCCGGACGGCCCAGAATGCCGGTCGGCCGGAACAACAGCACCAGAACCAACAGGCCGAACGCCACCACATCCTTGTACTGGTCACCGAACACGTCGGCACCAAAGGCTTCGGCCACCCCCAGCACCAGCCCGCCGAGCATCGCGCCCGGGATACTGCCGATGCCGCCCAGGACCGCCGCAGTGAAGGCCTTCAGGCCCACCAGGAAGCCGGCGTTGGGGTTGATCACCCCGTATTGCATGCTCAGCAGCACGGCGGCGATGGCCGCCAGCGCGGCACCGATCACGAAGGTCAGGGCGATGATGTTGTTGGTGTTGATACCTAGCAGGTTGGCCATCCGGATGTCCTCGGCGCAGGCACGGCAAGCGCGACCCAGGCGAGAGCGGGAGATGAACAGGGTCAGGCCGAGCATGGCGATGAGGGTCACCACGAACACCACGATCTGCATGTAGGAGACCAGCACTTCCTGTGCGCCACCTGGGCCGATGGAGAAGCTGCCCGGGATCAGGTTGGGAATGGACTTGTCCTTGGAGTCCTGCGCCAGCAGAACGGTGTTCTGCAGGAAGATCGACATGCCGATGGCGGAGATCAGCGGGATCAGGCGGTTACTGCCACGCAAGGGGCGGTAGGCGATCCGTTCGATGCTGTAGCCGTAGGCACTGGTGACGACGATGCTCGCGATAAAGGCCGCGGTCATCAGGAGCGGGACGCTGTCGAGTCCCATCATGGCCAGCCCGGCGATGGCGATGAACGCCACGTAGGAACCGATCATGTAGACCTCGCCGTGGGCGAAGTTGATCATTCCAATGATGCCGTAGACCATCGTATAGCCGATGGCGATCAAGGCATACGTGCTGCCAACGGTGAGACCGTTAACCAGCTGTTGGAAGAAGTGATAGATGTCAGGCATTACAACGCTCCTAAAAACCTGATACGCATTTCACTGGTGGAGTCATTTTCCCGTCCAGGCCCCGTAGGTCTGCACCCACTTCGGGCTGGACTTTGCCAGCGAACCGCTGATGACGGTTTTGAGATTTTCAGGTGGGCAGGCTCCCGGATCACGGGAGCGCGGCCCATACATTCGTAAAACAAAGCCCACGGCAAAGCCGTGGGCTTTATCGGCAGTCAGCCAGGGCCAGCCTTACTGAGGCGAGACTTCGGTCTTGGGCTTGCCGAAGTGCCACTCGTAGACCACGAACTTGAAGTCCTTCAGGTCGCCCTTGGCGTCGAAGCTCAGGTCGCCGGTCGGGGTCTTGAAGGTGCCTGCGTGGATGGCTTCGGCGACTTTGGCCGCGTCTTCGCTCTTGGCGTTGGCAATGGCTCCGGCGATCACTTCAACCGCGGAGTAGGAAGGGAATACGAAAGGACCGCTCGGGTCTTCTTTCTTGGCCTTGAACGCATCGGCCAGGGCGACGTTGGCCGGGTCCTGGTCGAAGGACTTGGGCAGGGTCACCAGCAGGCCTTCGGAAGCGTCCTTGGCGATCTGCGAGATGGAGTCGTTGCCGACACCTTCCGGACCCATGAACTTGGCCTTCAGGCCTTTTTCCTGGGCTTGGCGCAGGATCAGGCCCAGTTCCGGGTGGTAGCCGCCGTAGTAGACGAAGTCGACGTTGGCTTGCTTGAGCTTGGCCACCAGGGAGGAAAAGTCCTTGTCGCCGGCGTTGATGCCTTCGAACACGGCGACCTTGGTGCCTTTCTTCTCCAGGGTCTGCTTCACGGCGGTGGCGATGCCTTCACCGTATTGCTGCTTGTCGTGGAGCACCGCGACGATCTTGGGTTTCACGTGGTCGGCGATGTAGTTGCCGGCGGCCGGGCCCTGGGCGCTGTCCAGGCCGATGGTGCGGAACACCATCTTGTAGCCACGGGCGGTGATATCGGGGCTGGTGGCGGCGGGGGTGATCATCACCACGCCTTCATCTTCATAGATGTCGGAGGCGGGTTGAGCGGAGCTGGAGCAGAGGTGGCCGATCACATACTTGACGCCATCGTTGACCACTTTGTTGGCGACGGCCACGGCCTGCTTGGGATCGCAGGCGTCGTCGTATTCGACGGCTTCGAGTTTCTTGCCGTTCACGCCGCCCTTGGCGTTGATCTGTTCAATGGCCATCTTGGCGCCACTGAACTGCATGTCTCCGTACTGTGCTACAGGGCCTGTCTTGGGCCCGGCGATACCGATCCTGATGGTGTCAGCTGCGAACGAATGGCCGGCAACACCTGCCAGGACCATAGCGGCAAACAGTTTGGAAATCTGCTTAGTAGCCTTATTCATAGTGCTCCACTCTTGCTGTTGTAATTTTTATAGTTCCGGCGGCCTTGAGTCGCAGAACCGAACCAGATATTTCGTAAATATCCGTCGGAAATGCCCCTGGCAACTGTACCGGTACAGTGTAGTGCGCCGGTCGTTCGCTTGAAAAGCTGGCTGCTGGGGGCAAAAACGCGGAGTGTCGCTTGATTGAAAGAAAAAGACAGATTTGCGGCGTGGCATTTCGCGCGTTTCGGCGTCTATCCCTGGCGCTTCTGAGCTTCTCGATCGATGACGCTTTTGCTACCGGGTTTTTCTGCCAGGACACCGACGTTATGATTGCGCCGATTTCTTTTCTGGACAGTCCCATGACTCAAGAACCTAGCACCCTCTATGCCAAGCTGCTTGGTGAGACCGCATCCATCAGCTGGAAGGAACTGGAGCGGTTCTTCGCCAAGGGTGCCCTATTGTGGGTCGATGCCGACCTGGATCTGATCGAAGTGGCCCAGGCCGTGGCCGAGAACCAGGCGGACAAAGTGGCGGCCTGGTTGGCCCAGGGTAACGTTGAAAAGCTGTCTGCGACGCGGGCGTCCGATCTGCTGGAACGCGATCCAACGTTGTGGGCGGTGGTGGTATCACCCTGGATCCTGGTCCAGGAAAGGGCGCCGAGCTGAGGTCGTGCGCTGAACTGGTGCAGGCTTTTGTCGGACAAAAGTGTGTAGCCGAGTAACCGTGAATCCAGTGATGGCACCTTGCCGTAGAGAAAGGCCCCACGGGGTCTTTTGGCCAAGGTGACGTTCACGGAAGGGGAACAGTTTCAAGCCCGTCCGACGAGCTGCCCAATTGTTCCCCGGCAGCCTTCGCAAGCGTCCAGATCCTTTCCCTTAGCATGACCCGAGCACCGGCCAGTCGATGAGGCTGGCCGGTGCTCGGGCATCAGTAGGCGGTCTTGCCGGTGTGCTGGTTGAGGGAGATGACCCGGGTCTTGCCGATGCGGTGGCGGTAGATTTCCCGCAGGTACTTGATGGCTTTCTTCACGCAATCGCGCGACAGGCGGATGTCGTTGATCGAGACGAACTTGTCCTTGTCGTTGATCAGCTCGCGGTACTTCTTCTCGTACATCGGCTTGATCGCATACCAGTTGGTGTCGAGGATCTTCGCCGGGTTCTCGAACTCGTTGAGCAGGTCGTCGATGCGGTCTTCGTCGAAGTGATCGCTGGTGATGAAGTCCAGTACCGAGTTGTCCAGGGTATCGTCGAAGCGGTATGGATTGCGGGCGAAGCAGCGCTTGATGAAAGCCACGATCAACGTCAGGAAATCGTCCGACAGGCACGGGCTCTTGGCGATCAGGGTGGTCAGCGACAGGTTGGCCGAGGCGCCGATCACCAGCGCATAGCGCTTGAGGGTGGTGTTGGGGAACAGGCTGTTGAGGTGGGTCTTGAGCCGGTTCAGATCCATATAGGACAGCTTGTAGTCCTTGGGCAGCGAGACGATGGACACCACCGACGAGCAGTTCTTGAAGAAATGCAGGTCATGCAGCGCCGCGGCGTCGAAGCCCGAGGCCTTGTATTGCTCCAGCGCCGCGCGATAACGCTTGGATTCGATCGGCAGCAGGCTGATGCCTTCGATGGCCTGGGTCTGCTTGTTGAAGTGCGGCAGGTCGATGGAGCGGAAGAACAGGTCGTCGATGTTCAGGCGCTGCGGCTCTTTCTCGAACACCTTGAACTTGTCGCCGGTGGGCACCGGCTGTTCCGGCACCACGGATTCGGCGTAGGCGATCGCCACCGGGCCGGCCAGGCTCATGAACAGGTCGTTGGCGTCCAGGCGGATGGTCTCGCCGATATCGATGCCGGCGCGTCGGAAGTAGTTCTGGTCGTAGTCGGTGGTCACCGCCTGGGCGGTGAGGATGTTGAAGATCTGCTGGGAGATGTACTGGTTGGCGTGCTTCTCCATGGCATTGACGTCGATGTTCTGGATGTTGCCGTCATCGCTTTCTTCGGCGTAGCGCATGATGTCGTTGGAGATCAGCATCATCGCGTTCCATGGGCGGATCCGCCCCATGACGCTGGCTTCGCTGCTGTCTTCGTTATCGAAGTTGTAGGAGAAGTCCCACTCCTCGGACAGGTACTTGCATAGCAGCCGCCCGGCGTTGATGTGCAGGGCCTCGGACATTTCGCTGCGATGGTCGGAGATATTCGGCAGCACGCAGATGCCGCTGGTGAAGATCGGTTCGAAGACGAAGGAGTGCCCGCTCTTGCTGTCGTGCTCGTCCATCGGCTTGGTGTCGAAGGTCTTGTTCATGTACGAGTACTGCTGGGCCAGGCCGAACTCCGAGGCCATGCCCGAGCCGGTACCGCCGCCGGCGCTGAAGATCGAGAAGTACAGGCGCGACTGGTTGGCCTTGATCCCGCAGGAGTCGATCAGGTACGAGTGGATCATCTTCCAGTCGGGGCTGGAGAAACGCTGGGTGTCCTTGTTGAGGATGATCTTGGCCAGGTACTGGCCGAGGATCGGTGCGTTACCGGCACCGCCGGCATGGACTTCCGAGAGGTCCATGATCTTCATCTTGCTGTAGTCGCGGATGAACCCGCTCTTCTCGCCCTTGCGCGAGAAGCGGATGCGCCCGGCGATGTCCTTGTCCAGGTCGCCGAGCATCACCAGCGGCTCTACCAGGAACACCGGCTTGCTGGCCTTGTTCTGGCCCAGGCGCAGGTTCTGGCGGATCCATTGGCCGGGGCTGTAGCCGCCTTCGTAGGACTTGTCTTCGTTGTTGAATTCGTTGAGGTAGAACTTGCGGGCGTTGTACACCAGCTCCGCCACGTCCAGGGCGATGTTGGAGCCGCAGCGGCCGAGGCCGATCAGGCAGACCGAGGGAAACTCCTGGTCGCGGCGGTTTTCCTGCTCGTCTTCCAGGTGCACCGGACGCGGGAATACCGTGTCACGCAGGCCGTCGAGGTTGTCGAGGATGCGGTCGGTGTTGGTCTCGGTGAAATACAGGTACTGCTGGGTCGACTGGGGGCGTGAACTGGACAATGGCTTCGTATCTGAGTGGCTTGGTTTGGGGGAGGTCAGCGTCATCTCGGAGACTGCGTTGGCAGGATCGTTTTTAGAAGTCATTGTGCGCCATGTGCCTGGTCAGGTTGGCTCGCGGACGAGGTGTCGGCGGGCCATCACGGAATGGGACCTCGCAGCTTCGTGGAGTGCGAATTTTGCCCAAGGTGCCAGGGTGTTTTCTGAGCGACGCTCGGGGGAATCCTTTCCTGAATCATGATGGATCGGCCAGTATCCGATGATCTTTAATCAAATGAGGGCAATATGATGTCAGCGTTACCTACGCTCGGTTTTGCCGGAATCGGCCTGATGGGGCTGCCGATGTGCCAGCGCCTGCTGGCTGCGGGCTATCCGCTGGTGGTGTGGAACCGCAACCCGCGCAAATGCGCGCCGCTGGTGGCCGCCGGGGCGCGACAAGTTGCCGCGCCATCGCAGCTCTGCGACCAGGCCGACCTGGTGCTGTCGTGCCTGGCCAATACCGAGGTGGTGCGCGAGGTGGTCTTCGGCGCCGGCGGGATCGCCGAAGGCGCCCGGCCTGGCCAGTTGCTGCTGGACTTGTCGAGCCTGGAGCCGGCGGCGACCCGGGAGATGGCCGCCACCCTGGCCCGCGATACGGGCATGGGTTGGGTCGACGCTCCGGTATCCGGCGGTACCCAGGGCGCCGAGGCCGGCAGCCTGGCGATCATGGCTGGCGGTACCGCCGCGGATGTCGAGCGGGTGCGCCCGGTGTTGCTGGCCATGGGGCAGCGGGTCACGCACATGGGCGCGGTGGGCGCGGGCCAGGTGACCAAGGCCTGCAACCAGATGATCGTCGCCTGCAATGCCCTGGTGATTGCCGAGGTGGTGGCCCTGGCCGAGCGTTCCGGGGTCGATGCGCGTTTGTTGGCCGAGGCCCTGGCCGGTGGCTTCGCCGATTCGCGACCATTGCAGATCCTCGCCCCGCAGATGGCCGAGAGTCGTTTCGAACCGGTGAAATGGCATGTCCGCACCTTGCTCAAGGACCTGGATGGCGCGGTGAAACTGTCCCGGGAGCAGGGCGCGGCGACGCCGATCAGCGGGTTAGCTGCGCAGTTGATGCGTCTGCATGGTGGGCAAGGCTATCTGGAAAAAGATCCAGCGACTCTGGTTCAGCTCTATCGGGATCCGGCAGCCGAGGCTTGAGGGCACCGGCATGACGCTGGTCGAGTTCGTCCAGCACTCCGGGCAGCTCCAGCAACGGTACCGGCCGGCTGAGCAGGTAGCCCTGCAGGTAGTCGCAGCCGTAGTGCTCCAGCAGCTGCTGTTGCTCCAGGGTCTCCACCCCCTCGGTCACCACCTGCAAGTGCAGGGTATGGGCCATGACGATGATCGCCTGGACGATCTCCATGTCCTGGATCGACTTGGGGATGTCCTGGATGAACGAGCGGTCGACCTTCAGGGTGTTGAGCGGTAGCCGCTTGAGGTAGGCCAGGGACGAGTAGCCGGTGCCGAAGTCGTCGATCGACAGCGATACCCCGAGGCCGCGGATCTGCTTGAGCAGCGCCAGGGTGCTAGCGATGTTGCCCATCAGGGCGTTTTCCGTGACCTCCAGTTCCAGGCGCTGGGGGGCCACCTGGGCATCGCGCAGGGCGCTCTCGATCTCCCCGGCCAGTTCTTCGCGGGTCAGGTTCAGCGCCGAGCAGTTGACCGCGATCTTCAGTTCGCCGCGGCCGTGGCGTGACAGGTAGGCCAGGTCTTCGCAGGCCTTGCGCAGCACCCAACTGTCCAGCTCGGCGATCATGCCGTTGGCTTCGGCAATGCTGATGAAGCGATCCGGGCTCAACAAGCCATGCTGTGGATGCTGCCAGCGTACCAGGGCTTCGAGCTTGGTGACCCGGGCGCTGCGAAGGTCGTAGATCGGTTGGTAGTACAGCTGCAAGCCCTGGTTGTCGCGCAGCGCATTGCGCAATTCTTCTTCCAGTTGCAGCTCCAGGGTGGCCCGGGTCTTGAGGTTGGAACTGAAGAAATGCAGGCTGTTGCGCCCCGAGTCCTTGGACTGGTAGAGGGCCAGGTCGGCGTTCTTCAGCAGCTCCTCGCAGGTCTTGCCGTCGTCGGGAAAGATACTGATGCCGATGCTGGTGGTCATCACCATGCGCCGCCCGCCCAGTTCGATCGGCTCCTTCATCTTGTGCATGATGCGCTGGGCCATGTTCCTGGCCTCGTCGCGACCGTACAGGTTGATGAGGATGCAGAATTCGTCGCCGCCCAGGCGGGCCACCACGTCCTCATGGTTGCGGGTCGAGCTCTTGATGTGCCCGGCGATGACCTTGAGCAGTTCATCGCCGGCATCGTGGCCGAGGCTATCGTTGATGCGCTTGAAGTGGTCGATGTCGAGGAACATCACCGCCAGCATGCCGCCGAAGGTGCTCTTCTCCATCAGCTTTTCAGCGAACAGCTGGTTGAAGCCGCGGCGGTTGATCAGGTTGGTCAGGGCATCGTAGTGGGCCACGTGCTGCAGGGACGCGCGGGCCTGGTCGAGCTGCGAGAGCAGGGCGTTGACCCGGCGCAGGTCGCGCTCCTTGTGCTGCAGCTTCTTGTCCGCCAGGGCTGCGCTGATGCCGCTGCCGATGACCAGCAGGATGATCGCGCAGACAGTCAGCCCCAGTTGCAGGTTGCCATCGGGCGTCACCGCGATCGGCAGCGCCCCGGCGGGCAGGGCCAGGGTCATGGACCACATGCCGGTGAAGTGCATGAGGACGATGGCGCCGCCCAGTACCAGGCTGCTGGTGTACTTGAGCAACTGGTGGAATATCCCGCTGCCATCGCGCAGGTGCCGGGACAACAAGAGCGCCGCCAGGCTGCAACCGATGGCCACCAGCAGCGACAGCCCCATGATCCTGGGCTCGTAGTACAAGCTGGCGCTGGAGCGCATGGCCGCCATGCCCACGTAGTGCATGGCGCTGATGCCCAGGCCGATCCACAGCGCGGCCAGGCAGTAGCGCCAGAGCGGCAGTTGCATGTGGCTCAGGGTATCCATCGCCAGCCAGGCGGCGATCAGCGCGATGAACAGCGATAGCAGGGTCAGCGGCAGGTCGTAGTGGATTTCCAGCGGCGCCTCGAACGCCAGCATGGCGATGAAATGCATGGACCAGATGCCGCCGGCCAGGCAGCAGGCACCGACCCAACGCCACAAGCGCTGGCTGCTTGGCTGCTCGACATGGCTGACGCGCTCGGCCATGTCCAGGGTGGCGAAGCTGGCGGCGCAGGCCACCAGGTAGGCCAGCAGCACTAGAACCGGATTGTGGGTGCAATGGAGGACCACTTGCCCGCTATCCGGAAGCTCGGTAATGAAATGCAGACCCAGCCAATCCATAGCGTGCCCATGTCTTTTTTAGTCGTCTGGCGTCGGCGGATCAGCGCCAACGAGTGCTTGCAGTATAGAAGGCACTCGGTGGCTGCAATGGGCGGTGGCACTTTGGCCCTAATGATTTGCTTATGGGGGTTATCGCCAATGGTGCTAAGCGCTTTCCTCGTACCAGGGCTCATCGTTCGCCGGCTCCAGTGGGGCGAGGCCGAACGCGGCCCGGGCGGCATCGCAATCGGCGTTGTGCTGGCCGTCGATCCAGGAAGCCTCGAACTCCCGGCATGGGCTGCCACGCTGGGCGTAGATCGAGCAGCTCACACCCTTGCCGACTTCTCCTTCAAGGGCGATGCAGCGTGGCGACTTGCAGTCGGTACCGAGCATCGCTACCCGGCTGGGACTGATGCTCTGCACCAGTTCGTCGGGGACCGTTCCGCCGGACGAGGCGCATTCGCCCCAGAAAAAAGACACACGAAAGTATGAACAGCAGGCACCGCAATTCAGACACGGACTGGCTTCGGACATAGGCGTATTCAACGGGGAAGGGGTGGGAAAGGGGGGCAGGC